>JAKFVP010000079.1 GCA_021732175.1 Bradyrhizobium sp.
TATGACGGCGAGCGTTTTCATGCCCTCGATGGTCGTTTTCGAATGTGGCCAAAAACGTCAGCGCTTGGCGCATTTTCAGGACGAAGCGGGGGAACTTGTTGGAACGCCCCTTCGCAGGCGTGGTTGTCCGCAGCAGCGCGGGCGTAATTTCATCAATAAATATCGGCGCATCGCGCCAAAAATGCGCGATGCCGAATGATGTCGGGATTGTGGCTTGCCGCAGGCCCCGTATTAGTACCGGTACGGCTCGATATCCAGTAGCGGGAACGCGCTAAACACGCTGGGCAGATTGGTCGCCGGAGCCTGGTGCAGATACGACTTGTCCAGCTCCTTGAAGCTGGTGACGCCGAGCAGACCAAGGCAGCGGATCACTTCGTCTTCGAGCAGCTCCAGCATGCGGACAATGCCCTCCTCGCCACCTGCGGCCAGCGCCCAGCACTGCAGCCGTCCGATGCCGACGAGATCGGCCCCCGAGGCGATCGCCTTGACGATGTCGGTGCCGCGGCAGAACGAGCCGTCGACCATGATCTTCGCGCGCCCGGCCACCGCATCGACGATCTCGGGCAGCACATGCATCGCACCGCGGCCGTGATCGAGCTGGCGGCCGCCATGATTGGAGACGTAGATCCAGTCGACCCCGTGGTCGATTGCGATCTTCGCGTCTTCAGCGGTGGCGATACCCTTGATGACAAGCGGTATCTTGAACTTGTCCTTGACCAGTTTCACCGTGCGCCAGTCCAGCCCCTTCTGGAAATCGCCGCCGGTCGCCCGGATCCGGCTTTCCCGCACATAGCGCTTGGCGATATCGCGCTCGCGGCGGCTGTAATGGGCGGTGTCGACCGTCAGGCAGAACGCTGCATAGCCGCACGCAATGCTGCGGCTCACGATGTCCTCGACGAACGCATCGTCGCCGCGGACATAGAGCTGAAAGAACCGCAGCGCGTCCGGCGCGGCCTGCGCCGTCTTCTCGAGGCCCGGCTCCGACACCGAGCTCAACATGTGCGAAGCGCCGAACCTGCCGGCGCCGCGCGCCGCGGCGGCAGCGGAATCCGGATCGAAGATCTCGAGCGCGCCGACCGGCGCCAGCACCACCGGTAGTCGCATCTTGCGGCCGAATGCTTCGACGGAAGCATCAACCTTTGCGACGTTGCGCAGCACGCGCGGGCGAAACGCGATCTCGTCGAGCGACATGCGGTTGCGCCGCATCGTCGTCTCGGTCTCGGAGGCGCCGACGATATAGTCCCATGCATTCTGGTTGAGCCGCGTGCGAGCCTTACGCACGAACTCGTGCAGGTTCTGGAATTCCTCGCCGCTGGCGCCGAGTTCAACATTGCGCGGCCGAACCGGCGTCCCGTCATTCATGTGCTTCGCTCCTTGTTCGTCCTATTCATCCGTGCCGCGCGACGGGATCGGTTTGCCGAAAGCGCCGGCCTCGGCGAGCTCGGCGATACGGCGATCGTCGTAGCCGAGCGTCTTGCGCAGCACTTCCTTGGTATGTTGGCCGAGCAGCGGCGCGGCCACCGGATCGATTGCCGGGGTCAGGCTCATACTGAGCGGGGTCTCGATGTTGGGCACGGAACCCGCGGTCGGATGCGGGATACGGCTGAGCCGATCGCGACCGCGTACCTCCGGCGCATTGAAGCCTTCCTCCACTGTGCGCAGATAGCCGACGGGAATATTGGCCTTCTTCATCTTCGCCATCCAGTGCTCCAGACTGTCGGTCGCGAAGATGCCGGAGATGATGCCGCGCAGCTTTTCCTTGTTGGCGGTGCGCGCCTTGCGATGGGAAAAGTCGGGGTCGGTGACGAGGTCCGGCCGATCCAGAACTTCCGTCACCAGCCGGCGATACAACCGGTCGTTCGCGCAGGCCATGTAGAGCGGCCCGTCGGAGGCGCGGAAGACGCCGACGGTCGGCGATCCGTTCGGCGAGTTGCCGAAACGACCGGGATTGTTGCCGCTGATCAAGTAGGCCATGCCGTAGAATCCGGTCAACGCGACCGCGGTGTCGATCAGCGCGACCTCGACCCGCTGGCCACGGCCGAGCTTTTCGCGTGCCAGGAGCGCCATCAGAATCACGTTGCAGGCGGACATGCCGGTCGCGAAATCGACAATTGGCGAGCCCGTGCGAACCGGCTCGCTATCCGGAAAGCCGTTGAGCGACATGAAGCCGCTTTCCGCCTGCGTGATCGGATCGAAGCCCGGGCGAAGCGCAAAGTCACCCTTGCGGCCGTAGGCCGAGATCGAGCAGTAGACCAGCCGCGGATTGCTCGACACCACCGAGTCGTAGTCAAGACCGTACTTCTTCATCACGCCGCCCGAGAAATTCTCCACCACCACGTCCGCTTTCGCGATCAGCGCACGGGCAATCTCGAGCGCTTTCGGGTTGGTGAAATCGAGCGCGATGCCGCGCTTGTTGCGGTTGAGGGTGAGGAAGGCTGCGCTCTCGCCGCCGATTTCGGCATGCTCATAGGAGCGGGTATCGTCGCCGCCGTCGGGATTCTCGATCTTGATGACCTCGGCGCCGAAATCGGCCAGCGTCTGCGTGCAGGCGGGTCCAGCCACGACACGGGTGAAATCGACCACCAGGACACCATCGAGCGCCGTCGGCTGATCCTTTGCGCGCGGCGTGCGCTCCGGCAAATGCGGTCCTGCGGTCATTCCGGCGTTTCCCCGTTGTTTCGCGCCGCGGCATTGAAAGCCGGGCGCTTCACTTTGGGGCTTTTTAGCGAACGCCGCAGATAAGGCCAAATCCGGATTTTGCAGGGCGGGACCTGTCGCGGGCATAGCTAAGCATTTGGCCAGCCGCCGATTAGATCAGAAAGGGCGTCCGCGACGCCAATTCAACCGGGCAGCGCCGATCTGCCGCCGTTTACTGCTGGTTCTTCTGCCAGAACGACAGCAGCCCCTGCGAGGCGGAGCCCCCGATCACGCAGGGGATGCCGACTGCGACGGCCCCCATCGCTGCGGCCGAGACGCAGCCAAGCGCGACGGCGCCGACGCCGACCTGCCCCCAGAAGTCGAGGTTGCGCCGCGAGTCCGACCCCTTGGCCTTGAGGTCGTCGACCGCAGCAAGAGCATCGCGGCGCAGCGCGCCGATCTGCACGGTATCGGCGGCCTCAACCACTTCCGCGAGCGGCGCCTTGATCGGATCCTTCGCACCAGCCAATTCGCTGCGCAGCATCTCCCGCAATTTGGTGTCGCGGATCGCGTAGCTTGCCAGCGTATATCGGGCCATGCTGCCCACCGTCAGCTTGTCGACGGTGTCGCGGCTCTTGCTCCAGGGCAGCATCTCCACGATGCGCTTGATCGGCATCTGCGATCCCGTTGCGAAATAATAGCCCCACAGTGTGTCGAGCAAGTCCTGGCTACCGGCGAAGCTGATCGTCGTGTTGACCTTCTTCTCCTCCTTGGCGAAGGGATTCTTCGTGAAGGAGGTCTTCAGCTTGTCCATCATGCCGGGCCTGGTCTCTTCCAGCGGAATCTCGCTCAGGATCGGTAGCTTGCCTGACAGGTACGCATCGATCATCGCGCGCCGTGCCGGCATCCGCGGCGCCACCCGGCGCAGCACGTTGCGCCAGTCCGGCAGGCCCGAATAGGCGATGGCGCGGACGATGACCCACTCGTCTTCGGGCGCCACCGGGAAGAAACTGGCGATGAGCTTCTCCGCCTTCGCCGGATTCGATCCGATCGCCCCCGCAATGAAGCCGAGATAGATGCCGGCGTTTTCCGGCTCCTTGAAGGTCTGGGTGTGGAACAGCACCCGCACGGCGGCGGGGACATGGGCGTAATCCGGTTTTGCCCGGTAATTGTAGATCCACTGCTGAACGACGCCGAGCGAAGCGCGTGGGTCGACCTCGGGCGCCTTCTCTGCCCATGCCGGCTGAGCCAGCATGAGTGCCGCGGCGACGAGAGTTGCGTAACGCATAGGATACTCCTGGAAGACCGCCGGCACGCCTGGTGCCGGCGTCTCCCCTGCCTGATTGGCCCCGAGGATGAGGCGCTCATTGCGGCAATTCCGAGAAAATCCGGCGTTAAGCTTGGCGTTCAAAATGTGGCAAGGGTTGCCCGCAACTCTCCCTGAGTCAGACATTCTTTTGCCCCGCGGCGGCAATTGCATCGGCGGTGGACAATCGGGAGTCCGGCAGGGACGTGACCAACAGACGTAACATCCACCGCCAGCGCGCGCAGCGCCTGCTGGCGATGGGCGGCATACTGGCCGCAACCGTGGCGATGATGTCGATCGCGATGGCAGCCGAAACAGCGCCACCACGTAATTCGATCGTTGTCGAAGGCAATCGCCGTGTCGAAGCGGAGACCATTCGCGCCTATTTTCACACCTCACAAGGCGGGCGTTACGACGAGGCCTCGCGTGACGCCGCCCTGAAATCGTTGCTTGCGACCGGATTGTTTGAGAGTGTCTCGATCGGCGGCTTCGGTGAATCTGTCGTCGTTCGCGTCACTGAAGCGCCCGTGCTTGCCCGCATCGCGTTCGAGGGCAACAAGAAGATCAAGGACGCCGACCTTTCCGCGGCGATCGAGTCCAGACCGCGCGGCACGTTGCAGCGGGCTATGGTTCAGTCCGATGCCAATCGCATCGTCGAGGTTTATCGAAGGGCGGGTCGCGACGAGGTCATCGTCAAGCCGGAGGTCATCGACCGCGGCAACGGCAGCGTCGATCTCGTTTATACGATCACGGAAGGCGCCAAGACGCCGGTCCGGAAAGTTGAATTCACCGGCAACCGCGCCTTCGGATCCCGCCAGCTCAAGGCTGTCATCAAGACCTCGGCTCATTCGGTCTTGAGCTTCTTCACCGGCGGCGACACTTACGATCCCGATCGTATCGCGCAGGACCGGGAGTTGCTGCGGACCTACTATCGCAGCAAGGGTTATGCCGACGCCAGCGTGTCCTCGGCCACGGCCGAATACGACCCCGCGCAGCAAGGTTTCACCGTCACCTTCGCCGTCGACGAAGGCGCGCTCTACAGGTTCGGCAACGCCAGCGTCGTCTGTAACATCCCGGGCGTCGATACCAGCCAGTTGTCGCGGCTCGCGCTGGTCCGCAGTGGCGCGCTGTTCGACGGCAACGCCGTCGACAAGACCACCGATCTCCTTGCCATCGAACTGTCGAAGCTCGGTTACCCCTTTGCCCATGCCACGCCGCGCATCACCCGCGATCAGGCCCGCCAGCGCATCGACATCGCGTTCACGATCGACCAGGGCGTGCGCGCCTATGTCGAGCGCATCGAAATCCACGGCAACTCGCGCACCCGCGACTATGTCATCCGCCGCGAGTTCGATTTTGGCGAGGGAGATCCCTACAACAAGACGCTGATCGACCGCACCGAGCGCCGTCTGAAAAACCTGAACTACTTCAAATCGGTGAAAATCACGAACCGCCCGGGCTCCTCGCCCGACCGCGTCGTGCTCGACGTCGAGACCGTCGACCAGCCGACCGGCGACATCAATTTCGCCGGCGGCTACGGGACCACCGACGGCTGGCTTGGCGAGGTCAAGCTGAGCGAGCGCAATTTCTACGGCACCGGCCTTGACCTGAGGTCATCGGCGACGTTCGGCCAGTATACGCGCGGCATCAATCTTTCCGCCTCGGAACCCTACTTCCTGGGAACGCGGGTCGCAGCCGGCATCGAACTGTTCGGCCGGCAGACCGATACGACGAGCTACCAGTCGTACGGTACCGCGACCTATGGCGGCTCGCTGCTGTTTGGCACGCCGCTTACCGAGCAGCTCGGCGTGCAGTGGCGCTACTCGCTCTACAACCAGAACATCACGCTGGCGCCGAACGCGAACGGCCTGGTCGCGTCGCTGCCGATCCAGCAGGCTGCGGCGGCAGGACCCGCCTGGGTCTCGCAGGGCGGCACCACCACCACCTTCAGCACGCTGGATAACAACAAGAGCCCGACCAGCGGCGTGAGGTCACAGCTCACCCAGGATCTCGCCGGGCTCGGCGGTGACGTAAGATTCCTCCGTACGACCAGCGACACGCGCTATTACCAGCAGATCAACAGCGACGTCGTTGCCATGGTGCGCGGGCAAGGCGGCTACATCACCGGCTGGGGTGGCCAGCAGGCGCCGCTGATGAACACGTTCTTTGGCGGCCCGAGCATGGTGCGCGGCTTTGCGCCCTATGGCTTCGGTCCGCGCGATCTGACGCCGGGTTCCACGCGGGACAATGTCGGCGGCAGCATGTACTTCGCGACGACAACCGAGCTACAGAGCGGCATTCCCGGCATACCCGACGAATACGGACTCAAGGCATCGGCCTTCGTCGATGCCGGCAGCGTGTTCCGCTACAATGGCCCGACCAGTTTTGGCGGCCAGTCGGTGCAGGTCGCCGACAAGAACATCGTTCGCTCCTCGGTCGGCGTCGGCCTGACCTGGGCCTCGCCGTTCGGCGCGCTGACCGTCGACTACGCCGTCCCGCTCAGCAAGGCCGCCTACGACGTCGTGCAGCCGCTGCGCTTCAGCGCGGGAGGCTTTTGACGGGAATGCGTGCGGGCGCCGCGAAACCGTAGAATTGCGCGAGGCGATCCAGGCATTCCCCGAAGCGCCGTGCAAAATAATCCCTCCAGCGCTGGGTGATCAGGCCGCGCCGCTCGCCAATTTGCTGTATCGTCATGCCGAGGATCAATACGTCATGGACCAGCGCGGTGCCGTCGGCGCCAAGCTCATGCTCGATCCGGTTGAGCCTCACCACTGCCCGGCGTTGCCCTTCCGTGATCGGCTCGCGCGCCTGTTCGCCGTCGACGCGCTCGCGTGTTGTGTCAACCGCCCTGGGACCACGCTCCGCCTTCTCCCAGTCGTTCTGGAATGCGCGACCGCCCCGATACTGCGCTTCGTCGATCTGCTGGCGGCTATGCAGCTTTGCCAGAGGATCGCTGCGGGTCGATCGCAAGGCGACGATCTTGTCGCCGGGTTCCAGCGCCATGGGGTCGTCGATCTCAACCGTCGCCACTTCCGCGTTGAGCGGCAGGTCCTG
This sequence comes from Bradyrhizobium sp., assembly GCA_021732175.1. Taxonomy (GTDB): domain Bacteria; phylum Pseudomonadota; class Alphaproteobacteria; order Rhizobiales; family Xanthobacteraceae; genus Bradyrhizobium. The sequence goes on from JAKFVP010000079.1 coordinate 6,998, forward strand.
CGCGCGCCGGTCATAAGCCTTTGACGGGTCGTGCGGTTTCCTGCGCTTTCTGCGTGCCATCAGGATACTCCTTCTTCCAGCGGAACAAACTTCAGACCGAAGCCACCAGCCTCAGCGGCGCAGCGCTCACGGGCCGCGCGGCAGGAACAAACGGCTCACGCGTCAGATGAAGATGCGGCGCGCAATAGCTCGACCCCTTGCGGCGCGGACGACCGCAAAAGGTGATGGCTTCCCCATCCAGATCACCGCCATAAGGGAAACGGCAGTCGCCGCGCCCGAGCTCGATCAGCGAAAGATGCCGCGGGACGACTTCGACACACCGCAGCGGCGCCCTTTCGACGGGCACGAATGCCGGCCGGCGGCGGAAAAACTCCAGCGGCCTGAAATCGTCGGCACTCCGCAGCCGCTCCGTCGGCCGCTGCACCCGTTCCTCGGCCCGGATTGGCGGCGGCCCCGGCCGCGCCGGCTCTCCAAGGCCCATTCGCCGCGCCCGTCCAAGCGCCGCATCGCGGGAATAGGCCGTGCCGAACCTGGCATTGAGGGCGTTCGCGGCATCCCTGTACGACATTCCCCCGGTGACGAATTCCCTCAACGCCTCGCAATGCGAGGACGGCCAACCTGCTGATTCCACTCTGTCGCTTCCCGTTTCTTTTGCCCGCCGGCCCTGCTCTCTTATTACGATATACCGAATATCAAGTCAAGCTATTTTTCTGAAAACCGGCATTGATTTCGTTATGAAATTCGGAATGTATTGAAAATCGGAAAGGGGAAGTCATCATGTACATTGACGCCAAGGTAATCGAACGGGGACTGAAGAAGACCGGCAAGTCCAAGGGCGGTTTGGCCGCCGCCATGGGGGTACGTCCCGGCGCCGTGTCGGAAATCTTCTCGGGAATCAGGCTGATCAAGGCCTCCGAGATCGAGCCCATCATGGAATATCTCCGACTCAACTGGGTCCCGATCATGGGGCGGGTCGGTGCCGGCGCCGTGATCGAGCCGGAATACGAGCAGGTGCCGCCGGAGGGCCTGGGCGAGGTGGAACTTCCCTTCCCGACCGACGAAGAAACCATCGCCTTCGAGGTTGTGGGCGATTCCATGCTGCCAAAATACGAAAACGGCGACGTGATCGTGGTTTACAAGGAGCAGCGGCACCCGGTGTCGTCTTTCTATGGCGAAGAGGCCGTGGTGCGGCTGAAGTCCGGCGAGCGCTACCTGAAGACCATAGAGAAGGGAAAATCGCCGTCCGTCGTCAACCTCGTCAGCTTCAATGCCAAGGCGGTCAATGGGGTAAAGCCGGAATGGATCGGTGAAATTTTTGTGACGCTGCCGCGCGGCCAGATCCAGCGCATGCGCGCCAAGGCCGCCAAGCGGTCCAAGAAGGGCGGAAAATAGCCTGGACGGGGCGCCAGCCTCCCCGATTCGCTCCCTGCCCGGAAAAGCGCCGCGACGCGCGCGGCGCTTTTTCATTTTTCAGAATTTGACTGTTGACTTCATACTGATTTTCAGTATTATCTGATCCATGCAGTATTTCGTTGTCATGATCGACTACGGGCGCCGCGGCCGCGAGGCCATTGTCGACCCGGAAATCACCCGACGCGAAGTCGTCGCCCGTGTGACGTCAGGTGAGTACAACAACATCAGTTTCATCCACGAGATCGTCGATGCGACGGTGCAGGACATCACGTCAGATATTCTGACCGAAGCCGCCCTCCCCGAGATCGAAGCTGACGAGATCGACCTGCAGGCCGCGCGGTTCGATCATCTCCGCGACCTGCGCAAGCACGCCACGCACGAAGCCGAAATCTCCGACCGCGATAACGAACTGATTCGCTGACAAGACAAATTCCATCATCAAAATGATGTGACGGCACGTGATCGCACGTGACGCTGGAATCAAACTCTCGTCGCGCTTCAGTCGCACGATCTTCATGCCCTCTCGGTATCAGGCCGCGCAAGAAGGCACGTGAATCTGTTCGAGGCAACATGAACGACGAATTCGACTGCGATCTCACGCTCGACCAGTGGGAAGCCCTGAAGGCGCTTCGCACGCCGGCGGCGCCTGGACGCCTGCGCGGCCGCCACGTCGTGGAGAGCCTCGCTGCGCTCGGTCTCGTTGCAATCGATGGCGGCATCCCCGTCATGACCGCGCGCGGCCGGCATGTTCTGATCCGGGGCTCCTCCCGACTGCTTGATGTCGCCGCCTGACAGAACACCGCCATTGCCGTCTTTACGCGGGCGGCAAGATATGGCTCAACTTCCCCGTCGAAAAACAAAAAGGCTCGCGGGCGTGGGCGCCACGAGAGCCGACGGGGAGAAGAACAAATGGCCCGCCTGCCCTATCTGGAGGCCGACCAGGTCGCGCCAGAATATCGCGACATGCTCAAGCGCAATACCAACCTGCACAAGCTGCTGGTGAACTCGCCTGACATGGCCCGCGCCTTCAACGGCATCGGAGGCTATATCCGCTTCAAGAGCAAGCTCAATCCACGGCTGCGTGAGCTGGCTATCCTGCAGGTCGGCTGGCTTGAGCGCTCCGAATACGAATTCACCCATCACGTGAAGATTGGCAAGGAGTTCGGCGTCACCGACGACGATATCGCCGGCCTGATGGCCGAAACCGAGGGCAAGCCCCTCGAAACTCGAGCCGCTCGCCAAAGCCATTCTGAAGGGCGCCCGTGAGATGGTGCGTGAACTCGCAATGTCCGATGCGACCTTCACCGAGATCAAGAAGGAACTGTCCGACGAGCACATGACCGACCTCGTGCTCACCATCGCCTTTTATTGCGCCGTCGTCCGCGTGCTGGCGACGATGAAGATCGACAACGAACCTTACTACAAAGAGGTACTGCAGCAGTACCCGATCCCAGGAGTAAACTGACATGCGTCTGAAGGATCGCATCGCCATCGTGGTTGGCGCGGGCCAAAGCCCGGGCGAAGGCATCGGCAACGGCCGCGCCACAGCGCTGACCTTCGCACGCGAGGGTGCCAAGGTGCTCTGCGTCGATCATAATCTTGCATCCGCGCAGGAAACCGTGGACATGATCGCCGCCAAGGGCGGAACGGGAGCCGCCTTCAAGGCAGACGTGACCAGGAATGCCGACATCAAGGGCATGGTCGCGGATGCGCACGGCCGCTGGGGCCGCGTTGACATCCTCCACAACAATGTCGGCGTCAGCCTTTCCGGCGGTGACGCCGAACTGCTGGCCCTCACCGAGGAGGCGTTCGACCGCTGCGTGGCGATCAACCTCAAGAGCTGCATCCTGGCGGCCAAGGAGGTGATACCGATCATGCGCCGCCAGCAAAGCGGCGCCATCATCAACATCTCCTCGATGGCGGCGATCACCACCTACCCTTACGTCGCCTACAAGGCCACCAAGTCGGCGATGATCGCTTTCACCGAGCAGCTCGCTTACCAGAACGCCGAATACGGCATCCGCGCCAACGTCATCCTGCCCGGCCTGATGAACACGCCAATGGCGGTCGATACCCGCGCCCGCGAGTTCAGGAAGAGTCGGGCCGAGGTCGAGGCTGAGCGCGACAGCAAGGTACCGTTGCGCCGGAAGATGGGCACCGGCTGGGATGTCGCCAATGCCGCGCTGTTCCTCGCCTCGGATGAGGCCAGCTTCATAACCGGCGTGACGCTGCCGGTGGATGGCGGCGCCAGCGTCCGGCGGGGCTAGAAGGCATCTCCGTTCGGTCTTCGCATCAGCGGCTCGCCTGCACGAACGCGCGCACCTTCGGTGACGTTCTCCGCGAACTCGAAATCGCCGGGCGCCAGGATGATGATGGTCGAGCCGTGCTCGAACCAGCCGAGTTCCTCGCCCTTGCGGACCTCGGCGTCGCAGGGAAAGTCCGTCGCCCCCGTGGTCTGCGCGTTGAGGGTGAGATCGAGGAAGTGCAGGCGGATGCTGGCGACCAGGATGGCCGCGACCGGCACCAACGTGAGCGCCTCGCCGGTCCGTAGCTTGCTGCGAATGACGGCCCGCTCGTTCTTGCAGAACAGCCGCTCGACACGCTTGAGCGCAATCGGGTTGACGTTCCAGGTGTCGCCATGGATCAGGGTCACCCGCTCGATGTGCGAATCATGCGGCGCATGGAAGCGGTGATACATGCTTGAGGTCAGCCGCAACGTGATGAAGCGGCCGTTGCGGTGCTGCTCCACGAGCTGACGGTCACCGAGCAGATCGAGCAGCGAATACGGCGCGCCCTTTACCTGGAACAACTCGGTCTCGGCGATACGGCCGAATGCGCCGACGATCCCGTCGCTGGGGCTTGCGACCACCGCGGGATCCGGATCGAACGGACGCAGGCCGGGCTTCAGCTCTCGCGTAAAACAATCGTGCAAGCTCTTGAACCCGGTCTTTTTCGCCTCGGACAGGTCGAGGTCCGAGAACAGCCGCCAGCAGGCGATCGAGACGTCCCGCACCAGCGGATTCTCGATCTTGCTGAACCGGCCCATGAAACGGGTGATGGCTGCCCGGGGAATCCGGTTGGTCAGCAGGAAGTTAATGTCCTCCTGCTGGGTGAAGGTGGAGATGAGGCCCTTGACTGTCATGAATCTGTCAGGAGGCTTGGTTAGCGCTATGCGGCATGGATTCACCCACTTTGATTCTCTCCTTGTCCACCGCCGCCGGCGCAGCCGCCGTGGCTTTCCCGAAATTGCATGCCCGTCTGGCATTGTCCCGCGCCAAGCACCGCTCGCTGACCGGGCATTCCAAGATGTCGCGGGCCGTGGCGCGGCTGATCCCGCACTACGAATTCGACATCGACAATTTCTTCCGTTCCGATGGCGCGCCTTCGGCGATTGCCACCCAGCGCCAGGATGGTTTCTTCCGCCTCGCCAGCCTCTATGAGCAGCGCTACCCCAAGGGCCGCGCGCTGACCAAGGAAGCGGCTGAGCGCATCTCCGACCTGCAGTTCACCCGCGCCTACCGCGTGCCGTTCCAATACAGCCGGCTGGTGCAGGAGTATCTCGGATCCAGCAGCTTTGTGGAGTCGTCCTCGGGTGTGACCGTCACCGATGTCGACGGCAATGTCTTCTACGACCTCACCGGCTCCTACGGCGTCAACATCTTTGGCAATGACTTCTACAAGGAGTGCATCGCCAAGGCGGAAGCCCGCGCGCACAAGCTCGGGCCGGTGCTCGGCAGCTATCATCCTGTTGTCGCCGACAACGCGAAGCGGCTGTGCGAAATCTCCGGCCTCGACGAGGTCTCGTTCCACATGTCCGGCACCGAAGCCGTCATGCAGGCGGTGCGGCTGGCGCGCTATCACACCAAGCGATCGCATCTGGTGCGCTTCGCCGGCGCCTATCACGGCTGGTGGGGCGATGTGCAGCCCGGCGTCGGCAATCCCGTCTCGCCGCACGAAACCTATACGCTGGCCGAGATGTCGGAGAAGACGCTGCACGTGCTGCGGACCCGCCGCGACATCGCCTGCGTGCTGGTCAATCCCTTGCAGGCACTGCATCCCAACAGCAACGCGCCCGGCGATTCCGCGCTGGTCGACAGTTCCCGCACCGCCAGCTACGACCGCGCCGCCTACACCGCCTGGCTGAAGGCGCTGCGCGAGGTGTGCACCGAACGCGGCATCGTGTTGATCTTCGACGAAGTCTTCGTCGGCTTCCGCCTCGCGGCCGGCGGCGCCCAGCAATATTTCGGCGTCCGCGCCGACATGGTCACCTACGGCAAGAGTCTGGCGGGCGGGTTGCCGGTCGGCGTGGTCTGCGGCCGCAAGGACCTGATGCGCCGCTTCCGCACCGATCGTCCCGCCGACGTCTGCTTTGCGCGCGGCACGTTCAACTCGCATCCCTACGTCATGACGGCGATGGACGAATTCCTCACCTGCCTCGCCGCCCCGCAATTCCGCTCGGTTTACGACGGACTGGATGAGCGATGGGACGCGCGGGCACGGCATCTGAACGAGAGACTGACCGCGGCCGGTTTGCCGGTTCGCGTCAGCAATCTCTCCACGATCTGGACCGTCCATTATACCGAGCCGTCCCGTTACAACTGGATGCTTCAATACTACCTGCGCGCCGAAGGCCTCGCGCTGAGCTGGGTGGGCACCGGCCGCCTGATCTTCAGCCTGAACTACTCGGAAGCCGACTTCGACTCGGTGACCGAGCGCTTCGTCGCCGCGGCCGGCAAGATGAAGGCCGATGGCTGGTGGTGGCACGATGCCGCGATCACGAACAAGAGCATCCGCCGCCAGATACTGAAGGAGATGCTGACAAGAAAGCGGCTGCGGTGAACCGCAGCCGCTCATAAGTCGCATACTCATTTACGCGTGCTTGACGTGCTTCTCGAGGCCGGGGTCGATCAGCTCACCCTTCAGCAAAGCCATCGGCGCCTTACGGTACAGTTGGAAGTCGTTGAAGGGGTCGGTGACGATCTTGGTCATCCAGACCAGCCCCGTCTCGACGTCGCGGATGAAGAACAGGTGGACGGTGCGGAACAGCAAACCGCCGATGCCAACCACCAGCCAGATCTTGGCGACCTGACGGGCGAAATCGGTGAAGGAAGCCCAGGGCTCGAACAGGCCGAACAGGGTCGGATCAAAGAACAGCACCACCGGCGACAGCGCCCAGATGCTCATCAGCACGACCTTGCGCTGCAGGTTATAGCCGACCTTGATGTCTTCCTTATGCTCGTGGGTCGCCTGGTTGACGTGGTCGTAGCCCTTCGGCTCGAAGAAGAAATGGCCGGCCTGGCGCGTGGTCATCGACACCAGCCATCCCACGAGCGCCGACACCACGGGATCGATGAACAGCATCACATAGGCGAACATGAAGCTGATCGCGCTGACGAAGTGCAGGCTCTGGTTGATCCGGCTGTGGTGATAGTAGCGATGGTCATCCCAGCGCTGGATTCGCAATTCTTGCAGGAAGTTCTTGATCATCTGGTCTCCCCAAGGTCTTTCGTGATTCTTTCTACGCGGTTTCGATGTCCGGCATGTGACATCATCATAATGACATATGACGGGGTTCAGCGACGCGATGACGCAACAGGCCGATCTCGCCGCCCTCTCAGGCGGCGGCAGCGATGTCGATCTTGCGGAAGCGTACCAGCGAGAAATGCCCGAGCGGCGGCACCAAGCGGCGTTCCACCAGCTCCATCGCGGGCACGCCCGCCAGCCATTTGGCGTAGCGCGACCAGGCGAACTCGGCGGTACGGAAGCCGAGCGGGCGAACCACCGGCTGCAGTCGCTGTTCGATGAAGCGGCGCATGCCGGCATCCGCACTCACGCGGGTCAGGATGATCAGCTCGCCGCCGGGACGAAGTACTCGGGCGAATTCGTCGAGCGCGGCTTCCGGGTTAGGCACCGCCGTCACGACATACTGCGCCATCACGACGTCGAACGAATTGTCCGGGAATTCCAGCTTCTCCGCGTCCATCACGGCCAGCCCCTCGACATTCTTGAGGCCGAATTCGCTGACGCGCTTCTTCGCCTTCTCCAGCATCGCTTCGGAAATATCCGTGCCGAAAATACGCAGATGCGGCGCGTATTGCGGCAGCGAAATGCCGGTGCCGACACCGACCTCGAGCACCCGCCCGCCGATGCGATTGGTCGCCGATATCGCGGCCCTGCGTCCCTTGCTGAACACGCCGCCGAACACGAGGTCGTACACCGGCGCCCAGCGATCGTAGGCCTGTTCGACCGTCGCGCGGTCGAAGTCGAGTTGCTGGGTGCCGTCAAGCTTGATGATTTCTGCCATGGTTCCTTTGCCTTGAGTCTAAGTAATGTTCAATCAACCCTGCACGGCGCTGCGGCCGACAACACGCGGCAGCGGACGCAACGCGCGGCTCGGCTGCAGCGCCGTGAGATTGCCGAGGAATTGTCGCGCGCTGTTTTCCCAGGAGCGCTCCAGCGCGAAATTCCGGCACGTCTCGCGCGACATTTCCAGTGCGCGCAGACAGGCGGCACGCAAATCGTGGTCGATGGCGCCGATCGGATGATCGGCGATCACATCCAGCGGTCCGGTGACCGGGAATGCCGCGACGGGCGTGCCGCACGCCAGCGCTTCCAGTTGCACCACGCCAAACGTATCGGTGAGGCTCGGGAAGACGAAGACATCGGCCGCGGCAAGATGCGATGAAAGATCGGCCCCCTTCTTCTCGCCGAGGAAATGGGCGCGCGGGAATTTATGCTCCAGCTCCGCCTTTTGCGGGCCGTCACCGATCACCACCATCGAGCCCGGCAGATCGAGCGAGAGAAACGCCTCGAGATTCTTCTCGACCGCCACGCGCCCCATGGTCATGAAGATCGGCCGCGGCAGATCGAGCTTCGCCGGATCGTCGGGCCGGAACAGCTCGGTATTGACGCCGCGCGTCCAGTTGCCGAGCCGACGGAATCCACGACCCGCGAGCTCGTGTTTCAGGGAATCGGTCGCGACCATGACCATCGTTGATGCGGAGTGAAACTGCCGCATCACCGCATAGCCGAGGCTCTCGGGAATGCCGGTGCGGACCGACACATATTCCGGAAAGCGCGTCGTATAGGAGGTCGTGAAAGCCAGTTTGTGACGGCGGCAATACGCGCGCGCCGCCCAACCGATCGGTCCCTCGGTCGCGATGTGGATCGCATCCGGGCCGATCGCCTCGATCCGGCGAGCGATCTCGCGCCGATTCGGCAGCGCGATCCGCAGGCCCGGATAAGTCGGCACAGGCATGGAGGGAAAGCCATCCGGCGTCAAAAACGCGATTTCCTCGCCGAGCCCGGATGCGCTATTGGCCAGCGAAGTCAGCGTCCGGACGACGCCGTTAACCTGTGGATGCCAGGCATCGGTCGCAATCAATATCGGCATGTCGGGACCCTGAGCTTTGCATTTGATTCTCAATCCCAACGTTCGGACATGGATATTTCAGGCGTGTGACGTCATCTATCTGTCAGGCTGTTTTTCGACTCCTTAACGGGGTTTTCGTGTAACGTGACAAAACGATGTCAGAGCCAGATGCCAATTCCCGGATTTCCCGCCGGCGACGGAAGCGGAAAAGTTACGCGCTTCTGATCCTGGCAGCCGGCATTCTGCTGTTCGGAATTGCCGCAGCCTCGCTCTATTGGTTCCTGCAGCCGACCGTGCTCCGTATCGCCGTCGGCCCGCCCAACAGCGACGATCAGAAGCTGGTCCAGACACTCGCCCAGATCTTCGCTCGCGAGCGCAGTCCGGTCCGGCTTACGCCGATCACGACTGATGGCGCGGTGGAGAGCATTGCACTGCTCGCGGCAAAAAAGGCGGATCTAGCGGTGGCGCGCGGCGACCTGACTCTTCCGGCCGATGCCCAGTCGGTCATCATCCTGCGCAAGAATGTCGTGGTGCTGTGGACACCGTCCGGTTTGCCGGCAAAGGGTTCGAAGCGGCAACCCGCTCCCAAGATCAAGTCGATCGACGAACTCGCCGGCCGCCGCGTCGGCGTCATCGGCCGGACGCAAGCCAATGTCACATTGCTGCGGGTGATCCTTAACGAGTCCGGCGTCAATGCGGACAAGGTCGCGGTCACCCAGTTCGCCGTCAATCAGATCGCCGATATGGCGAAAGACATGTCGCTCGACGCCTACATGACGGTTGGCCCGCTCGACAGCAAGATTACCCGAGACGCCATCGCGGCAACCGCCGCGAGTCGTGGCGAACCGAAGTTCCTGCCGATCGACGTTTCGGAAACGATCGCGAAAAAGCACCCGCTCTATGAGTCCGAGGAGATTCCGGCCAGCATCTTCAGTTCATCGCCAGCGCGCCCGGAGGACAAGGTCGACACCGTCAGCATCAATCACCTGATCGTCGCTCCGCGAACCCTGTCGGACACCAAGGTTGGCGCCTTCGCAAGGCAGGTCGTCAATGTGCGCCAGCAGCTCGCACGCGAACTGCCCAACGCGCCAAAGATCGAGAAGCCGGACACCGACAAGGACGCAGCCTTGCCCGCGCATGAAGGTGCGGCGGCCTATTTCGACGGCAATGAGCGCACCTTCCTCGAAAAATACACCGACTACATCTGGGGCGTCATCCTCGTCGTTTCGGGCCTGGGATCGGTCGGCGCCTGGCTGCAGCACTACTGGAAGCGGGACGAGCGCGAAGCCTACGAGATGCACCGCGACAAGCTGTTCGAGCTGATCGCCAAGGCAAGACAGGCGGAGTCCCCGGACGACTTGA
>JAKFVP010000252.1 GCA_021732175.1 Bradyrhizobium sp.
GGAATACGGCCGTATTCACGGCCGCGAGCTGGCCGCGCTCGGCATCAACCTGAACTTTGCGCCGGTGCTCGACCTGCGGCCGAAGGTGAAGCTCACCCGGCTCGACTTCCATACGCTGATCGGCCGCCGCGCGATTTCGGGCGATCCCGCCAAAGTGGCCGACGTCGCGCTGCCTTACATCCGCGGCCTCGAGACATTCGGGGTCGGGGCGACCGTGAAGCATTTTCCGGGGCTGGGCCGGGTGCGTGGCGACACGCATCATTTCAGCGCCGACCTCGACACGCCGATTGACGAGCTGGAAAAATCGGACTGGCGTCCCTTCAGGCAGGCGCTCGCCGGCTCGCGGGCCGCGCTGATGGTCGGTCATGTCAGGCTGACGGCGGCCGATCCGGAGCGCGCGGCGTCGCACTCGAAGAAAGTGATCGACGGCATCATCCGCAAACAATGGAACTATGACGGCGTGATCATCACCGACGACCTCGTGATGGGTGCCATCTATCAGAACAGCGTCTGCACCGCCGTGGTCGAGGCGCTTAACGCGGGCGTGGACCTGCTGCTGGTGGCGTATGACGGCGCGCAGTTCTATCGGGTGTTCGCCTGTGCCCTGGCCGGTCAAGCCGGGCTCGATCCGGCGATGCTTGATGCCAGCGATCTCAGGCTCAACCGGCTTCTTCCGCGGGATAGTAAACAAGTCAGCAGCCGCGCGGAGTAGCCATGCGCGACCTCCCTTGATTGCCCGGCGTCCGGGGGTAGACTGCGCCGGTCCGGCCGAACTGCGCCGGGCGAGGAAGCGCCAATGGCCAAAAGCACCCGCAAGCCCGATGTTCGCCTTGTCTCGGGACAAGGCGCGGACGGCTATGCCGACATGGTCGCGCGGGCGCGCGCGCTGATCCCGGAACTGCGCGAGCGCGCACCCCGGACCGAGGCGCTGCGACGTCTGCCGCCGGAGACCGAGCGCGACCTGCATGATACCGGCCTGTTCCGTATCCTGCAGCCGAAGCGCGTCGGCGGATCGGAGCTTGACTATGTCGCGCTGGTCGATTGCGCCGACGCGCTTGGCCAGGCGGACGCTTCGGTGGCGTGGAATTTTGCCAATCTATCGAGCCATCACTGGATGCTCGGCATGTTCGACCCGCGCGCGCAGGAGGCGGTCTGGGGCAAGGACGTCAATGCGCTGATCGCATCGTCCTTCATTTTCCCCGCCGGTCGCGCCCGCAAGGCAAAGGGTGGCTATACGCTGTCGGGGCATTGGCCGTTCTCGTCGGGCGTCGAGTCCTGCGAATGGAACATGCTTGCTGCCGTGGTCGAGACCGATGACGAGGCCGACGGTATCGAGTACCGCATTTTTCTGCTGCACAAGCACGACTACAAGATCAACGACACCTGGAACGCGACCGGCCTGTGCGGCACGGGCTCGAACGACGTGAAGGTGAGCGCTGCCTTTGTCGCCGATCACATGTCGATCGCGATCAGCGAACTCACCGGCGGCCCCACGCCGGGCAGCGGGGTCAACCCGAACGCGCTGTATGCGATGCCGGTGTTTTCGCTGTTTCCCTATGTGCTGTCGGGCGTAGGGCTTGGCAATGCACAGGCCTGCCTCGACGATTATGTGGCACAGGCGAAGTATCGTGCCTCCACCTACAATCGCGCCAAGCTGGGCGACATGCAGACGACCCAGATCAAGATCGCGGAAGCTTCCGCCAAGGTAGAGACCGCGCGGCTGTTGATGCGTACCAACTGCATCAACGCCATGGCCGATGCGCGGCGCGGCCATGTCCCCGATATCGCCGAAAAGACTCGGCTGCGCCGCGACGGGGCTTTCGCAGTCAATCTCTGCACCGAAGCAGTGTCGCTGCTGTTCAACGCGAGCGGCGCACGCAGTCTGTTCACTTCTGGTCCGCTACAGCGGCAGTTCCGCGACGCGCATGCGGTCAACTCACACCTCGCATTCAATTTCGATGCGGCGGGGACCAATTACGGCCGTGTCGCGATCGGCCTGCCTTCCGAAAATCTGACGCTCTGAGGCCTGGATGTCCGACCTTCCCAAACATCCGGCCGATCCGGCCAATGAGTTTGCCAGCGATAATTCGCCGATCGATCCCCGCGATTTCCGCAGCGCCCTCGGCACGTTCGGCACCGGCGTCACCATCGTCACGGCGATGTCGGCAGACGGCAAGCCCTATGGCGTGACATGCAACTCCTTTGCCTCAGTATCGCTCAACCCGCCGCTGGTGCTGTGGAGTCTGGGCATGTTCTCGCAAGGGCTCCAGATATTCCAGAATGCCAGCCATTTCACGGTCAACGTGCTCGACGTTTCGCAGCACGAACTGGCGTTGAAGTTTGCAAAGTCGTCCGGGGAGAAGTTTGCCGGCGTGGAGTGGACGCCGGGGCTTGGCAATGCGCCTGTCATCGCCGGGAGCGTGGCGCAGTTTCAGTGCCGCGCGGTGAACCGCTATTATGGCGGCGATCACATCATCTTCCTCGGTGCGGTCGAGGCCTATTCCTACAACGGGCAGGAGCCGTTGCTGTTTGCGCGTGGCGGCTTTGGCAAGTTCGCGCCGGGTGCCGGCAAATAGCGCTATTTCTTCGCCATCTCGGCACGGTACCAGTCGCCGATCCCGCTTGCCGTCATCAGCGCAACGCCGTCATGGCCGATGACATAGTCGAGCAACGCTTCCAGATATTTGATCCGGTGCGGCACGCCCGTGATGTAGGGATGGATCGAGATCGCCATTATCAGCGGATTGTCGGCGCCTTCGAGATACAGCCGGTCGAACTGGTCGGTGCAGCGCTTCAGGAATTGCTCCGATGGCAGATGTTGAAGCGCGTGGATGACGATGTCGTTGGTCTCCACCGAATAGGGGATCGTGGTGATGGTGCCGTGAGGCGTGGCGATATCCTGCGGGAGATCGTCGATCACCCAGTCCGCGACATATTCGATGCCGTTGAGCCTGAGCAGGTCGAGCGTCGCCTCGGTCTCGGTCAGTCCGGGGCTTTCCCATGAACGCGGCGGCTTGCCGGCAAATTTGGCGATGGTATCTACCGCACGCTTGATCGCATCGGCCTGGTTCTCGAGCTTGTGCATCGGGCCCTGCAGGAAGCCATGGCCCATGAACTCGAAGCCGGCTTCCAGCGCCGCAGAAGCAACCCGCGGATAGGAATTGCAGACATTGCCGTTGATGGCGAGCGTCACCGGGATGTTGCGCTCGGTCAGCGCCTTGAACTGGCGCCAGAAGCCTGCGCGCATGCCGTATTCGTGCCATGACCAGTTCGGCACATCGGGCAGCAGCGGCTGGCCCATCGGCGGCGACAGCACCGTGCGCGGCATGGCGTTTTCGATCCGCCATTCCTCGACATTGAGGATGACCCAGACGGCAAGCCGCTTGCCGCCGGGCAGCTTCAGCTTTGGGCGGTCAATCTGCGCGACATAAGGAATGCGATCGGAGAGGGCCATTTCGCCTAGCCTGCCGCGTCCGAAGTGCGCGCGCTGGCGGCATTGACGCGCGGCATGACCTGTTCGGCCATCAGGATCATCGAGCGGCGGCCAAGCTCGCGGTCGCGCCAGTCCTTGCCGGCATAGAGGAGGGTACCAAAGGTGCCAACTTCCTGCTGGAAGGCCAGCAATTGGTCGGCGACGCTTTCCGGCGTGCCGTAGATGATGAGCCTGTCGCAGATCGACTCCAGCGTGACATCGTCATCCGGTTGATCGCGGCGCGTCTTGAACAGCTCGATGCGGCCGCTCCGCTTCAGCTTGGTGAAGAGCGAGCGGTAGTAATACACGTAGGGCCCGTCGGGATCGGTCGCGTAGGCCTTGGCGGTGGCGGCGTCCTTGGCGACGAACACGCTCTTGGCCACCCGCCAGTTGGAGGGGTCGGCGGGCCGGCCGACGCGGGTGCACCCCTCGACGTATTTCGGCCAGTGGCTCTTCACCCAGGCCGGCATCAGGAAGTTGGCCGAGATCGGCTCCCAGCCGCGCGCGGCGGCCTCCGTGACGCCCTTGGAGAAGGGCGCCACCGCCGTGACCACGATCGGCGGATGCGGGCGCTGCAAGGGCTTTGCAATAAAGCCCTGGCCGATGTCCTCGATCCGGGTCTTCTCGACCGAGATGTTCCAGTACTTGCCGGCGAGATTATAGGGCGGCTTGCCTTCCCAGATCGCCAGCACCTGGTTGATCGCTTCGAGGAACATCGCATTGCGATCGGCATCGAGATTGCCGAACAGTTCGGCGTCCGACAGCAGCCCGCCCGGGCTGATGCCGAAGATCAAGCGGCCGTCGAGCATGTGGTCGAGCATGGCGATGGAGGCGGCGACCGCTGCCGGATGGCTGTTCGGCAGGTTGACGGTGCCGGTGCCGAGCTTGATCTGCCTGGTCGCAGCCGCCAGCCAGGCGATGAAGGCGATGCAGGAGGTGATGTTTTCGGCTTTATCGGTGGTGTGCTCGCCGACATAGGCTTCGGAAAATCCCAGCTCGTCCGCCAGCAGGAAGGCTTCCCGGTCCTCCTTCAGGGACTGCCGCCAATCCTTTTCCAGAGGATGGATCGGCATCGTGAAAAACCCGAGCTTCATGGTTTCTGCGCTTCCCCGAAAGGCGGCCATTCTTGGTTTGCGGCAGGGTGCTTCGCCGTATCGATCAAGGCAAGTCCGAAAGTCGAAAAGACTGCAAATTCAAGCAGCTTGACCTTTGAAACCTCCCACCCTCTAATCCCGGCAAAAGCAGAAAAGCAGAGCCGGGGAGGGCTCGCCTGAATGAAGGCCTCGGCTTTCGCCTACGCACGCGCCACCAGCGTTGCAAATGCGCTGGAACTGCTCGCCTCACATGGTGAGAGGGCGCGGGTGCTGTCGGGCGGCCAAAGCCTGATCCCGGCAATGAATCTGCGGCTGGTTTCGCCGGAACTGATTGTCGATATCGGCGAACTCAAGGAGTTGCGCGGCATCGCGGTGAAGGGCGAGACGCTCGTCATCGGTGCGCTGACCCGGCATGCGGACCTGCTGAAATCATCCGACATTGTGAAATGCGCCCCGCTGCTCGCTGCGGCCGTGGCGCATGTCGCCCACCCCGCGATCCGCAACCGCGGCACCATCGGCGGCAGCCTTGCGCAGGCCGACCCTGCCTCGGAATTGCCGGCCTGCATGCTGGCGCTGGGCGCGACCATCGTGGTGCGCGGCCCCGGCGGCGAGCGGCGGATTGCCGCAGCGGAGTTTTTCACCGGCATCTACGAGACAAAGCTCGCGCCGCAGGATCTGCTGGTGGCCGTCGAACTGCCGGTGGCGCGCAAGGGATCGGCGCATTTCTTCCAGGAGTTCGCGCGGCGGCATGGCGATTACGCGATTGTGGGCCTCGCCGCTCAGGCGGTGCTGCAAGGTGACGGATTCGCCGATCTCCGGCTCGGCTATTTCGCCGTGGGCGACCGGCCGGTGCTGGCGAAGGCTGCCGGCAAACTGACCGGCGTTGCGATCACGCCGGCGCTGCTTGCCGAAGCATCCGCCGCGCTCTCGGATGAGCTCGATCCGCACGAGGACCAGCAGGCAACACCTGCGATGCGCCGGCATCTGGCTAAGGTGCTGCTTTCGCGATGTGTGTCGACGCTGTTGAATCGTCCGGATATTCATCGCGGAGCAAGCGCTTGACGGGCCCGGTTACAATCTCGCTTGACGTCAACGGAGAACGCGTCGAGGCGCAGGTTCTGCCGCGGCTCAATCTGGCGGACTTCCTGCGCGAGCACCTGAAACTGACAGGCACGCATGTCGGGTGCGAACACGGCGTGTGCGGTGCCTGCACGGTGCGCGTCGCCGGCGAAATCGTGCGCTCCTGTCTGATGCTGGCGGTGCAGGCCAACGGCGCCGTGGTCGAGACCATCGAAGGCCTGTCGGATTCAGGGGAGGTCGCGGACCTGCAAGCCGCATTCCGCGATCGCAACGCGCTGCAATGCGGCTTCTGCACGCCGGGCATGTTGATGGCGGCGCAGGACTTGCTGCGCGAGAATCGTAAGCCCGCGCGCGAGGAAATCCGCGAGCATCTGTCGGGCAATTACTGCCGCTGCACCGGCTATCAGGCCATCATCGATGCCGTGGAGAATACCGCGCGGGCGCGGATGGAGCTGAAGGCATGAGCTCGATCCGCGTCAATCCGGAAACGCTGTCGGTGCTCGACCGGCCGAACTCCTATATCGGCAAGACAGTGCCGCGTCCGAACCTGGAGCGGCTGCTGCAGGGACGCGCGACCTATGTCAGCGACATGGAATTGCCGCGCATGGCCCATGTCGTGTTCCTGCGTTCGCCGTATGCGCACGCGAAAATCCTGAAGATTGATGCAACCGCGGCGAAGCAGATGCCGGGTGTGGTTGCAATCGTCACGGGCAAGGAGCTTTCCGCTGTCATCACGCCGTGGGTCGGCGTACTCTCACATCTCAAGGGCCTCAAGTCGGCGCCGCAATCGGCGCTCGCGATCGATCGGGTGTGCTGGCAGGGCGAGGCGGTGGCGGCAATCGTGGCGACCAGTCGCGCGACGGCGGAGGATGCCGCGGAACATGTTGCGGTAGAGTACGAAGAGCTCGAAGCCGTGACCGACATGCGGACGGCGCTCGATCCTGGCACGCCGGTCATCCATGCTTCGCTCGGCGATAATCTGGCGTTCGAGCGCATCCATGATGCCGGCGCCGTGGACAAAGCCTTTGCGGAGGCTGACGCCGTGGTCGAGGCCGATTTCATCTTCGGCCGCCATACCGGTGTGACGCTGGAGCCGCGCTCGGTCGTTGCCGACTGGAATGCAGCCGAGACGCGGCTCACGATCTATCAAGGCACGCAGGCGCCGCACATGGTGCAGAACATCGCGGCGTTGCACCTGGGCCTGCGGGAGTCGCAGGTCCGCGTTGTCTGCAAGGATGTCGGCGGTTCCTTCGGCATCAAGGTGCACATTTACGCCGACGAAATGGCGACCTATGCGCTGTCAAAGCTGTTGCGGCGGCCGGTCAAGTTCGTCGCCGACCGTGTCGAAAGCTTCAATACCGACATCCATGCCCGCGACCATCGCTGCAAGGGCAAGATCGGCGTCAAGCGCGACGGCACCATCACGGCGTTCGAGATCGACGATCTCACGGGGATCGGACCCTATTCGATGTATCCGCGCACCAGCGCGATCGAAGCCAACCAGGTCGTCAATCTCGTCGGCGGGCCCTACACCAGCAAGAATTATCGCGCGCGGGCACGCGTCGTGTTCCAGAATAAAAATGTAATGTGCCAGTACCGCGCGGTCGGCCATCCCATCGCCTGCTCGGTAACGGAAGGGCTGGTCGATCTCGCCGCCATGAAGATCGGCATGGATCCGGTGGAGATTCGCCGGCGTAATCTGATCAAGGACGATGCCTATCCCTGCGGCTCACCGTCCGGACTGCGGTTCGAGCAACTGTCGCACCATGCGTCGCTGTCCAAGATCGTCGAGATGATGGACTATCAGGCACTGCGCGCGGAGCAGGTGACGTTGCGCAAGAAGGGCATCCACCGCGGCATCGGCATCGCAAGCTTTATCGAGGTCACCAATCCGAGCGCGGCGTTCTATGGCGTCGGCGGCGCCAAGATATCGTCGCAGGATGGCGTCGCGGTGCGGCTGGATGCGCAGGGTTCGGTGATCTGCCAGACCAGCATCACCGAGCAGGGGCAGGGATCGGAATCGCTGACGGCGCAGATCGTGGGCAGCGTCCTCGGTGTCTCCATGGACCGCGTGCGCGTCGTCCTCGGCGATACCGACATGACGCCCTATGGCGGCGGTACCTGGGCCTCGCGCGGCGCCGGCATCGGTGGCGAAGCCGCGCTGCAGGCGACGAAGATCCTGCGCAAGAACATCCTCGATGTGGCGGCCGTGATCCTGCAGTCGACGCCGGCGGACCTCGACATCGCCAATAATGCGGTGGTGAATGTCAGCGACGGCGCGCCGCGCATCGAGCTGAATGAGTTGGCGCGCATTGTCTATTTCCGGCCCGACACGTTGCCGCCGGGTACCCGGCCGGAATTGATGGCCACCAAGCACTTCGTGCCGCGCGAATATCCCTTCGCGTTCACCAACGGCGTGCAGGCGGCGTGGGTCGAAGTTGACACCGACACCGGCTTTGTGAAGCTGCTGAAACATTGGGTGGTCGAGGACTGCGGTACCATCATCAATCCGCAACTGGTCGACGAGCAGATCAGGGGCGGCGTGGTACAGGGGCTCGGCGCGGCACTGTTCGAGAAGTGCATCTATGACGAGCGTGGGCAGCTCACCAACGCCAACATGGCCGATTACCTGGTGCCGATGTCCGGCGAAATGCCCGACATCGACGTCGGCCACGTGGTCTCGCCAACGCGCGAATCCGAGCTTGGCGCCAAGGGCGCGGGCGAGGCCGGAACGGCAGGGGCGGCGGCGGCAGTAAGCAATGCGGTCAACGATGCGCTGCAGCCTTTCGGGGCAATTATTACTGAGATTCCCCTGACGCCTCAGGTTATCCTGACGGCCTTGGGACGAATCTGATGAGGGACGCCGAAGCCAAAACCAATTACAATCAAGCCAAACAACAATACCAAGGAGAGGAAAGAGCCAATGTCGAAGAGGGACTCCAAATCAGGATCGATTTCCCGCCGCCGCCTGCTTGCTACCGCAAGCGCCGGCGCCGCACTCGCCGCCTCGCCGCTGGGCATCAATCTGCTGCACGCCCAGCAGCCGCCGATCCGGATCGGCATGAGCATGCCGCAAACCGGCGGCCTCGCCGGTGGCGGCAAGCCATCGCTGCTCGGCATCGAGATCTGGCGCGACGACGTCAACGCCAAGGGTGGCCTGCTCGGCGGGCGCAAGATCGAACTCGTGGTCTATGACGACAAGTCGAGCGCCTCGGAGACGCCCGCGATCTATTCCAAGCTGATCGATGTCGACAAGGTCGATCTGCTGTTCGCGCCCTATGCGACCGTGCCGACCGCGCCGATCATGCCGCTGGTCAAGCAGCGCGGCCTGCTGCTGATCGGCAACTTCTCGTTCCAGGTGAACAGCAAGGTCGGCCACGACATGTGGTTCAACAATGCGCCGTGGGGACCGCCGGACAGCTGGGCGTCGTCGTTCCTCGACATCGGCCAGAAGGCCGGCGGCAAGTCGATGGCCCTTCTGGCCGCCGACCAGGAATTCGCGCAGAACCTGGCAAAGACCGCTCGCGAGGTTGCAGCAAAGCGCAACCTGCCCGTCGTGTTCGATCAGGCCTATCCGCCGAACACGGTGGAGTTCTCCAGCATCATCCGGGCGCTGAAGGCCGCCAAGCCGGATATCGTCTATGTCGCGTCCTACCCGCCGGATTCAGCCGGCATCCTGCGCGCCGTCAACGAGATCGGCGTCGGCGACAACGTGAAACTGTTCGGTGGCGGCATGGTCGGCCTGCAGTTCGGCACAGTCATGGAGAACCTGGGCTCGCTGCTCAACGGCGTCGTCAACTACAACTCGTGGCTTCCCGAAAAGAGCATGTATTTCGACGGCACCAAGGACTTCTTCGAGAAGTACACCAAGCGGGCTATCGAAGCGAAGGTCGATCCGCTCGGCTACTATCTGGCGCCGTTCGGCTACGCCAGCGGTCAGCTGGTTGAACAGGCGATTAACGCGACGAAGTCGCTCGATCAAAAGGGACTTGCAAAATATCTGCGCGAGAACACGCACAAGACCATCGTTGGTCCGATCGCGTTCTCGGCGGATGGCGAGCGCAAGGAGACCGCGGTGCTCCAGGCGCAGTTCCGCGGCGTCGTCGACAAGAACATCGAGCAGTTCCGCTCTTCGGGCAAGCAGGTGATTCTGTTCCCGGAGAACCTGAAATCGGGCGAGCTCGTCGCCCCGTTTGAGGCTGCGCGGAAGTAAGAGTCTCGACGTGTTTGCCCGGGATCGGATGATCCCGGGCCAAGGATTTTGATAGCCCGGCATTTGCCGATCGGGGAAGCGGCTCAAGCCGGGTAGGGGGACTTCACTTGTCAATGGACCTGCTGCTCGATGCGGTGGTGATCGGGGTGCTGCTCGGCTGCTTCTATGGCGCGGTCAGCATTGGATTGTCCGTGTCGTTCGGGCTGCTCGACGTTCCCCATGTGGCGCATCCGGCGTTTCTGGTGCTGGCGTCCTATGGGGTCTACATCATCAACGAGCACTACGGGATCGATCCGCTGGTCGCGGGACTGCTGATCACGCCGCTTTTCTTCGTACTCGGCCTTGTGGCCTACCGCCTGTACTACGAAACGTTCGAAAAGCGCGGCACCGATGCCGGCGTGCGCGGCATCGCGTTCTTCTTCGGCGTCGCCTTCATCATCGAAGTGCTGATCATCATGCAGTTCGGAGTGGATCAACGGTCGGTTACCGCCACTTATATCGGAAAATCCTGGCGTATCGCCGACATGCGAATTCCCTACCGCATGCTCGTGGCATTTGCCGTTGCCGCCGCATTGACGATCGTGCTGACGCTGTATCTGTCGCGAACCTTCATGGGCCGCGCGATCCGCGCCGTCGCACAGGATCAGGAAGCGCTCAGACTGATGGGCGTCAACCCGATCAAGGTGAAGCAATGGGCGTTCGGCATCGCCACCGCCGTGCTTGGAATCGCCGGCGCACTGCTGATCATCGTTGCGCCGGTCGAGCCGACCCTGGATCGGGCGTATATCGGCCGCACGTTTTGCGTCGTTGTCATGGCGGGGCTCGGCAGCATGAGCGGCACCATCGTCGCCGCCATTATCCTCGGCGTCGCCGAATCGATTGTCCTTACCTCGTTCGGAGCCTCCTGGGCGCCGGCGATTTCCTTTGCGATGCTGCTCGGCGTCCTCGCCGTGCGCCCGCAGGGCCTGTTCGGCAGGCGGTCATGAAGCGCAGTAATATCGCCTTCTGGGTCGGAGCGGCTGTCTTTCTTGTCGCGATATTTGTGATGACACAGGTCGTCGGCAATCAATACCCGTTCTTCGCCGGCTACGTGATCCTGCAATTCATCGCGCTTGCGGTGGCCTGGAGCATCCTTGGCGGCTACGCCGGCTACGTGAACTTCGGCACCAGCGCGTTTTTCGGCGTCGGCGTCTACACCGCGGTGTTCCTGACCAAGGCCTTTGAAGCGCCGCTCCTTGTCCAGATCGTTACCGCCGCCGTCATCGGCGCGCTGATGGGATTTGCGCTCGGCCTGCTGACGCTTCGCATGCAGGGCATCTTCTTCTCTATCGCGACGATTGCACTGACAATCATCATCGAAACGACGGTGATGAACTGGCGCTTTGTTGGCGGTGCCGCCGGCATCCAGATTGCGCGGCCACCGGCGACGCCGCCGTTCGACAATTACGTGCAGATGCTGTTCTTCGTACAGGCGCTGCTGGTCGTACTCGCGGTTGCGATCTCCCGCTATATCCAGAATTCCTGGATTGGCCGCGGCCTGCAGGCGCTGAAGGACGACGAACTCGCAGCCGAATGCACCGGCGTGCCGACACTGCGGCTGAAACTGTTGGCATGCGTTATCTCGGGTGCGCTGCTATGCGCCATCGGTGCGCCTTCAGCGATGTATCTGCAGTTTGCGAACCCGGATTCGGCGTTCAATCTCAACTACTCCGTTTCGACCCTCGCGATGTCGCTGATCGGCGGAACCTCGCACTGGTCCGGTCCGATTATCGGCGCGATCCTGCTAGGTACGACCCAGCAACTACTCACGGTCACCATCTCCTCCGAAGTGAACGTGCTGGTGCTGGGCATCATGCTGGTCTTGTTCGTCGTCGGTGCGCCGGAAGGCATCATTGGCCTGGTGCGCAAGCTGCGGGGCAACCGCAAGGAGGGCGGAACATGACGTCCTCCGACGCCCAGCTCCCCCTGTTGCGGATTGCTTCTCTTACCAAGCGTTTCGGCGGCTTCACTGCGCTCGACAATGTCAGCGTCGATATCAGCCCCGGCGAGCGTTTTGGCCTGATCGGGCCGAACGGTTCGGGAAAGACGACGCTGATCAACTGTATTTCCGGGGCGTTCCGTACCGAGGCGGGCACTGTCCTGTTCCGCGACGAAGATATTACGCCGTTGCAGCCGCATATGCGCACGCGCCGCGGCATCGCCCGCAGCTTCCAGATTCCGCGGCCGTTCCGCAGCATGACGGTCGCGGAAAACCTCATGGTCGCGCTGGACTTCGCAGCCGGAGAGCACGTCTCGGTGGCGCAGCGGCACGACGCCATGATGGATATTCTGACGCAGATGGGGCTTGCGTCGAAGGCTAATGTGTCCGCCACACAGCTCAGCCAGGTTGAACTGCGCAAGATGGAACTGGCCCGCGCGCTGGCGACGCATCCGAAGCTCCTGATTTCCGACGAGGCGATGGCCGGGCTTTCCAGCTCGGAGGTCGATGAGGTGCTGGATCTGTTGATGAGTCTCGCCAGCCGCGACATCACGATCATCATGATCGAGCACATCATGCAGGCTGTGATGCGGTTCTCGGACCGGGTGATGTGTCTCGACGCCGGCAAGATTATCGCGATCGGAACGCCCTCCGAAGTCATGGGCAATCAACGTGTCCAGGAGGCCTATCTTGGCACTTAGCCTCGTCATCAGCGGCCTCGACGCAGGTTACGGCGCCGTCAAGGCGCTGCGCGGTGTCTCGCTCAACGTCCGGGGAGGCGAGACCGTCGCGTTGCTCGGCACCAACGGCAACGGCAAGAGTACGCTGATGAAGTGCATTGCCGGTCTGGTGCGGCCGCAGCAGGGCAGCATCTCGCTTGATATTGACGGTACGACCCATGATCTGGCGAGGCTGTCGGCGGAAGATATCGTCGATCTCGGCGTTGCCATGGTGCCCGAGGGGCGGCGGCTGTTTCCACGACTGACCGTGCTGGAGAACCTGATGCTCGGGGCCTTCCGCAAGGCTGCCCGGCGCAACATCGACGAGAACCTGAAGCTGGCGTTCGCGACATTTCCGGTTCTCAAGGAGCGGCAGAGCCAGCTGGCCGGCACCATGTCGGGCGGTCAGCAACAGATGCTGGCGATCGCGCGCGCGCTGATGTCGTCGCCGCGGCTGCTGCTGGTCGATGAGCCGTCGGTGGGCCTGTCGCCGCTGCTGGTGTCCCAGACCATCACCAAGATCGGCGAACTCAACCAGAAGCTTGGTCTGACCGTGCTAATGGCGGAACAGAACTTTAACCAGGCGATCCGGATCGCCAGCCGCGGCTACATCATCGTCCACGGCGAAATCGTCGTCGCGGCCAAGTCGGTCGACGAGCTGAAGGGCAACGACATCGTCAAGCGGCTCTATCTCGGCGGCGCGGCGTGACGTCCGCCCACGAAGAAGAGGGATCAATTCAATGGACCAGGCACAGCGTGCGATCGAGACGGAATCCGACGAAGTCCTCTATGACGTGAATGATCATGTCGCGGTCATCACGTTGAACGCGCCGGAGCGGATGAATACGATATCCGGTCCGATGCTCAACGATCTGACCCGTCTGCTGGTGCGCACCAACGAAGATCGCAACGTTCGCTGCGTGATCCTCACCGGCAATGGACGGGCCTTTTGCGCTGGGCTCGATCTTCGCAAGGAACGCAGCGGCGACGGCCTGAGTACAGCGTCGTCTTCGACGTCGCTCGACCTGCGCAACACGCCGCCGACGGTGCTGCAGGCGATGGACAAGCCGACGATCTGCGCGGTCAATGGCGGCGCCGCGGGCTACGGAATGGATACCGCGCTCGGCTGCGATATCCGTATCATGGCTGAATCGGCTAAACTCGCAGCGGCCTTCGTCAAGCGCGGTGTGGTGCCGGAGTCCGGCGGCACCTGGTTTCTGCCGCGGATGATCGGCTGGGCCAAGGCGTCCGAACTGATCTTCACGGGCCGCACCCTGTCGGCGCAGGAATGCCTGGAATGGGGCCTCGCCAACGAGGTTGTATCAGACGCCAATCTGATGGGAAGGGCGCGCGAGGTTGCGCGGGAAATCGCTGCCAACGCGCCGCTGGCGGTGCAGGCGGCCAAGCGCATGATGCGGATGGGCCTGAACGAGACCTTTCCTGACCATGTGCACCACGTCTATCTGCAATTGCTGCCGCTGTTCAAGACGGCCGACATGCAGGAGGGCATCAAGGCCTTCATGGAAAAGCGCGACCCGAAATTCGAGGGGCGTTAGGTCGGCTATTCCGCCGCGCTGGCAACTGCCGCAGCCTGCCGGTTGGTAACGACCACCTTGATGGCGTCGTCGATCCGCTCGCGGGCATAGCGCAGCGCCGTCGGCAGATCGGCCAGCGGGAAAG
This sequence comes from Bradyrhizobium sp., assembly GCA_021732175.1. GTDB lineage: Bacteria > Pseudomonadota > Alphaproteobacteria > Rhizobiales > Xanthobacteraceae > Bradyrhizobium. Next base: position 14,237 of record JAKFVP010000252.1, read on the forward strand.
TGTGGGTGTGGACCTTGGTCGCATCGAAGCGCTTTTCCGCCATCAGCGCCATGGCGCGGCGGGTGGCGCTGCGGCCTTCGCCGCGGATCCCGTAGAGATAGATGTTGTTCTTGGCAAGCTGTGCGATATCCAGCGTGACCTTCTCATGCGGGAACGCAGCAAGACAGATCTTGCCGCCGCGATTGGTCATGCGGATCGCCTGCTCGATCGTGGCTTCGGTCCCCGCACATTCCACGACATAATCGGCGCCGATTCCGCCGGTGATTTCCTTCACCACCGCGACGGCATCTTCTTCATTGATGTTGATGGTGCGGTCGGCGCCAAGCTCTTTGCCGATCGCAAGGCGGGCGTTGCGCGTCCCTGTCAGGATCACCGGGCTTGCGCCAATCGCTTTCGCGACCGCGACGGCCAACAAGCCAATCGGGCCGGGGCCGATCACGACCACGCTTTCGCCCGCGACCAGCCCGCCGAGTTCGGTCAGGCCGTACATCGACGTTCCCGCGGTGACGACCAGCGTCGCCTCGGCATCGCTCATCGAGTCGGGCACGCGCGCCAGCGTGTTGATGTGGTTGACGGCGTATTCGGTAAAGCCGCCGTCGGTGGTGAAGCCGTTGGCGCGATGCCCCTTCTCGGGCTTGCCGTAGTTCAGGCACGAGGTGTACATGCCCTGGCGGCAGCGCTTGCACTGGCCGCAACCGGCATGGATTTCGACGCTGATGCGCTCGCCGATCCTGTATTCGTCGACGTCAGGCCCGAGCGCGACAATTGTGCCCATATATTCGTGGCCCGGCGTGAAATTCTTGTTGAAGGGCAGGCCACCCCGGATGCTGGCGGGCGTGCCGTAGTGGATGATTTCGAGGTCGGTTGCGCAGATCGCCACGGCATCGATGCGGACCAGCACTTCCGCGCGCCCCGGCATCGGCACCGGCTTGTCGCGCAGGAACAGCTCGTCCGGGCCGCCAAGCACCCAGGCTTTCATCTGATCGGGAATGGGGTAATCCGCCGAGATGCGGATGCCGGCCGGCTTGTTCATCGCGTTTCCTCCAACTCCGAAAAGACTAGCGGAATTGGCGGCATTTTCCAGCGGGCAAGCTAGTTCCAGAATTCCTTGGCGCGGCGCAGCTTCTGGGCAGCCTTTTCCGCGGCCGCCAGCAGCTTTTCCGACTCGCTGCGCTCGGTCCCGACGACGGCTCCGGCGGCGAAGGCCACGGGCTCCGATTTTCGGCTTTCGATGTCGCTCCTGAACCGGGAGACCATTCGTTGGTGCACTGCAATGTCGTTGAGGGCGCCAAGATTGTCCTGCAGGCTGGCCAGGCAATCCTTGTATCCGGCAAGCACCTTCTTGCTGGAGTTGCCGTCGAACAGGCTCTCGAAGAAATAGATGCTGTAGCGCACCTTTTTCATGGCGATGCGCAGTTTGTGGCGATCGGCGACGCTTAGCTTGTAGATATCCTTTGCACGCTTTTTCGCCTTCGCGATCCTGACATCGAACAGGTCGCAGGCAAACGGCTTGATCCGCTGATTGCGAAGCGTGGGACGGAGTTTCAGCCAGGCGCCGTCTCGATCCATTCCAGTGCGCGGAGGATCAGCAGGCGATAGCGCGCACTAGCGATGGCGGCCTTCGCGGCCTCGGCGGCCACCGCCCGCCTGTATTCGAGCTCGGAGACGAGGTCGGTGAGGCCTGCGATCGGCGGGTCAGCGGCTTCCAGGCTCTTGACGCGCGTCGACAGGAAAACGTCGAGATCGCGGACCGGTCCGAGCTTGCCGGCCAGCCATTTCAGATCGCTCTTGATTGATTCCGTCTGCTTGCAGCGAAGCAAGTCAGAGAAGACCCACAGCGCAGCCCGCAGGCGGCGCACGCCGACGCGCATCTGGTGCACGCCCTCGGGGAGGCCAGCCAGCACGGCCGGCTCGTTGGCGGCGATGTGATGCAGCGTCGAGCGCCCGATGGCCTGAAAGGCTGTTGCCAGCGTTGCCTTTGGTGGCAGGACGATCCTGGCGGCGGGCACCGATGCCGTCGTCTGTTCTGTGATCAGGTCGTAGCCCTGTTGCGACTTCGCCTTCAAGGCGAGCCTTGCCGGCACCAGCTGCGCGACCGCTCGAGCTGTTTTGAAGAGATCGCCGATCGAACCGCTCTTCAATTCGAGCTCGACTTCCGTAAGTGGGCTGGAATAGAGGCCGGCGCGGATATGTCCTTCATCGAGCGCCAACTCGACCCGGCTGTTGCCGGGACGCAGCGGCACCACGGTTCGATGGACATGGGTCGAGAACACCGCATTGAGGTTGCGCTTCAGCCGTTTGGAGAGCAGTCGCTGCAGCGGCGTGCCGCGCGCAGCACGAAGGTCGGGCTCGTTGCCGTCAATGCGCTTCTCCCATTCGCCACGCGCGACGGCAACGCCGTTCGCGGTTGTCTTGATGGTCTGAATGCGTTTCTTGCCGGCCTGCCTGACGCGCAGGGAGATTCCATGGCGCTTGAGCAAATGATTTGGCGTGTCGAAATAGGTCGACACTATGTGGCGATGCTCGGCGAGCTGTCCGTCGCTCGGGCGAAGGCTACGGGAGGCAGCCAGTTTCTGCAGATCGGCCGGAGAGACTTCAAACTTGATTTCGGTCTCGATGCCCATGGTCGTCAGCTAAAGCCTGCGTCCTCACATGGCCCGCATGCGCGGCAGATCGGGCGCTGCCGATCCGGTCGCCATTCTACGGTCGGCGACGGCATGACGGATGGGACGCAGATCGGACCGCTGAACAACAAACCGCAGTTCGAGCGCGTCAAGGAGCTGGTGCAGGACGCCAAGAAGGGCGGCGCGCGCGTCGTCTCGGGCGGCAA
>JAKFVP010000257.1 GCA_021732175.1 Bradyrhizobium sp.
CGACCTTGATCTCCAGCACCGGCAGTCCACCGGACTGTTCGACCTTGACGTCCACGGCACCGCGCACGCCGCGCAGATTCGCCGCGACATCGTTGGCTGCTTTCAGCATCGGCTCGAACTCGTCGCCGAAGATCTTCACCGCGACGTCGCCGCGCACGCCCGCCAGCAGCTCGTTGAAGCGCATCTGGATCGGCTGCGTGAACTCGTAGGCATTGCCCGGCAGACGATTGACCGCCTTCGATATCTCGTCGATCAACGCCTCCCTGCTCAGCGAGGGATCCGGCCATGCCGCCGGCGGCTTCAGGATGATGAAGGTGTCGGACGCGTTCGGCGGCATCGGATCGCCCGCCATGTCGGCGGTGCCGGTCTTGGAGAAGACGAAGGCGACCTGCGGCAAACGGCTGACGGCCTTCTCCACCGCGAGCTGCATCGATTGCGACTGCGTCAGCCCGGTGGAGGGGATGCGGATGGCGTGCATCGCGATGTTCTTCTCGTCGAGCGAGGGAATGAACTCCTGGCCGAGCCGCATGAAGCCGAACAGCGCGACGGCGAACAGCACGACTGCGCCGGCGATGACAGGTACCGGCGACGCCGTGGCGTAGCGCAGCAGCGGGAGATAGGCGCGCTTGGCCACCGCAACGAGGCGGTTCTCGCTCTCCTGCACCCGGCCCGAGAGACTGATCGCGATGAGCGCCGGCACCAGGGTGAGCGACAGCACAAAAGCTGCGGCGAGCGCGATGATCACGGTCAATGCCATCGGCTCGAACATCTTGCCTTCCACGCCGCTGAAACTGAGCAGCGGCACATAGACCAGCAGGATGATGGCCTGCCCGTAGAGGCTCGGCCTGACCATCTCGACAGTGGAGTCGTGCACGGTGGCCAGCCGTTCGTCGCGCGTCAGCAGCCGGCCGAGTTCGTGCTGCCGCTCGGCGAGCCGGCGCAGGCAGTTCTCGGTGATGATGACGGCGCCGTCCACGATCAGGCCGAAATCGAGCGCCCCGAGGCTCATCAGATTGGCGCTGATCCTGCCCTGCCACATGCCGATTGCCGTCATCAGCATGGAGAGCGGAATCACCAGCGCGGTGATCAGCGCGGCCCTGATATTGCCGAGCAGCAGGAACAGCACCGCGATGACCAGCAGCGCGCCTTCGGTCAGGTTCTTTGCCACGGTAGCGATGGTGGCGTCGACGAGCTGGGTGCGGTCGAGCACGGTCGTGACCTCGATGCCCGGCGGCAGGGTCGGCGCAATCGTGCGCAGTTTCGCGTCCACCGCCGACGACACCGTGCGGCTGTTGGCGCCGATCAGCATCAGCGCGGTGCCGACCACGACCTCGCGGCCGTCGGCGCTGCCGCTGCCGCTGCGGGTCTCGCCGCCGATGGAAACCTCGGCAAGGTCGCGCACCCGCACCGGCACGCCGCCGCGGGTGGTGACGACCACGGCGCCGAGCTCCGCGATATTCTCCAGACGCCCGCCGGAGCGCACCACGATGCCCTCGCCGTTGCGCTCGATATAGCGCGCGCCGCGGCTGACATTGTTGGCCTCGATGGCTTTTGCGACGTCGGTGAAGGTGAGGCCGAGCGCGATCAGTTTCGCGGCGTCGGGGCTGACCTGGTACTGCTTGAGATAGCCGCCGACCGCGTCCACGCCGGCAACGCCGGCGACCATCTTGATCTGCGGCCTGACGATCCAGTCCTGCACCGTGCGCAGATAGGCTGTTTTCTCGACCTCGCCATCGAGCAATTGTCCGTCCGGCGTGAGGAAGCGGCCGTCGCGCTGCAGGCCGGGCATGCCGTCCCGACGGGCCGGCTTGTCCGTGAAGTGCACGGTCCACATTTAGATTTCGCCGAGGCCGGTCGAGATCAGGCCGATGCGGGGCTCGACGCCCTGCGGCAGGCGCGCGCGCACCTCGGTCAGGCGCTCGCCGACCTGCTGGCGCGCGAAGTAGATGTCGGTGCTCTCCTTGAAGACGGCCGTTATCTGCGAAAAGCCGTTGCGCGACAGCGAGCGCGTGCTCTCCAGGCCCGGCGTGCCGGCCAGCGCCGTCTCGATCGGAAAGGCGATCTGCTTCTCGATCTCGACCGGCGACAGCGCCGGCGCAACGGTGTTGATCAGCACCTGCTTGTTGGTGATGTCGGGCACCGCATCGATCGGCAGTTTCGTCAAGGCAAACGCGCCAAAGCAGGCGACGGCGATGCCGGCGACGACGACCACCCAGCGGCGGCGGATGGCGAAATTGATGACGCCTTCGATCATGTCAGTGCTCGCCTTCCGATGCCTCGGCCTTTTCCAGCTCGGCCTTCAGCGTGAAGGTATTGGCGACCGCGATGGTCTCGCCGGGCGCCAGCCCGCTGACGATCTCGACGCTGTCGTCATCTTCGCGGCCGGTTTTCACCTGCCTTGCTTCAAAACCCTGGGCATCGCGCACGAAAAGCGTCGAGGCGCCCTTGATGGTCTGCAGCGCCTTGCGGGGCACGATCACCCTGGAAGCGTCGTCGCCGAGCGGAATCTCGGCGGTGACGAAGGTGCCGGGCCTCCAGCGGTGGCCGGGATTGGGCAGTCGGGCGATGACGCGCGCATTGCGCGTCTCGCGATCGAGCAAGGGGCTGACGAAGATGATCGTTGCGGCACTCTCGCCCTCGATACCGATTGCACGAATCGAGACCGGGCTGCCCTCGCGCACCAAGGGAATATCTTCCGGCGAGACGGCGAGGTCGACCCAGATGTCGTCGAGATTGACGATGACGAACAGCTCGCTTTCCGGCCCGCCACGGCCGGTCATTCCGCCGAGATCGACGCGGCGCTCGGAGACGCGCCCCGAAATCGGCGATCGCAAATATTGCCTGCGCAGGCTCTCCGGTGGCTGGTTCGGCAGATCGGCGATCTCGCTTTCCGACAGCCCCAGCGCGAACAGCTTCTGCCGCGCGCCATCGAGCTTGATCTGCGATTCGTTGGCGGTGAGCTGGGTGCGCAGGAATTCGTTCTCGGAGACGGCGCGACTCTCCACCAGCGCCTTCTGGCGGTTGAACAGGGTCTGCCGCAGTTCGTTGGTGACGCGGGCGGCGAGATATTCGCTCTTGGCGTCCGCGACCTCGCGGCTCTCGATGGCCGCCACGATCTCGTCCTTCTCGACGCTGTCGCCGAGCTTCTTGCGCAGCTCGGCGACGGTGCCGAGTACGTGCACCGAGACACGGGCAATCTGATCGGCGTCGGGGACCAGCGAGCCCGGCGCGAGGAAGTGGCGCCTGAGCATGCCGCCTTTCGCTTGTTCCAGCGTAATGCCGCTGTCGCGAATCTGCTGCTCGCTCAGCGCCACGCGCGGCGGGCCGTCGTCACGCGCGTCGTTGGCATGCTGGGCTGTCGTCGTGGCACGATCGTGTCCCGTGCCGAGCGAGACCGGCCAGCCCGTCAGCGCCGCCAGCGCGGCAATGCCGGCGATGCCGGCAGCCATGCCGGCGACAAAGAGAAAAATCCGTTTCATATGCGCCTTCCCGGATGGCGCGCAGGTGCCGCGCGCGTGCCCGATCGAATCAAAGCGGAACACGCTTCGCCGCGCATGGCGGCGAAGCGCAGCCGGCCGCTGGGGCCGCGATCAGGCGCGGGGTGGCTTGAAGGGCGCGGCGAGATCCGCCGACTCAGGCGCGGGCACGGCGGCAAGGCGCGGCGCGCGGGTAACGTATTCGATCGGCACCGCATTGTCCTGCGGCGACACGGTCGTGACATGGGCGAGGCAATGATCGCCATGCGGCGCGCGCCAGTCGGGAACGGACTTGCCGGAGTCCCTTGCAACGTCATCGCAGCCGATCTGCACGGCAGCTACGGACGCGGCGGCATCGCCGATGTCGAAATCCGAGCTGTGCAGGAAGGAAAGCGCCAGCGCCAGCGAGATCAGCGCCGCGAGCACGCTGCGCCAGCGCCGCGTGCGGGGGCGTTTCGAATCGGGCTGTGCTGCGAGGCTGCCTGCCATGAGCGCTAGTTAGCGTCCGGGCGGTGGCATTACAAGCAGCGCCGCCGGTTGCGCGCATGCGAACATTACAACGCCGTGGCGCCTTTGCGAAGCACTCGCAGCTTAAGCCGGAATGGCGTCATCCGGGCAATTGATCAGCCGCGCGGGAACACCGACCGCGGTGCAGCCCACGGGAACGTCATGCGTCACCACAGCGCCCGCACCGATCTTGGCGAAATCGCCGATGCTGATGTCGCCGATGATGCTGGCGCCGGAGGAAAGATAGGCGCTGCGGCCGATGCGCGGGGCGCGCGCAGGACGTTCCGGCCCGCGACCGATGGTGACGTTCTGCATCATGGTGACGCCGTCGCCGACGATGGAGTCGGCGCCGATGATGATGCCGGTGGCGTGATCGAGATACACCGAGGTGCCGATCGAGGCCGAGGGATGGATAGAGACCTGCAGCCGCTCCGACGAGGCGCTCTGCATCATCAATGCGAAGTCGCGGCGGCCGTGCTGCCACAGCCAGTTTTGGACGCGCCAGGCCTCCAGCGCGACAAAGCCCTTGTAGTTGAGCAACGGCGGCAGCAGCGCCGTGACGGCGGGATCGTGCGCGACGATGCCCTGCAGGTCGAGGCTTGCAGCCTCGACCAGCTCGGGCGCTGACGCAAACGCTTCCTGCGCGACGCGCGTGAACCTCGCGCGCTCGTCGTCATCAGCGCCGAGCCGCTGGCCGATCTGGAAGGCGAGCGCACTGCCGAGATCGTCATGATCGAGAATGGATTTCGCCAGGGGTTGCGCCAGCACGGGATCGGCGCGAACGACCGCCTCCGCCTCGCCCCTCGCCGATTGCCAGAGTTCTGCTGCCGAGGCCATGTCGCCCTCCCGCCGATCAGGGGAATGTAGGATGGGTAGAGCGTCAGCGAAACCCACTCCGTCGTCATTCCGGGATGCGCCGAAGGCGCAGGCCCGGAATCCATAACCACCATCGTGAGTATGGATTCCGGGCTCTCGCCTTCGGCGAGCCCCGGAATGACGACGGAAGAGGCTCTTGACGAGAATCAGAAAGGGGCCCACGTTAAGCGGCGTGACGACCGCACCTGACCCCGCGAGGGGCAGCTTAAGGACCGCCCAGGGCTCAACCCGGCGGTCCTTTTGCTTTTTGGGCACACGCGCTTTCCGCAAAAGACCACCCAAAAAAACAAACCGCCCGTCTGCTTTCGCAAACGGGCGGCTCGTGGCCAATCAGGACTTTGGGGCATTATGCCTGAAGGCTTAACTCGTGGTCGCGATCAGCCCTGCGGCGGCTGGTCGTTCGGCGGCGTCGGGCGCGTCTTGTGCTGCGCCATGAACGCGTCGAACTCTTCCTTGTCCTTGGCGTGACGCAGGCGGTCGAGGAAGTTCTTGAACTCGACCTGCTCCTCTTCGAGACGACGCAGGGTTTCGCTGCGGTACTCGTCGAAGGCGCGGTTGCCGCTCGAGGGCGGGCCAAAGCCCCAGCCGCCGCGCTCCATGCGGCCGCGCATACGGTCCATCTTGTACTGCATCCGCTCCATCTTGTTGGCCCAGCGATCGCGATCGTGGTGGCTCCAGCAACCCATTTTTCTGCTCCCGAGTGTGAAAAAGAGAAGGGCAAGTCCGATCGGCCACCAGATGATGAAGCCGAGGATGGTCACGGCGATCCAGCCCGGATGCCATGGCGTATCGAGCATGCGCGGACGCTCGTGGTAGTTCTCCCCTTCGGGGGCCGGGCCGCGCCAGCGATTGACATCAGCGGTGTAGGCCATTTCCCTTCTCCATTCCGGCATCACGCCGTTGTGAATGTAAATAACATTTACATAGATAGCCCAACCATTGGGATTGTCAAGCGGGGGCCAAAGGGCCTCCGCCAACTTATTTTTGGAATCTTATTTCGGGCGGCCCCAAGGGCCTGACGGAGTACCGCCCGGGGGTACCGGCGGCGGCTCGGCGGATTTGCCGCCCTGCTCCGCCGGTTTGCGATCGGTCGGGAAACCAAGTCCGCGCAGATAAATCAGCACTTCGGCTTCCAAGAGATCTTCCGGCGACATCGGCAGTTTGCGGCGCGCCGCATCGCCGCGCCCGAACAGCGAGGCGACGCCATGCGACATCGACCAGATATGCAGCGCCATCATCATCGCCGGCGGACGCGGCACGCCCGGCGGCGCCAGCGCGGCGAGCCGTTCGGCAGCGGCGCGGATGATGGCGAAGGCGCGCTCGGATGCGGCCTGCAAGGGCGGGTTGGAATCAACCGGCAAGCCTGATTCGAACATCGCCGAATAGAACGACGGTTCTTCGCGGGCAAAACGCAGATAGGCTTTGCCGACGCGCTCGAAGGCGGTGACGGTGTCGGGACGGCCGTCGTCCCAGGCTTGCGTCAGCGCCTGCTCGAACTGCTCGAAGCCGCGCTGGGCGATGCTGGCGAGCAATTCGTCGCGGTCCCGGAAATGCCGATAGGGCGCGGCGGGGCTGACGCCGGCCATGCGCGCGGCGTCAGCGAAGGTGAACCCGGCCGCGCCCTTCTGCGCGATCAGGTCGAGCGCCGCCTGCAGCAGCGCCTCCTTCAGATTGCCGTGGTGATAGCCGCGCTCGGCGCGCCGCTGATCCTTGTCCTTGCGCCAGCTCATGTGAAAGACTTTTACATGAGCCGGGCGCAAAGGTCACTAGCGGGCGACTACTGGCCAGCTGCCGTTAATGAACGTTAACCGGCGGGAATCGGCAGCACCGGCATGATCTCGACGCGCTCGCCCGGGAAGATCGCAAAATGCGGGTGGTTCTCGAACATTTTTGCCGCCGCCTCGTGCGAGGCCGCGCGCACCAATGTGAAGGCGCCGAGTTCGTTCGAGATATCGGTCAGCCCCTTGGCGTCGACGCGCTTGGTCTTGCCGAGCGGCCCGCCCATTTCGAGGATGGCGCCCTGGTGCTTCTCCACCCACGCCTTCCAGGCCGCGATGCCCTCCCGCTCCTTCTTCTGCCGCTCGGCCGGCGCCATTGCGTTCCAGGCGGCGAATTTCGGGCTGGTCTGGCTGCCGAGAAAGACGGCGAGATAGGTGTCTTTGCTCATGGACTTCTCCTTCAACGGCTCTTGAGATCGGCAAAGCCGGCGGCGGCTTGCTGAACGTCGGGCGGAAAATCCGACATCTCCTGCACCTGCCGGATTTCGATGATCTCGTTCTCCGAGGCCGGGCACTTCTTCGCCCAGTCGATGGCTTCCTGGCGCGAGGCGACCTCGATCATCCAGTAGCCGCCCAGCACTTCCTTGGACTCCGTGAACGGGCCGTCGGTGACGACCGGCTTGCCGCTGGGAAACGAGACGCGCGCGCCCATCGAAGGCGGGTGCAGGCCGTCGAGCGTAATCAGGACGCCGGCGTCCTTCAGGGCCTCGTTGTAGCGCATCATCGCCGCGACGCGCTCGGGATCGAGCTTCACGTCCGGCGGCGCGGCTTCATAGCCGAGCGGGATCATCAGCATCATGAAACGCATGTCAGCCTTCCTTCTGCGCCGTCCGATTGCCGGCGCTCATCACCAAGACGAACCGGGTTTTGCCGGACCGACATCTTCCCGAAAATTATTTCGCAGGTAATAGCGGGCCGCCTTGCCCTTCCGTGCGGAAAAGACGTCGATGGCCGGGTCATTTGCCGGCAAGACGCGCTTGGCGCTTTTGCCCGGCCATGACGGAAGAATTGAGTTCCGCCTCAGACCGTCCAGCGCCGCGTCGGCTCGCTGGCACCTTCCGGCAGTGCCTCGAAGATCGGCGAGGCCAGCACGGCATGGATATGCAGCGTCGTGGTGCCGGAGTTGCGGAAGCCGTGCAGGCGGCCGGCGGGCACGATGAACGCCTGGCCTGCACTGACGATCCTGCGCTCGCTGTCCAGCCACATCTCGGCCTCGCCGTCGCGCACCGTCAGCACCTCCTCGACGGGATGCGAATGCGTCGGCGCGCCATGACCGGGCGCTATCCATTGCTCGAAGATGCATAGTTGCGCCGCGCCGGTCTGCGCGGAGACGACCATGCGGGTCTCGACGCCGGCGCGCCATGGCTCGAGCGCGCGGTCGCGGGGCTCGATGATCTGCATGCGGCTACCTTCCCGGCTGGACCAACCTGACGTAAGAGAGCAGATGCGGCGCACTGGCGCCAGTGAACTCCTTCACAAGGCCTGTTTATGCCGATGACCTCCTCCACGTCCAAAGTCGCCCTCGTCACGGGCGCCGCGCGCGGCATTGGACTGGCAACCGCCAAACGCTTTCTCGCCGAGGGTTTTCGCGTGGCGCTGCTCGATATCGAGGCGGAACTGCTCAAAGCCGCGGTCGCCGATATTGCCGACCCCGATCGCACGCTGGCGCTGCATTGCGATGTCTCCGATGCGAAAGCCGTCGCGGCGGCGATGGAGACGATCAGCAAGCGGTTCGGCCGGCTGGATGCGCTGGTCAACAATGCCGGTGTCGCGGTGTTTGCGCCGATCATGGAGACGTCGGACGCAGACTGGAGCCGCATCCTCGAAGTCAATCTCACCGGCCCGTTCCTGTGCACCAAGGCCGCCGCGCCCCTGATGCGCGAACAGGGCGGCGGCGCCATCGTCAACATCACGTCGATCTCGGCGGTGCGCGCCTCGACGCTGCGCTCGGCCTATGGGACCAGCAAGGCGGGGCTCGCGCATCTGACCAAGCAGCTCGCGGTCGAACTCGCTTCCCTCGGCATCCGCGTCAATGCCGTGGCGCCGGGCCCGGTCGAGACCGCGATGGCGAAAGCCGTGCACACGCCGGAAATCCGCGCCGACTATCACGATGCGATTCCGCTGAACCGCTATGGCCTCGAAGAGGAGTTGGCGGAAGCGATCTTCTTCCTGTGCAGCGACCGCGCGAGCTACATCACAGGACAGATCCTTGCCGTCGACGGCGGCTTCGATGCCGCCGGCATCGGCCTGCCGACGCTGCGCGGGCAGCGGCGGAATGGGTGAGGTCTTTCTTCACCCTCGCCCCGCGCTTCGCGGGGTCGAGACGAGCGAAGCTCGCTCTTAGAGGGTTGGGGTGAGGGGCTTCTCTCCACGAGCGTGCTGTGACGATAGACCTGTACCCCCTCACCCGGATTGCATCTGCGATGCAATCCGACCTCTCCCCGCAAGCGGGGCGAGGTGAAGGGAGAAAAGGCTAGCGCAGATTCACCGCAACCACGCGCCAGCCGTTTTCCAGCCGGTCGATCCGCGTCAGCGAGAGCGGGTCGATCACGAAACGCAGCGCGCTGTCGGCGGCAAGATCGAGCGCAATTGCGAGCAATGCGCGGATGGTGCCGGAGTGTACGACCAGCACCACGTCGCCCGATGGAAGCTGCTCCAGCCCGGCGCGGGCGCGGGCGATCTGGTCGACGAAGCTTTCGCCTGAGGGAGGCCGGTTGGCGGCCGGCGATTTCCAGAACGTGCGATAGGCTTCGCCGAGTTCGGCGACGAGATCGTTGTGGCGGCGGCCGGTCCAGTCGCCAAAGTCCTGTTCGCGGAAGGCGGCGGCTTCCCTGGCGTCGAGACCGAGCGCGTGCGCGGTCTCGCGCGTGCGGCGCGCCGGGCTGCATACCGCAAACGCTCCCGCGGGCAATCTGGCTTTCAGCGCTGCGATCGTTGCGGTGTCGCCGAGATCGGCCGGCGCATCGGGCGCATGAATGACGCCGCGCGGGCCATCGACCGGGGCGTGGCGGATCAGCCAGAGATTTATCTCGGCGCTCATGTGTCAGCCGAACCGCGCTGCAAGCAACAGCAGCACGCCGGTCTCGGCGACCTGCTCGGCGGCGCCAAGGACATCGCCGGTCTGGCCGCCGATCTGCCGCATGGCGAGCCAGGCTATCGTGGCGGCGCACAGCGCCGTCACCAGCACGGCGCGGAAACCGTTGCCCCATGACAGCGCCAGCAGCGCGATCACGATCGCAATGGCGACAGCAACGACCGCGACCGCAGCATCCGGCTGGCCTGCGTTGGTGGCGAGCCCGTCCTTGCGCGCATAGGGGAGGTTCAGCGACATCGCGGGCAATGCGCCGCGCGCCAGCGCATGCGCCGCGATCATGGCGTAGACGACCTGCGCATCCGGCAGCGCCGCCAGTGCAGCAAGCTTGGCGGCGAAGCTCACCAGCAGGATAACGGCACCATAGGTGCCGAGGCGGCTGTCGCGCATGATCTCGAGTTTCGCCGCGGTGTCGCGGCCGCCGCCAAAACCGTCGGCGACGTCGGCAAGCCCGTCTTCGTGCAGCGCGCCGGTCAGCAGCATGCCGCCGCCAAGCGCCAGCGCGGCGGAGGCAAGATCGGGCAGACCTGTAGCGCGCAGCGCAAGACAGAGAAGTCCGATGGCGGCGCCGATCAGCGCGCCGACGACGGGAAACATCCGGTGCGCGCGCACGAAATTTTGGGGCATCGCGCCGTCCGGATGCGGCATCGGCAGACGAGTCAGGAACGCGACTGCGGTTTTGAAATCGTCAAGCCATTCATTCATGATCGCGAGGTCCCGGGAATCGATTAGCCTTGCGCTTCGACTCGGAAGTGAGAATCGCATGCAGTTTAGCAAACTCGACGACATCGGCGCGCTTTGCCGCGAACTGCCCAAGGGCGATTCGCGCGCCGCGGAGGCGGCAGCCGCGCGGCAACAGGTTCTCACAAAGCCGCCCGGCAGCCTCGGCCGCCTGGAACAGCTCGCGATCTGGCTCGCGCGCTGGCAGGGCCGCGACAGGCCGCGGCTCGATCGTGTCGCCATCAACGTGTTTGCCGGCAATCACGGCATCGCCGCCCGCGGCGTCTCCGCCTATCCAGCCGAGGTGACGGTGCAGATGGTCGCGAATTTTTCCGCAGGGGGTGCCGCGATCAACCAGCTCGCGAAGTTGACTGGCGCCAAGCTTGCGGTGGAGGCGATCGAACTAAGCCGCCCCACCCGCGATTTCACCACGGCCGTCGCCATGGATGAGGATGATTTCCTCCGTGCGTTCAATCTCGGCTTTCGCAGTGTGCCCGAAGGCTGTGACCTCGTGGCGGTCGGCGAGATGGGGATAGCCAACACGACCGTGGCCGCGGCGCTGTGCACGGCATTGCTCGGCGGCGGCGCGGCGCGATGGGCCGGGCGCGGCACCGGCGTCGACGATGGCGGGCTCGCGCGCAAATGCGCCGTCATCGAGGAGGCCGTCGCCTTCCATCGCGGCATTCTCGCCGACCCGCTCCGCGTCGCCGCCGCAATGGGCGGGCGCGAGCTTGCCGCGATTGCCGGCTGCGTGCTGGCGGCGCGCATCCGCGGCGTCCCGGTGCTGCTCGACGGATTCGTCACGACATCGGCGGTGCTGCCGTTGGCGCGGCTGGCTGATGATACGCTCGATCATTGTCGCGCCGGGCATGTCTCCGCCGAGGCCGGACACCGCGCGCTGCTGGCTGCGCTGAAGCTCGATCCGCTGCTCGATCTTGGCATGCGGCTCGGCGAGGCTTCGGGCGCAGCAACGGCCATCCTGCTGTTGCAGGCGGCATTAGCCTGCCACAATGGGATGGCAAGCTTTGCGGAGGCTGGCGTTTCGAACCGCGAATGATCTTGCCGGCCGGTTTGCGCTATCGGGTGACAATATGAAGTGCGTGCGAGTTGTTGCGGCTGTGCTGGCGCTCCTGACGGGCATCGCTGCCGCGCGCGCCGAGGTTCGCATCCTCTCCAGCCCCGGCGGCCAGGTCGGACCGTTCATCGAGCTGTTCGACAAGGTGCGCGAATCCGGCGAGCGCGTGGTGATCGACGGGCCGTGCCTGTCAGCCTGCACGCTGGTGCTGATGACGGTGCCGGCCGATCGCATCTGCGTGACGCGGCGCGCGGTGCTCGGCTTCCACGCCGCGCGCTCGATGGACCGGCGCGGGCGCATGTATGCCGAACCGGAAGCGTCGAAAGCGGTGCACGACGCCTATCCCGAGCCGATCCGCAACTGGATCAGCCGCCGCGGCGGGCTGACGTCGCGGATGCTGCTGCTGCGCGGCCGCGAGCTGGCGGCGATCTATCCGAGCTGCCGCTAGTCACGACGACGAGCGAGGGCCGCTCGAGGCCTGCTCATCTTCCCTTATCTGCCGTTCGCGCTCCTGCAGTCGATCGACGATCGCCGTTCGCCTCGGGATCTGCGCGGCTTCATCGGCCAGACGCTGAGCCAGGTCGGAGTGATATTGCTGGACGACGTCGAGCACGGCTTGCTTGGCGAGCCTGCGATGATACTCGGCAAGCAATTGATGCATGTGTGCGAGATCTTGCTCAATCATGGCAAATCACCTTGCGGCAAATGCCGGATTATATCGCGACAAATGAGGCGATTTCGCACAATGCGAAGCGATGGTTAAAGCTGGAAAGGCCGGTTCCCCCAGGAAGATTTGATTCAAATCCGCTGGAATGGCCCCTCTTGCCTCACATCTCTCCGGGGCAATTCACCATCCAGGGAATACCGAACTGGTCGACGCACATGCCAAAGCCTTTCGAAAAGAACGTCTTGGCGAAGGGCATGTGAACGGTGCCGCCTTCGGCGAGCGCCTTGAACTTGCGCTCGGCATCGGCGGGATCCTCGACCTGCAGCGAAACGGAAAAGCCTTGCGGCGTCTTGAAACGACCGGGCGGTGCGTCGGATGCCATCAGCACCTCGCCGTCGATCGTGACCTTGGCGTGCATGATCTTGTTCCTGTAGTCGGCCGGGAGCTGCATTTCCGGCGGGCCCTCACCGAAGGGAAACATCGCCTCGATCTTCGCGCCGAGCACCTTCTCGTAGTATTTCATGGCCGCTTCGCAATTGCCGTCGTAGGTGAGATAGGGATTGACCTGCATTGGAAATCTCCGTCGGGAACTGCGCCACCGGCGCAGCCTACTTCTCGGTGAGCTGCTTCAGGTTGGCAAGGCCCTGCTCAAAATCCTTGCCGACCATCTTGTCCATGCTCATGAACACCTGCATGACCTTCGACATGAAGTTCGCGGGGCCGTGCATCACCCAGTGCACATTGGTCGCATTGCCCTGCGGCAGCATTGTGAATTCGGCGGTGTTGTGCGCCTCGAACGGCTTGAAGAAGTCCAGCTTGATGACGAGTTTCGACGGCGTGTTGGCTTCCAGGATTTCCATCCGGCCGGTTCCGACATTCTTGTCGCCTTCCCAGCCATACGTCGCGCCCTTGCCGCGCTCGGCGCCGCCGAATGTGCGCTTCATGTCGGGGTCCTTGTGTTCCCACGGCGACCAGCCGCCCCATTGGTGGAAGTCGTTCAACACCGCAAAGATCTTCTCCGCGGGAGCGTTGATGATGCCGCTGCGCTCGATGCGGAACGTGTCGGGCTTGGTCGCGGCGAGGATGAGAATGATCACAATCGCGACCGCAACAATGACGGCAATGATGACGATGGCTTCGAACATGGGTGTCTCCGTTTGAGCAGGACTTATCGTTTGGGCATGATCTTGTCCGAAAACCGGTTCCCACTTTTCGGGATCATGCCGTAACGGGGAAATTCAGCGGCGGAAAGGCAGCAGCGAACGCAGGGCGGGATCGCGCAGCCATAATCCGCCCCACAGGATCAAGCCGAGATAGAGCCCGAACATCGTGTGCGAGAACAGCGGGCTGTCGATCCGCACATGGGAAGCGATCGCGCCGCCGAGATAGCCGGTGAGCAGGATCGCGCCGAGGATCGAGGTCGGCGGCACCGCGTAGAGCACGGTGCAGGCGATGGTGATGATGCCGAGGCTGCGCGCGAGGCCCTCTCCCGCACCCCATCCCATCTTGTCCATGGTCTCCGTGACCACCTGCAACGGCAGCAGTTTGATGGCGCCGTCGAACAGCAGGAAGAGAACGACCACGCCGCTGAGCACGCGGCCGGTCCAGCGCGCGGCGTTGGAGATGGTCGGACCGGGTGCGGTCTCGGCGAAGATGGTCATGGCGGGCTCCGTGGGGGCTGATGATGCTCTGGCCATATGACGAATGGAGAGGGAACGATCCGACAGCGGGGCGAAAGATTTTTCTACGTAATGACCGGGCCTACCTCCGCGAGTCATTCCGGGACGCGCCGTTAGGCGCGGGCCCGGAATCCATACTCACGATGGTGGCTATGGATTCTCAGGTACGCAATTGCGCACCATAGCTCGCCGCTACGCGGCGCCCCGGAATGACGAGTGGAGAGTTACTTCGCCACCTTCGCCGGCTTCGCCTTGCTGTCGCGCATCAGGCGATCGAGATGCATGCGGATATGGGCAGCCTCGGCCGAGGTGTTGGCGAGAGCTATGGCGCGGTCGAAGGTGACGCGCGCTTCCTCGTTGCGGCCGAGCTGCATCAGGTAGGCGCCGCGGACGCCGAAATAGTGAAAGTAATTCGACAGTTTTGACGCCAGCGGCTCAATCATGTCGAGCGCGGCCTGCGGGCCCCTCACCTTCGAGACCGCAACGGATCGGTTAAGCGTCACCACCGGAGACGGCTGCATGATCTCGAGCGCGCCGTAGAGCAGATCGATCTGGGTCCAGTCGGTTTCCTCAGGCTTTTCCGCGCGCGCATGCAGCGCTGAAATCGCGGCCTGTATCTGGTAGGGCCCGCTGCGGCGGTGGCGCATCGCCTTGTCGATCAGCGCGAGCCCCTCGGCGATCAGCTCCTTTTTCCAGAGCGAGCGGTCCTGATCCTCGAGCAGGATCACCGCACCTTCCTTGTCGAAACGCGCATCGGCGCGCGCGTGCTGCAGCAACAGCAGCGCGGTCAGGCCCATGATCTCCGGCTCGCTCTGGAACAGCCGCAGCAGCAGCCGCGACAGCCGGATCGCTTCCTCGCACAGGGGCGAACGGATTTCCGCGGTGTCGCCGCTGGCCGAATAGCCCTCGTTGAAGATCAGGTAGATCATCGCCGCGACCGAGACGAGACGCTCGCTACGTTCGATCGCGCCCGGCGTCTCGAACGGCACTTTGGCCTCGGCAACGCGCGCTTTCGCACGGGTGATGCGTTGCTCCATCGCGGCTTCGCTGACCAGAAAGGCGCGCGCGATCTGCTTGACGGTGAGGCCGGAGACGATGCGCAGCGCCAGCGCGATCTGCTGAGTCGCCGGCAAATCGGGATGGCAGCAGATGAAGAGCAGCCGCAGAATATCGTCGCGGTAGTGCGAGCCGTCGAGCCGCTCGGCGATCTCTTCCTCGGCATCGCCGAGATCGGAGATCGCCTCGTCCTCGGGCAGCGCCTCGTTCTTGCGGGTGCGGCGAACGTCGTCGATCCCCGCATTGCGGCCGACCATGATCAGCCAGCTTGCGGCATCGCGCGGCGGGCCGTTCTGCGGCCAGCTCTTCAGCGCGCGCAGGCAGGCGTTCTGATACGCCTCCTCCGCCGCGTCGAGGTTGCGGAAGTAGCGCAGGAGCGCACCGACCGCCTGGGGGCGCGCCGAGGTGAGCGCGGCATCGATCCAGGCGGTATCGGTCACGTCGTCACGCTCCCGGGATTGAGCACGCCGACGGGACGGATCTCATAGGCGCCGCCGGGATTGGCCGCGCCGAGATCCTTGGCGACGTCGAGGGCTTCATCGAGGTTCTTGCAGTCGACGATGTAGAAGCCGAGCAGTTGCTCCTTGGTCTCGGCAAAGGGGCCGTCCAGCACCAGCGGCGGATCTTCCTTGCGAAGCGTCGTGGCTGCGGTAGTGGGCAAGAGCCGCGCGACCGGACCGAGCCGCCCCTGTTTGGTGAGCTTCTCCTGCACGACGGCGAGTTTCTTCATGACTTCGGCGTCGTGCTCCTTGCTCCAGGAGCCGACCAAGTCTTCGTCGTGATAGCAGAGGATCGCGTACAGCATGCGGCAGTTGACTCCGACTTTTTGCGCATGATCCCGATCGGAAAACCGGTACCCACTTTTCCGGGATCATGCGTCATCTCAAAGACGGGGGAATATGCCTGCTGCCGACAACGAAGCGGAAGAAATTTTTCAATTTCTTCCGCTTCGACAAGGGAACTTCAGCTTGAAGGTCAGGGCTTACCAGTACACGCCATACTTGGCGGCGATGCGGCGGGCCTTGTGCTCGTCGGACTCGCGACGGGCCTTCTTGGTCGACTTCGGCTTCGACTCGGTCGTGGTGGCCGTCGTCGTATCCGTGGCCGTGGTGGCCGCCGCAGAGGTGGTCGTCGTGCTGGCGGCCGCAGCGGTGGTCGTGGTGGTGGCCGGAGCAGCCTGGGCAACGGGGGCGGCGGCGGGCGGCGCAGGCGGAGCGACCGTGACCGGGGCGGCGTCGCTGGCGGTGGTGGCCGCCTGAGCCAGGCGGGTCGAAACCTGCGCGATCGGCTTGGGCGATTCGAAGCCGACACCGGTGCCGGTGGCGGCAGCGGTGGTGCTCACCGTCGGAAGGCCGGCGAGGCTCAGGCTGCGGGTTTCGCCGGCCTGGGCGGAAGCGGAAGCCAGCAACAGTGCGGAAATCAGGATCAGTTTGCGCATGGGAAGTCTCCCTTGTTTGATGGGGGAGAGACTAGGGCAGCCGCCCGAACCTTTATGTGACAGACGTCACACTAATTCCGGGGAACTCAAAAGATGAAAAAAGGCGCCCTCGCCATCCTCGTCCATGGCGGGACGGAAAACTGGTCGCCGGCGCGCTGGAAGGGCCGCTTCGACGAGGTCTGCCCCGACCGGAGCGTGCTGCTGCTGCCCGCCGAAAACTTCGATCCGGCCGAGGTGCATTACGCCGCGGTGTGGAAGCCGAAGCCGGGCGAACTCGCCAGCTTTCCGAACCTGCGCGTGATCTTCAATCTCGGCGCCGGCGTCGATGCTCTGATGGCGGACAAGTCGCTACCCGCCGTGCCGCTGGTGCGCGTGGCTGTGGACGACCTCACCGACCGTATGGCCGAATATGTCGTGCTGCATGTGCTGATGCATCACCGGCAGGAACCTTACTTGCGCGAGTCGCAACGCGCCAGGCGGTGGCAGCCGAAATTCCAGCATGCGGCGAGCGCCGTGTCGGTCGGCATCATGGGGCTCGGCACGCTCGGCGCCAAC
>JAKFVP010000433.1 GCA_021732175.1 Bradyrhizobium sp.
GATTGGCCGCCGCCGTGGCAATGCTGATGCTCGCCTGTGCGGCCTATGTGGTGTCGCGTCCGACGGCGGCGGCCAATCAGGACACCGCAATCTAGAGTCGATCGGGAGCCGCCACCCTGCGGCCGTCGTTGCCCCGACGAGTCAAGTCGAAATTCCCAATGCCGGCAGCCACTTGCTACTTTGCATGGGGTTGTTTTCGATGTTTGCCTTGGCTCATTATCGTGGCGTCCGTAGCAGCGCATCGCAATGGACGCCTGTAAGCTCCGCAAGTCTCATCGAGGATGTATCATGCCCGTCGACACCAAGGCTGCCACCGATCGCCTCATGCGCTTCCTCGCCGTCCAGGGCGTGACCGGGAAGGAGGCCGCGATCGGGCGCGATATCAGGGCCGCGCTGCAGGAAGTTGGCGTGCCTGCCGACGCCATCCGGCTCGATGACGCCAACACCCGCATTCCTGTGCCGACCGAGACCGGCAACCTCATCGTCGATCTGCCCGGCCGTGGCGCGATGCATAATCAGGAGCGGATCCTGTTCATGACCCACATGGACACGGTGCCGCTGTGCGCGGGCGCCAAGCCGAAGCAGACCGGACGCAAGATCGTCAATGAGGCGAAGACTGCGCTCGGCGGCGACAACCGCTGCGGCTGCGGCGTGCTGGTGACCTTGGCGGCGGAGCTTGCCAAGCAGAACCTCGATCATCCGCCGATCACGCTGTTGTTCTGCGTGCGCGAGGAGAGCGGGCTTTATGGCGCACGCCATGTCAAGACCGCCGAGCTCGGCTCGCCCGTGATGGCCTTCAACTTCGACGGCGGCTCCGCCTCCAATGTCACCATCGGCGCGGTCGGCGCGGACCGCTGGCAGGTTGAGATTTTCGGTCGCGCCTCGCATGCCGGCGTAGCGCCCGAGCGCGGTATCTCTTCGACCATGATCCTTGGCCTCGCGCTCGCGGACCTGAAGGCCGGCGGCTGGTTCGGCAAGGTGGTGAAGGGCAAGCGCCAAAGGAGGAGGGAAGGCACCAGCAATGTCGGCCCGGTCACCGGCGGCGAGGGACGGCCGGCGGGCGATGCCACCAATGTCGTCACCGACTATGTGCATGTGCGCGGCGAAAGCCGCAGCCATGACAGCAAGTTCTTCAAGGAGATCACCAAGGCCTACAGGACCGCGTTCGAGAAGGCCGCCAAGCGCGTCAAGAACAGCGACGGCAAGGTGGGCAAGGTCAAGTTCAAGGCTGAGACCGATTACTATCCGTTCCGGCAGAAGGAGAGCCTGCCGGTGGTGAAGCGCGCCGTCGCGGCCGTGACGGAAGTCGGCGGCAAACCCGCGATCCGCGCCGCCAATGGCGGGCTGGATGCGAACTGGATGGTGCGCCATGGCGTGCCGACGGTGACCTTCGGCGCAGGGCAGAACGAGCCGCACACGATCGACGAGTGGATCAATCTCGACGAATACGACCGCGCCTGCGCGCTCGCGGTGCAGCTCGCGACGATGCGGTGAGATCGCGGCAGGATTTTTCCGATTCTCGCGATGATTGTGTTAGTGAAGGGGCGCACGCAATCGCGCGTGGCGATATTCAGCTTTGTGGCAGCCCGCCACACCCTTCGCTAACCCTTGCACGCGAAAGGCCGCGGCCCGACACACAATCAATCCGTTTGCGACACATTGCCGGCGAGTAGGGCTGGGACGCTGCACCTCACGAAGCAGTGATAACAACAATGCTTGCGGAGGGATGCGATGCGGGCGATCGCCAATACTCTTTGGGGCACCGGACGTCATATTGCGGCGGTGGCGCTTGCGGCCATGACGTTCCCGCTGGAGATAGAACGCGCCTTTGCTGCAGGGCCGGGCGATGCCGAAATCCGCATCGGCAACACCATGCCCTATACCGGACCGGCTTCCGCCTATGGCGTGATCGGCAAGGTCCTTGCAGCCTACTTCGAAAAGGTCAACGCCGAAGGCGGCATCAACGGCCGCCGCATCAAGTTCATCTCTTATGACGACGCCTACAATCCGACCAAGACGGTGGAGGCGACGCGCAAGCTTGTCGAGGAGGACAATGTTCACTTCATCTTCGCAAGCCTCGGCACCAATACCAGTGCCGCCGTCCAGCCCTATCTGAATTCGAAGAAGATCCCGCAGCTGTTCGTGGCATCGGGCGCCTCGATGTGGGACCAGCCGCGCGAGTTTCCCTGGAGCATGGGATTCTTGCCGAGCTACCAATCGGAATCGCACATCTATGCGCAGTACCTGCTGGAGAACCATCCGAAGAGCAGGATTGCCGTGCTCTACCAGGATGACGGCTTCGGCAAGGATCATCTCAAGGGCCTGAAGGACGGCCTCGGCGGCAAGATCCCGATCGTGGCGGAGCAGGCCTACAAGGTCAGCGACACCAGCATCGACGCGCAGATCGCAAAGCTGAAGGCTTCGGGCGCCGACGTGTTCATGGAGTTCACGACGCCGAAATTCGCGGCGATGGCGATCCGCCGCGTCGCCGATATCGGCTGGAAGCCGGTGCACTTCCTGGCTTCAGTGTCGGAATCCTATTCCGCGGTGATCAGCCCCGCGGGCCCTGAGAATGCGCAAGGCATCCTGTCGGCTGCCTACCGGCTCGAGGGCGAGGATGCGGCAAGCGCCGGCGATGCCGTGTTCCGCGACTGGGCGGCCTTCATGCAGCGCTATGCCCCGAGCATCAGCCGGTCCAACGGCCAGGCCGTGTTCGGCTATCTCGCCGCCAACACCATGGTCGACGTCCTGCGCCGATGCGGCGACGACCTCTCGCGCGAAAATATCATGAAGCAGTCCCGCGCACTGAAGGGCCTGCAGATTCCCATGATGATCCCGGGCATCGTGATGAACACCAGCGCCAGCGATCACGCGCCGATCGAGCAGATGCGGATGATGCGATTCAACGGCGAGCATTGGCAGCACTTCGGACCGGTGCGCAGCGGCATCGATCCCGGCACCGTCAGCGAGTCCTTCAAATCGATCTTCCGCTACGGCACCGCCAAGCGCGATCTGGCCAACCAGGTCAACGCCAATACGGTCAGCCTGGTAACGGGATCGTTCGGCTCGACCTACGCCCAGATCGGCGCCGATCTCTCCTCCGTGCTCGACAGCGGCAACAATCTGCGGGTGCTGCCGGTGATGGGCCGCGGCTCGGTGCAGGCGGTGGCCGACATCCTGCTGCTGAAAGGCATCGATGCCGGGATCGTGCGCAAGGACACGCTCGCCTATCTCGAGCGCAAGGATTTCGCCAACGACATCCGCAACCAGTTCGTCTACGTCGCCAAGATATTCAACGAGGAAATGCACGTGCTGGCGCCGCGCACGATTCAGAACATGAAGGAGCTCGACGGCAAGACCGTAGTGGTCGATCTGCCCGATTCCTCGACCTTCGTGACGGCGATCAACGTGTTCGAGCGGCTCGGGATCAGGCCGCATCTGATCTACATGGAGCCGCGCCTGGCGCTCGATATGCTGCGCAATGGCGAGGTCGATGCGGTCGTTGCGATCGAGGGCAAGCCGCTGCCATGGCTCAGCCAGTTGACCGACCGCAACCTGCATCTGGTGCCGGTCGAATACACGAGGGACTTGCATGAGGATTATCTGCCGTCAAAGCTGTCCGCGTTCGACTATCCGAACCTGGTGCCGGCCGGCGGGCAGGTCGACACCATTGCGGCCGAGGCCGTGCTGGCGGCCTATAACTGGGCGCCGAACACCGACTGCCGGCATGCGGCGAGACGATCGCGACCTCGCGCCGCGCGAGCTGATTGATCAGGGTCGACTTGCCGACATTCACCGGACCCGCAATCGCGACGACGAGGCCATCACGCAGGCGTTCAGTCTGGCCCTGCCCCGCAAGCACCTATCGCCGCCTGTCGCTGCTGGTCGACCAGCTCTTCACCAAGATCGAGCAGTTGCAGCGGCCGCCGTTTCACCCGAAGTGGAAGGAATTCGCGGTGCGCGCCTCGGTCGCCGGCTGGACCCGTTTCCGGGGGGCGCAGGAATGGCTCGACCGCAACATGCCGCCCACGGCCGCGGTGTCCGCAGCATCGGGGGCCGCACCTGCGCCCGCCGCCGCGCCGCGCGAAAATGATGCGCTCTATCGCGAATTCCTGGAGTGGCGCGCGACCCGCACCAAGGCCAGCCGCTAGCCTGCCGGCGCGGCCTTCAACCGCGCGCGTAGCGGCGGAACAGGGCAGGGACCATCATCGCAAGCAAGAGCACGGCGAGTGCGCTTGCAATCGCGACCGCCGCATTGACGGCGAGGTAGCGCGGCAGCGAAAAGCCGGGGCGCATCTCGCCGCCGTCGCGCAGCGCGTCCTGGTCCCGGTGGCACTGCAGGGCGTCTTCAATGTCCTTCGAGTCGACCTTCAGGCCGAGCACGTCGCGCGCCTCGACCTGGGTCTCGAAGTAGCGGCAGTTCTTGGAGCTATCGAGCTTGGCGGCGATTTCCGCGCGCTGTTCGGCGGTGAGCGCGACCCAGCTTTGCGCATTGGCCCGAGGCTCCGAGGTGCCCGCGACAAATGGCGCTGCCACCGCGACCATGATGGCGAGGCCAACAGCCGTCCTTGAAGGCCTCATGCCGCCTCCCTGATGATCCCCTCGCCAAGACTACCACTGCGGGTTCGGCGAAGCGAACTCCGCCCACAGCTTGCTGCGGGTCGGCCGGCGCGCGGCAGTCCCCGTATGGCTTCATGCCGCAGGTGCAGTACTCGCCGCGCAAAAATAGTATATTGGCTGGCTCCAGAACCAGCGCGGGAGTTCCCGCGGCTCAAGACAAGAACTCTGGAGGAACGCCATGTCCGCCCTGCCACTTTCCGGCATCAAGATCGTCGATCTCACGCGCGTGCTCGCGGGTCCCCTGTCGGCGCAGATGCTCGGCGATCTCGGAGCCGACGTGATCAAGATCGAGCGGCCCGGTACCGGCGACGATGCGCGCGCCTTCGGACCTCCTTACCTGACTGACCCGGAGGGCAAGGCGAACAACAACAATGCGTTTTATCTCTGCGCCAACCGCAACAAGCGGTCGGTCACCGTCAACGTCGCCAGCGCCGAGGGGCAGGAGATCATTCGCCAACTCGCCAGGGACGCCGACGTCTTCATGGAGAACTACAAGGTCGGCGACCTCAAGCGCTACGGTCTCGACTATGAATCGATCAAGGCGATCAACCCGGGCATCATCTATTGCTCGGTGACCGGCTTCGGCCAGACCGGACCTTACGCGCCGCGCGCCGGCTACGACGCGATTCTGCAAGCGATGGGCGGGCTGATGAGCGTGACCGGCCATATCGACGGCGAACCCGGCGAAGGTCCGATGAAGGTCGGCCCCTCCATCGTCGACTACATGACGGGCATGAACACCTCGATCGCGATTCTCTCCGCGCTCTATCATCGCGACGCCAATGGCGGCGAGGGGCAGCATCTCGACGTCTGTCTGATGGACACCGTGATCGCGTCGTGCTCGCATTGGCTCCAACCCTTTCTCGTCAACGGCAAGGTCCCGCCGCGCCGCGGCACCTGGGGCAATGGCGGCATGCCGGCCGGGGTTTTCCGTGCCACCGACGGCGAGTTGATGGTGGTGGTCGGTAACGACGGCCAGTTCGCACGCACCTGCCAGGTGCTCGGCGCGCCGGAACTTGCGACGGATCCGAAGTTCGTCAAGAACAACGACCGCGTGAGGCACGGCAAGGAGATCATGGCGATCTATGCCGGGCTGTTCCTGAAGAAGCCGGTCGCCTACTGGCTGGACGAACTGGAGAAGGCCGGCGTGCCGTCAGGCCCGATCAACGATTTCGCGCAAGTGTTCTCCGACCCGCATGTCAAGTCGCGCGGCATGGAGGTCAAGGTAAATCACCCGTTCGAGCCGAACCTCTCGCTGATCCGCAACGCCATTACCTTTTCCGGCACCCCTGTGAAGGAATATCGCGCCCCGCCGCGACTGGGTGAGCACACGGCGGAGGTGCTGGCGAGCATCGGATATGACGAAGCGAAGGTCGCGGCGCTGAAGGAGCGGAAGGTGATTTGACCGTCTTCTGACGGTGTAATCCCTTCTATTTGACCGCCGCGCTCTTGGCGGATTGCCGGACACGGCTAGATTTCGCTGCAGAGCTTGCGCAGAATTCTGCGCAAGTCGTTACCTGCATGGAGATCGGCGCATGAACGGATGGACGCATCGGCCCGGGATATGGGCGCCATTCATGTTGGCGGCAGCGCTGTCGCTGTCGGCGCTCTCCGCTTCGGCGCAGGACGCGAAACCTGTTCATCCGCTCGACGCGTTGACCGGCGCCGAACTTATCCAAGTCAAGCAGATCCTGACTGCGGAAGGCAAGTTTGGGCCGAAGACGCGATTTCACACCATCGATCTCGATGAACCTGACAAGGCCGCGGTGCTGGCGTGGCGGCCGGGCACGAATTTGCCGCGGCGGGCCATTGCCGTCGTGAGCGATTCCAGCGCGGTTCATGAGGCTGCCGTCGATCTGTCGGCCGGCCGCATGACCGGATGGCGGGCGGTTACGGGCGAGCCCGCGCTGCTGTACGGCGAGTTGGTCGGCTCGGGCGACATCGCCAAGGCCGATCCGCGCATGGTGGAGGGGCTTGCGAAACGCGGCTTCCGGCCCGACCAGGTGTATTGCCTGCCGCTTACCGCCGGGAATTATGGGAGCAAGGAAGAGCAGGGGCAGCGCCTGTTGAAGGTGCCGTGCTTTGCAAAGCCGCTGGGATCCAATGTCTGGGCGCGGCCGGTCGAAGGCCTGTTTGCCACGCTCGATCTGAAAAACGGCAAGGTGATCGACGTGGTCGATACCGGCGTCGTGCCGGTCCCGCCCGAGGGCTGGGGTTATGACGAGGCCGAAATTGCCGCGCGCGGCGCGCTACGGCCGGAGTCGAAAGCCGCGGGCCTTTTGCAGCCCGGCGGCGATAACATCGCGATCGAGGATGGCCGCTACGTCTGGGACATCTGGCGCTTCCATCTGCGCGCGGACATCCGGCCGGGGACGGTGGTTTCGATGGTCGATGTGCGCGACGGCGCGCGCTGGCGATCGGTCGCTTATCAGATGCACCTCTCCGAAGTGTTCGTGCCCTACATGGACCCCGATCAGGCCTGGTATTTCCGGACCTACATGGACAGCGGCGAATACGGTTTCGGCAATCTGATGAGCCCGCTGCGCGCAGGTGTCGATTGTCCGGCCTACGCCCGTTTCGTTGCCGTTACGATGCCGCAGGACGACGGCGAGCCGATGCAGATTGCAAATGCGATCTGCCTGTTCGAACGATCGATCGGCGATCCCGCCTGGCGGCATTTCGAAGTCGTCGGCGCTTCGCCGCAAAACCCGAAGCCGACCGTCGGCCGTCCGGCCAGCGAACTCGTGGTGCGCTCGGCCTCATCGATCGGCAATTACGATTACCTCGTCGATTATATCTTCCGTCAGGACGGCACCATCCGCATTGCCATCGGCGCGACGGGCATCGACGCCACCAAGGGCGTGGCGAGCCAGTCGATGAAGGATCCGACGGCTGCGGCCGACACGCGCTGGGGAACGCTGATCGCGCCGGGCCTCGTCGCGCCGTACCACAGCCATTATTTCAATTTCCGTCTCGATCTCGACATCGACGGCACGGCGAACGATTTCATGCGCGAGCGCCTGGTACAGCAGCAACTGGCCGATGGCTCGCGCCGGCGTTCGATCTTCACGGTGACGCACGAGATGCCGGCGAACGAACAGGCGGCGCGCAGTCGCATCGAGCCTAGTTCGCCCGCGCTCTATCATTTCGGCAATCACAATGTCGAAAGCGCGCTCGGCCATCATCCCGGCTACATGCTGATGCCCGAGGGAAGCTACGTGCATCCGCTGCTCTCCGCCGACGATCCGCCGGTCCGGCGCAATTCCTATCTGCATTACCAGCTGTCGGTGACGCCGCTTCAGTCTTCGGAACGCTATGCCGGCGGCCGCTTCGCCATGATGAGCGATGGTTCCGATACGCTCGGCGCATGGACCGCGCGCGACCGGCCGATCGGCAACCGCGATATCGTCGCCTGGTACACGGTCGGCTTCCACCACGTCACGCGCATGGAGGACTGGCCCGTGATGCCGACGCACTGGTTCGGCTTCACCCTGATGCCGCACAATTTCTTCGCCAGGAATCCGGCGATGACGATAAGGGAAACGAAGTAGGCGATAGCCTGCTTCAGAGATCCTGCCGGGTCAGCCGTCCCTGCGGGATCACCGCGCGAGCGGCCGGCTTGCTTGCCGGTGCGCCGCCCATCAGCGCCATCGCCGCGACACCAACCACGCGGTCGACGATGCCGGCGACGTCGTTGAGGTCGCACTTACCTTCCGACAGTTTGGCCAGCCGCTCCTTTTCGCGGATGGTGTGGTGGGCCATCGACAGCGCAAAGTGCAGGCCCCAGTAGAGTTCGGCCTCGTCGCGACCGGGCAGGGCGCGGCGCATCGCGGCGGCAAATTTGCGCAAATGGTCGATCTCGCGGTTCTTGATGCGACGAATCGGCGGCACCGATTCAATGGAGGCGCGGATCATGAAGCGCGCGGCGGTGGAGCCCTCGCGGTCGGGGCCGAGGCAGCCCCGCAAGGTCGGACCGACCAGTGCGCGCAAGATTTCCTCGATCGAAGCGCGTCCGCTGCCTTTTTCTTCCGCAAGCTTCAATTCGTTGAGACGCTCGCGGTTGGTCTGGATCGAGCGGGTGACGAACAATTCGGCGATCAGTTCGTCCTTGGAGCCGAAATGATAATTTACAGCCGCAAGATTGACGTTCGCCTCGGCGACGATGTCGCGCAGCGTGACGTCGCCGAAGCCGCGGTCGGCATAGAGCCGCTCGGCGGCGGCCAGAATGGCAGAGCGGGTCTGATCTGACGCCATGGGTTGGCCCCTGCGTGGGGAGTTGCAATTCAAACAGTTGTATGAAACTATCGTTTGAAGGGCGGCAAATGTCAATGCTGCTGCGAGTGCCTCGCAAGTTTTGTGATTTGCCGGGCGCGGCCAGCGGGCGGACAGTGTGGCCAACGGTTCAAAGAAGCGAAAACGAGGAGCGTCCGATGGATTTCACCCTGTCCACCAAGCAGAAGGAATGGCTCGACCGCGTCCAGTCCTTCATGACCAAGCACGTCCGCCCGGCGGTGCCGATCTACAAGAAGCAGGACGAAGAGGGCCCGCGCTGGAAGGTGATCCCCATCCTCGAAGAGCTGAAAGCCAAGGCGAAGGCCGAGGGGCTCTGGAACATGTTCATGCCGCCAAACCCGCATGAGGATGACGAATTCCGCGGCGCGGGATTGACCAACCTTGAATACGCGCTTTTGGCGGAGGAGATGGGCCACATCTCCTTTGCCTCGGAGGTGTTCAACTGTTCCGCACCCGATACCGGCAACATGGAAGTGTTCATGCGGTATGGCACCAAGGAACAGAAGCGCAAATGGCTGCGCCCGCTGATGGACGGCGAAATCCGCTCCGCCTTCCTGATGACGGAGCCGGCGGTTGCTTCGTCCGACGCCACCAACATCGAGACCCGCATCGAGAAGCAGGGCGATCACTACGTCATCAACGGCCGCAAATGGTGGTCGTCGGGCGTCGGCGATCCCCGCTGCAAGATCGCGATCCTGATGGGCAAGACCGATTTCAACGCGGCCAAGCACCAGCAGCAGTCGCAGATCCTGGTGCCGCTCGATACGCCCGGCATCAAGGTCGAAAAAATGCTTCCCGTGTTCGGCTTCGACGATGCCCCGCACGGCCATGCACAGGTGCTGCTCGAAAACGTCAAGGTGCCGGCGGAAAACATTCTGCTCGGCGAAGGCAGGGGTTTTGAGATTGCGCAGGGACGTCTCGGTCCGGGCCGCATCCATCACTGCATGCGCACCATTGGCGTGGCCGAGGAGGCGCTGGAGAAGATGGTCAAGCGGCTGTCGTCGCGCACCGCCTTCGGCAAGAAGATCATCGAGCACTCGGTATGGGAGCAGCGCATCGGCGAGGCCCGCGCCGACATAGAGATGAATCGCCTGCTGTGCCTGAAGGCCGCTGACATGATGGACAAGGTCGGCAACAAGACCGCGCAGGCCGAGATCGCGATGATCAAGGTGACTGCGCCCAACATGGCGCTGAAGATCATTGACAATGCCATCCAGGCCTTTGGCGGCGGTGGCGTTTCCGATGATGCAGGGCTCGCCAAGGCCTATGCCGGCATCCGCACGCTCCGCCTCGCGGATGGCCCCGACGAGGTGCATAACCGCGCCATTGCCAGACTTGAACTTCGGAAGTATCAAAACGCTCCGAGGCACTAACGGGAACGCCTGGAAACGCGGCGCTCCCTAAAAACCTACAAGAAACTCTTAGGGAGCGTCAGCGTGGCCGACGGCGTCAGGAAAGATGAGGAATTCTCGGGCACCCGGGATGTCGAGGAACGCCATCGCGTCAACGAGGCGAACCTTGCCAAATGGATGTCGGAGAATGTCGAGGGCTTTGCCGGCCCGTTGACCGTCCTGCAGTTCAAGGGCGGCCAGTCCAATCCCACCTACCGGCTCAACACGCCCGGCCGTTCCTACGTGATGCGCCGCCGCCCGTTCGGTAAATTGTTGCCGTCGGCCCATGCGGTCGATCGCGAGTTCCGCGTCATCTCCGCGCTCGGCAAGCAGGGGGATTTTCCTGTCGCGAAAGCCTATGCGCTCTGCATGGACGATGCCGTGATCGGCTCGGCCTTCTACATCATGTCGATGGAGGAGGGCCGGGTGTTCTGGGATCCGACCCTGCCGAGTCAGCCGGCGGAAGCGCGCCCGAAAATCTTCACCAGCAAGATCGAGACGCTGGCCAAGCTGCACATGTACAATCCCGAGAAGATCGGGCTTGGCGACTTCGGCAAGCCCGGCAATTATTTTGCGCGCCAGATCGACCGCTGGACCAAGCAGTACCGGGCGTCCGAGACCCAGCACATTCCGGAGTTCGAGAAGCTTGCCGAGTGGCTGCCCAAGACCGTGCCGGCGCAGGAGCGCATCTCGATCGTTCACGGCGACTATCGCCTCGACAACATGATTTTCCACCCCACGGAACCGCGCGTGCTCGCGGTGCTGGACTGGGAATTGTCGACGCTTGGCGATCCCATGGCCGATTTCACTTATCTGCTGATGCAGTGGACCATGCCGGGTCTTGCCAATGCAGACCTCAAGGCGCTGAACATTCCAAGCCAGAGCGAGGCGGCGAAGATCTATTGCGACTACACCGGCATGGCCGTGCCTGACCTCAACTGGTACTTCTCGTACAATCTGTTCCGCCTCGCGGGCATTACGCAGGGTATCGCCGGCCGCGTCCGCGACGGCACCGCGGCCAATGCCAGGGCCCTCGAGTCGGCCGCACGCACCGTGCCGCTCTCAAAACAATCCTGGGAATACGCGCAGAAGGCCGGCGCGGTGTGATCGGACCGCAATGCGTCCGCACACCTAACTCGTCATACCCCGAGAATGCGGGTATCCAGTACGCCGCGGCTTCTCCATTCTATCGGTGGCGTCTCTGGAATACTGGATCGTCCGCCTTCGCGGACGATGACGTGTGGTGAGTACGGCATCGCTTGTTCGCCTGGCCCGAGAATCTCCCTTGCATCCCCACAACAATATTCGCGGCAGCCTGTTCATGGTCGTGGGCATGGCGAGCTTCACGATGAACGATGCCATCACCAAGGCGGTGTCGTCGGAGATGAACTTCGGCCAGGTGATGCTGGTGCGGGGATTGTTCGCCACGGTGCTGATCGCAGCGCTGGCCTGGCACCGCGGAGCCCTGCGCTCGCCGCGCACCTCCATGATGGCGCCGGTGGCGCTGCGCGTCGCCGCAGAAGTCGGCGGCACCATCGCGTTCCTGACCGCAATCGTGAACCTGCCGCTCGCCAACACGGCCGCGATTTTTCAGGCGCTGCCGCTGGCTGTCACGCTCGGGGCGGCACTGGCGTTTCGCGAAGCCGTTGGCTGGCGGCGCTGGCTCGCCATCACGGCGGGCTTTGCCGGCGTTCTCATCATCGTCCGGCCGGGGCTGGAAGGTTTCAACGAATACTCGCTGTTCGCGCTCGGCTCGGTGTTCTTCTTTGCCCTGCGTGATCTCGCGACCCGGCCGATCCCGGCGCACATTCCCTCGCTGTTCATTACGCTGGTGACCACGGTCGCCGTGACCGTCGTCGGCGGCATCATCCTGTTTCCGCTCGGCGGCTGGTCTCCGCTCTCGGCTGGTTCGCTCTCGCTGCTGATGCTGGCGGCGGTCCTTGTCCTGGTAGGCTATCAATACGTGATCATGGCGCTGCGCACAGGTGACATGTCGGCCGTCGCGCCGTTCCGCTATACCGCGCTGCTCTGGGCGATCCTGCTCGGCTATGTCGTCTTCGGAGACCGGCCCGACCGCTACATGCTGCTGGGTGCATCGTTCATCGTGCTGTCCGGCCTCTATGCCTTCTATCGCGAGCGCAAACTGGCCAGCCTGCGTCCCGCGGCGGCTGCTTCGGCGGTGCCGCCGGAAGGCGTTTGATCTCGGATTTTCCGGACATGCAATTGCACTCCCACCCCAAAATTCGCGGCAGCCTGCTGATGGCAGCCTCCATGGCCGCCTTCACGATGAACGACACCTTTGCGCTGTTCCCCAATCTGGGCGAGCGCCAGGACAATCCTGCCGGTGTGCTCTCCGGCGGCGAGCAGCAGATGCTGACGATGTGCCGCACGCTGATGGGGGATCCCGATCTCGTCATCATCGACGAGCCGACCGAGGGGCTGCGCCAAAGCTGGTCGAGCAGGTCGCCACCTTGCTCGACGAGATCGCGCGGCGCGGCACCGCCATCCTGCTGGTCGAGCAGAAGCTGACGATCGCGCTGATAATTTCCCGCCGCCTCTATGTGATGGGCCACGGCCGCATCGTCTTCGAGGGCACGCCGGCCGAACTCGCCGCCAACGGCGCCATCCGCAAGGAATGGCTCGAGGTCTGAGTGACCCGTTCGTGATTCGGGATCACGGTTCCACACAACCCTTGCGTGTCACACGAAGAACCGAAGGGTTTCTCACGCAAAAGCCAAGCGTGCGGTAAAGACTTGCCGCTGATTCTCCCGATATCACCCGCGTAGCTCACGCGACGTGGTGAGTCCCGCGGTTCCAACGATGCAACCGCGGGCAGGAGCCGGCATTGCCAAGCGGCTCTCGTGCGGATGAAAACGATTGGGAGACGGATATTGAGTATTATTTGTTGGACGCGCAGCCTGGCTGTGTTGTCGCTGTTTGCCGTCGGAACCACGGTCGCTGCCGCGGTTGCCGATAACTCTCCTCTCACCGCGCAAGTCCGCGCCGCCAACGACCGCTTCAAGGATGTCGCGGTTGCAGTTGCGGAAGGCTATGCGCCGATCCCCTGCGCCAGCGGCGTCGACGGGGGAGCCATGGGCGTGCACTACGTCAAGAGTTCGCTGATCGGCGAGACCGTCGACATCAAGCAGCCGCAGGCGATCATGTATGAGCCGAAGGCGGACGGCAAAATGGAACTGATCGCGGTCGAATACATCACGACCAAGGGTCCGGCCTCGCTCGGCGGGCAGCTCTTCAATTTCACGGGATCGCCGAATCGCTACGGCCTGCCGCCGTTCTACGAGCTGCATGTCTGGGCCTGGAAGGCGAACTCGCGCGGTGCCTACGCCGACATGAACCCTTCGGTCAGTTGCGAGCACGCCCACGCGATGAAGTAAGCGGCCCAGCCTTGCGCATCGCGGTGGCGGCGGCAGCCGCGGTGCGCCTCCCATCTCCTCTCTTTCAATGACGATATTGAACGCCGTCTGGCGCGAAAATTCATTGCCAGCGTCGTGCAGCCGAGGTGCCGCATGCCGAAACAATTCGTTACAGACAGCAAGATTGCCCTCGGCTCCATTTCCAGTCCTGGCACGCTGGTCAGCTTTCTCGTTGCTGCCATCGGTCTCAGTTTCCTTGTTGCGGAGGGGGCTGTGCTGTCAGCGCAGGGCGTGCCGGGCATCGCCTATGCGCTGACGGCCGTATTCATCGCGTCCACGGTCTCGAGCATTGCCGGGTTCGCATTTTCGGCGCTGAGCGGGGCGCTGCTGTTCCACCTGATCGACGACCAGGTCTACGTGGTGCGCGTCATGATCGTGTGCAGCATCGCCATCCAGATGCTCAGTGTCGCCACGCTCTGGCGTACGATCGACTGGCGCAGCCTCGGCGTATTCCTGACCGGCGGCCTTCTCGGCGTGCCGGCCGGCGTCTATCTGCTGCTGCACCTTCCGGGCACGGCCTACCGCAGCATGATCGGGATCCTGCTGATTGCCTACGGCTGCTACGTGCTGTTGCGGCCGCCGGTTCGCACCTTGCAGCTCGGCGCCGTGTCCGACGTCGGCGCCGGCTTTCTCGGCGGCATCACCGGCGGGCTCGCCGGCTTTCCCGGGTGTTTTGTCACGATTTGGTGCGGCCTGAAGGGGTGGGACAAGGCGCGGCAGCGCAGTGTCTATCAGCCCTTCATCCTCCTGATGCAGCCGGTCACCTTGCTGGCGATCCACCTGATGCGCGGACCATCGCAGGCGACGGCCCAGTTCGACTGGAAAGTCTATGTCTTCATCCCGGCGGCGTTGCTCGGCGCCTGGTTTGGTCTAGGAATTTTCAAGCGCCTGTCGGACCGCCAGTTCGAGCTTGTGGTCAATGCATTGCTGATCGCGTCGGGCTTCGGGCTCGTTCTCTGACGTTTCGATTCAAAAAAATTGAAAGGGTAACCCATGTCCAAACTTCTGATGCTCCTGGTTGGCGCTGCACTTGCGATTGTTCCTGCGGCGGTCGTCGTCAGTCAGCCGTCGCCGCCGTCGCAGGGCCTGCTCGAAAAACTCCGGCTTGGCGGATATGTGATCGTGTTGCGCCATGGCGCGACCAATTCGGCGGTGGCGGGCAAGGATCCCATGAGCAATCCGAACTGGCGGTCGATTGTCGAGCGACAGCTCAACGAGGAGGGACGCGCACAGGCCATCGAGATCGGCAAGTCGCTCCGCGATCTCGGCATTCAAGTAAGCGCCGTTGTGACCAGCCCCGCGCAGCGTGCCGTCGATACCGGACGGCTGCTGGGCTTTGGCAAGGTCAGCACCGATGCCGACCTCGCCGAAGCCGGTCCCGCTGTTTCTGCCGAGGAGAACAACCGGCGGGCGGATGCCTTGCGCGAGCTGGTCGGCTTTCACAAGGCGGCGGATGGCAATCTCGTGATTGTCACCCACAAGCCGAACCTCGTGGCCGCCTTCGGCAATGAGTGGTCCGGCGTGCGCGAAGGCGAGGCCTCGGTGTTTGAGCCGGACTTCGCCGGCGCAGGCTTCAGGCTGGTGGCCCGTCTTCCGGCCGACCAATGGGGCCGGCTCGCGAGGGCGTCGCTGGATGTGCCGGGCGAGGAGTCTGCCGACCCGGTGTCAGGCAGGCCTATTCGCCGCACTTCGACTGAGGAACGCGCGGCACGGCGAGGCCCGCACCAAGCGGGCCTCGACGCTGCAAACTAGATCGGCTTGCCCGTATACGGCATCGATGCGGTGAGGCCGCCGTCGACTGGTATAGCCTGGCCGTTGACGTAACTCGCTTCATCGCTCGCCAGGAACAATCCCATCGCTGCGAGCTCATGCGGCTGGCCGGGACGCTTCAGCGGATTGAGCTGGCCGATCTTGTCCTGCGTGCCGCGTTCCTTGGCGCGGTCGAACACGGGCTTGGTCATGCCGGTTTCGATCAGGCCGGGGCAGACCGCGTTGATGCGCACGCCGGTGCCTGACAGCGAGTAGGCGGTGATCTGCACGAGGCTGATAACGCCGGCCTTGCTGGCGCCATAGGGATGTCCGCTGGCGCCAGACTTCAGGCCGGCGACCGACGCCGTGCAGATGATCGAGCCATGGCCCTGCTTGGTCATGTGCGGGATCGAATGCTTGATGGCGAGGAACGGCCCGATCAGGTTGACCCGCAGCACTTCCTGCCAATGTTCCGGTGTCTGCTCCGAAAGCGGCACGAGGCCGCCGCTGACGCCGGCATTGGCCCAGATCGCGTCGAGCTTGCCGTATTTCGACACCGCTTTCGCGATGAATCCCTTCACGTCCGCCTCGTTGCCGGCGTCCGCCATCACGGCTTCCACGGTGCCGCCGGCATCCGCCACGAGTTTGGCGGTTTCCTTGACGCCCTCGGTCTTGTCCACCGCGATCAGCTTTGCGCCTTCTTTCGTGAACAGCAGCGATGCCGCGCGTCCAATGCCGCTGCCGGCGCCGGTGATCACGACAGATTTGCCCTCGAGGCGGCCCATGAGTTTCTCCCTGATAGTCTTTCCCTGCGCTTGCCGCACAGCGGAATTTCAAACAAGATTTCAAACGTCAAAGTCACTTGAGGCGATGTGTGCTCTGACGTAGGACGACACTACTAAAGGGTGGTCTTGGCGATGTCCAATAACAACAAGCCGGATGTGGTGGTGACGCGCTGGTGGTGGGTGCGCCATGCGCCGGTACGTAGCGATGGCGGCAACATCTACGGCCAGACCGATATCGGATGCGATTGCAGCGACACGGACGTGTTCGAAGCGGTCGCCAAAATCCTGCCGCGCGATGCCGTGTGGTATTCGAGCAATCTGCAGCGCACGCATCAGACCGCGGAGGCGATCTGGGCCACGGGCTTCCCCAAGCCCGCGCACATGACGCGCGAGGCCGCATTCGCCGAACAGAATCTCGGCAAATGGCAGGGCATGAATCGCGCGGACTTTCTCGCGAGCCGTCCAGCCGGCAGCCACTGGTTCGCCGCGATCGATGAGCCGGCGCCCGGCGGCGAAAGTTTCATGGATCTCTACAACCG
>JAKFVP010000053.1 GCA_021732175.1 Bradyrhizobium sp.
GCCCGCTTCGGACTTGTTGAGGTCGGTGAAGCCGATGCCGAGCGGCAGCAATTGCGCGAACTCATCGGGCCGGTAGCGGCGCGGCGTCAGACCCGCTTCGAAAATGGCGTTCCAGAAGCGATTGCCAGGATGCGCATAGTAATGGCCGACGGCGGCGGAGCGGGTGCTGGCGGCGGTGCCGACAAACACCAGCCGCAACCCTTCGCGGAGCATGTCGGGCAGTCGGTGATTTTCGTCGGGCATGGTGGAAAGGCGGGAACCGGTAGCCGCAATGCGGCGTTGGCAAAAGCTTAGCAGGGTGCTCGCCTATGGCGAGCGGGGATTTGCCTTCAAACCGCCGTGACGGCAGGCATTCCTCGCCGGCCCCGCCTCAGGTAAGTTCGCGTCGTGATTCGACCTGCGTAACGCCGCCCCCCAAAACTGAATCCCCGGAGACCGTCCCCATGAAGATCAAGTCCGCCCTCGCTGCCGCCTTGCTCGCGATCGTCGCAGCCTTTGCCGGCGCCTCGTCCGCCCGCGCCGACGAGGGCTTCGTGACGCTGACGATCTACAAGGCCGGCTGGATCATCGGCGGCAGCGGCGGCTCCGGCGTGCTGCAATTCCGCGGTCGCAGCTACGGCCTCTCCACCGGCGGGCTCGACTACGGCCTGGTGTTCGGCGGCTCCAAGACCGTGCTGCGCGGCCGCGTCAGCAACATCTATCGCCCGAGCGACGTCGCCGGCGTCTACGGTGCTGCCGGTGCAGGCCTTGCGGTAGGCCGCGGCGCGCGGGCGATCGTGCTGACCAACCAGAAGGGCGCCGTGCTGGAGCTGACCGGGCAGCAGGTGGGTCTGATGGCGAATGCCGATCTGAGCGGGCTGGCGATTACGATGAGGTGAGGGGACGCGGTCTACCAACGTCATTGCAGCGCAGCGAAGCAATCCAGCTTTTGCGAATGTACGACGAAAGCTGGATTGCTTCGTCGCTATCGCTCCTCGCAATGACGGCTCAGCACTTGCGCGGTGCGGGACGCGGCAGCTCGTTTGCCGAACCCCAACTTTCGACCCAGCTCTTCACTTCGCCGAGCGGAACGGCGGCGCGCGTCTGCTTGAACGCATCGAGCCGTCGGCGGTCCTCGGCGATGTCAGGTCCGGCGATGTCGACCACGGAATCGAGAAGCGCCACAGCCTCCGCGAGGACCGCGGCAACATCCTGCCCGCGCTCGTCAGCCATTTCGCGCAGGCGCGCGTCGGTGTCGGCATCGATATCGAGCGTGCGGCGGATGATGTTCATGAAGGAAAGATAGTCGCGGTGGTGGGACTTGTCGAGATCAACGAGCGCAATTGCAGTCGGCGGCGCGGCTTGTAGAATGGTCCCATCTTACGTGTCCGGAGGTCAGCAATGGCTCTCAATACAGACAAGATCGACGACGCGGCGCTGGCCCTGCTCTATCTGACGCTGCACGACGAATGCAGGGCCTGGAAAGGGATGGATTGGGACGTGCTCGGCCGGCTGCATGAGAAGGGCATGATCCACGATCCCGTCGGCAAGGTGAAGTCGGTGGTTTTCACGCGGGAAGGACTGGAACGCGCGAAAATGCTGTTTGAGACAATGTTCAGGAAGTGATGGCAGGTTGCTGCGGTGCAATTCCGCGGCCGCACCTATCCGCTCTCGACCGGCTGCCTCGACTACGGCCTGGTGTTCGGCGGCTCCAAGACCGTGCTGCGCGGCCGCGTCAGCAACATCTATCGCCCCAGCGACGTCGCCGGCGTCTACGGCGCCGCCGGTGCTGGCCTTGCCGTCGGCCGCGGCGCGCGGGCCATCGTGCTGACCAACCAGAAGGGCGCGGTGCTGGAGCTGACGGGGCAGCAGGTGGGCCTGATGGCGAATGCGGATCTGAGCGGGCTCGCGATTACGATGAGGTAGGAGCGTAGGGTGGGTTAGCCGAAGGCGTAACCCACCAATTGCGGACGCACAAAAGTAGCGGATTACGCTTCGCTAATCCGCCCTACGATTCTAGGCGCTGCCTGACAAGCGTCGCTTCGCCAAGTCTGCAACGCTTTGAACCGAGGAATTGTAGTCTCTTGGGGAAATGCATCGATTTAAAACCGAAGCCAAAGTCAAGCCCATCAGCATTTGGACCTCGGCGTTGTCTCCTCCTTCGCCGTACGTGCGCTCGACAAGTTGCTTCGCAAACGGAACACAAAAGGTCTCAAATATTTCGGTCAATCGTTTGTGACCCTTCCGGACCTTGAAGTCGGAAATGAGCTTTTCGAGCAGAGGCAGACTAGCCTGAACTATCGAAAATACTCTGATATCATCGAGACGCGTGATCGGAGGAGGAGGCTCTTCTTTTAACAGCCCGATCTTTTCGAGTTCGCGCCACAGCACATAATTCGAACTATTAACGATCGTGGTCATGGACGCGTTGCGATCTGCAATCGCGCTGACTAGAACGGACGTGTCTGCATCACTCATCTGCATCATAAAATTCAGCAGACTCATCCAACCGTGATCCGTCATTCCCAAGTCCCCGCTTGACATAGCCAAGAGTAGCATGTCTCGGAGAATGCAATCAAACCAAGCGTGTTATTTGCCTGGCGAAAGTAGCTTCCATGAAGAAAGGCCGGGCTTTCGCCCGGCCCT
Organism: Bradyrhizobium sp.; assembly: GCA_021732175.1. Taxonomy (GTDB): domain Bacteria; phylum Pseudomonadota; class Alphaproteobacteria; order Rhizobiales; family Xanthobacteraceae; genus Bradyrhizobium. The sequence continues at coordinate 2,626 of JAKFVP010000053.1, forward strand.
TCGTTTTACGACAGAAGCCCGGGTTGCCTCCGGGCGCCGCAAGTGGATGACTTACAACACCCGATTACTGTCCTTCACCTTGTCCGCATCGAGATACACACTTGAGCCCATCTCCTTGAACTTCGCGCTCATCTCCTTCATGCCGTCCTCGATGGTCCCCTGCATCGACATCCCCACCGCGGCCGGATCGTTCAGCGTCGCCGCATAGTCGCGCACGTCCTGGGTGATCTTCATCGAGCAGAATTTCGGGCCGCACATCGAGCAGAAATGGGCGACCTTGTGGGCTTCCTTCGGCAAGGTCTCGTCGTGGAAGCTTTTCGCGGTGTCCGGATCGAGGCCGAGGTTGAACTGGTCGGTCCAGCGGAAGTCGAAGCGGGCGCGCGACAGCGCATCGTCGCGCAGTTGCGCGGCGGGGTGGCCCTTGGCGAGATCGGAGGCGTGCGCCGCGATCTTGTAGGTGATGACTCCGACCTTGACGTCGTTGCGATCGGGTAGCCCCAGATGCTCCTTCGGCGTCACGTAACACAGCATGGCGCAGCCGAACCAGCCGATCATGGCCGCACCAATGCCTGAGGTGATGTGGTCGTAACCCGGCGCGATGTCCGTGGTCAGCGGCCCCAGCGTGTAGAACGGCGCCTCGCCGCACTCCTTGAGCTGCTTGTCCATGTTGATCTTGATCTTGTGCATCGGCACATGGCCGGGGCCCTCGATCATGACCTGACAGCCCTTCTCCCACGCGATCTTGGTGAGCTCGCCGAGCGTCTCGAGCTCCGCGAATTGCGCGCGGTCGTTGGCATCGGCAATCGAGCCCGGGCGCAGGCCGTCGCCGAGCGAGAACGAGACGTCATACTTGCGCATGAGGTCGCAGATCTCGTCGAAATGGGTGTAGAGGAAGCTCTCCTTGTGATGCGCCAGGCACCACTTGGCCATGATCGAGCCGCCGCGCGAGACGATGCCGGTGACGCGGTTGGCGGTGAGGTGGATGTAGGGCAGGCGCACGCCGGCGTGGATGGTGAAATAGTCGACGCCCTGTTCGCACTGCTCGATCAGCGTGTCCTTGTAGAGCTCCCAGGTCAGCTTGACGGGATCGCCTTCGCACTTCTCCAGCGCCTGGTAGATCGGCACGGTGCCGATCGGGATCGGCGCGTTGCGCAAGATCCATTCCCGGGTGGTGTGGATGTTGCGGCCGGTGGAGAGGTCCATCACGGTGTCGGCGCCCCAGCGGATCGCCCACACCATCTTGTCGACTTCCTCCTCGACAGATGACGTGACCGCTGAGTTGCCGATATTGGCGTTGATCTTGGTCAGGAAGTTGCGGCCGATGATCATCGGCTCGAGTTCGGCGTGGTTGATGTTGCAGGGGATGATGGCGCGGCCGCGCGCGATCTCGGAGCGCACGAACTCCGGCGTGATGAAGGCGGGGACGGAAGCACCAAAGCTTTCGCCGTCGGCGAGGGCTGCCTCCGCGCGTTCGAGCTGCTGCTTGCGGCCGAGATTCTCGCGCTCGGCGACGTAGATCATCTCCTTGGTGATGATCCCGGCGCGGGCGAATTCGAGCTGCGTGATCTTGTGGCCGTCGAGGCCGCGGATCGGCTTGTGATGCGCGGTGAAGGCCTTTGCGGCATGCGAGGCGCCGACATTGCCGTTGTCTTCAGGCTTGATCTCGCGGCCCTGATATTCCTCGACTCCGCCGCGCTCCTTCACCCAGGCCAGGCGGTTGCGCGGCAGGCCGGCGTTGACGTCGATGGTGATGGCGGGGTCGGTGTAGGGGCCGGAGGTGTCGTAGACGGGAAGATTGGGCTCGCCCGCGCCTTCGGAAAGAATGATCTCGCGGAGCGGCACGCGCAAATCGGGCGCAGCATCGGGGATCGCGAAGATTTTTCGCGACGAGGTGAGGGGGCCGGTGGTGACGGCGGGGAGCGTCGTGTTCGGATTGGAGCGGATGTTCATGGGATCCTCCGTTCAGATTCTGTTGATTGTGTTTATGACCGTCATTGCGAGCGAAGCGAAGCAATCCAGCTTTGCCGCAGCAAAGAAAGCTGGATTGCTTCGTCGCTTTCGCTCCTCGCAATGACGGGGAGAGAGTTGTGGCATCACGCGGCCTCCGCGCTTTGGCCCAGCCACTGCCGCACCCGGGCATCGGGGTCGGCGTTCTGGGTGACGTCGGAAACGACGGCGATGGAATCGGCGCCGGCAGCGAAGATCTCGGCTGCGTGCTCGAACTTGATGCCGCCGATCGCAACCAGCGGGATGTTGCCGATGCGCTTCTTCCATTCGCTGATCTTCGGAATGCCCTGCGGGGCGAAGCGCATCGACTTCAGCGTGGTCGGGAAGATCGGGCCCAGCGCGACGTAGTCGGGTTTGGCGGCAAGCGCGGTCGCGAGTTCCTCGTCGTCGTGGGTGGAGATGCCCAGCGTCAGCCGCGCTTTACGGATTTCGGCGAGGTCGGCATCGGCAAGGTCTTCCTGGCCGAGATGCAGATGCTGCGCGCCGGCCACGATCGCCGCGCGCCAGTAATCGTTGACCACGAGTTTGGCGCCGGTGCCCTTGATGGCCTCAAGCGCATCGCTGACGATTTGCAGCGCTTCGCCGTCGTTTAGATTCTTGGCGCGCAGTTGAATCGTGCCGACGCCGAGCAAGGCCAGGCGCGCGACCCAGGCGACGCTGTCGACGACGGGATAGAAGCGATCAGGATACATGTTATGATCCGGATACGGCATGCCAGAACGGAGTCCCGAGGACAGGGGTGGAGGGAGAGGCGAAGTCGCGGGCTTCCATCAGGCCCGCCTCATAAGCGGTGCGGCCGGCGTCGACGCCAAGGCGGAAGGCGTTGGCCATCGCCACGGGATCGGCGGCTTTTGCGATCGCGGTATTGAGCAGCACGGCGTCGTAGCCGAGCTCCAGCGCTTCGGCGGCATGCGAGGGCGCGCCGATTCCGGCATCGACGACCAGTGTGATGCCGGCCAGGCGGTCGCGCAAAAGTTTCAGCGCATCGCGGTTGATGATGCCCTTGGCGCTGCCGATCGGCGCGGCCCAGGGCATCACGACCTTGCAGCCGGCATCGACCAGGCGCGTCGCGACGGAGAGATCCTCCGTGCAATAGGGGAACACCTCAAAGCCGTCCTTGATCAGGATGCCGGCGGCTTCGACGAGGCCCACGACGTCGGGCTGCAGCGTGTCGTTGTCGGCGATCACTTCCAGCTTGATCCAGGATGTGCCGAACAGCTCGCGCGCCAGCTTGGCCGTGGTCACGGCCTCGCGCACGCTGCGGCAGCCGGCGGTGTTCGGCAGCACGGTGACGCCGAGTTCGCGGATCAGCGACCAGAAGGCATCGCCGGTCTTGCCGCCGGCAGCTTCCCGCCGCAGCGATACCGTGACGATGCCCGCGCCGGAGGCGCGGATCGCCGCCTGCATGATCGCAGGCGAGGGATACAGCGCCGTGCCGATCAGCAGGCGGGAAGAGAAGGTTTTGCCGTAGAAGTTGACCATTGTCTCACCTGTCGTCCCGGCGAAGGCCGGGACCCATACCGCGTGATCTCGCTTGAGGCGCACTGGCCGACACCGTCCGTAACCACACACATTTGTGGTTATGGGTCCCGGCCTTCGCCGGGACGACAGCGGAGTGTGTGGCGCGCGTTGTGCCCATGCCCATCATCCTCCCTGCCGCGGCGTGATGATCTCGATCTCGTCGCCGGCCTTCAATTGCGTTTCCGCCCAGCGGCTCTTCGGCACCACGTCGTAATTCAGCGCGATCGCGAAATGCGTGCCCTCATATTCGAGCTCGGAGAGCAGCGCATCGACGCGCGATGCGCTGACCTCGCGCTGCTCGCCGTTGACGATCACTTGCATCGCATCACCTCATTATCCAGCGCGCCGCGCTCGACATAGGAGAGCGTCAGCTCCGCCAGCGCAGGCGCCAGCAGGAAGCCATGGCGGTAAAGCCCGTTCACCGAGATGCGCTCCTTCTCGATCGTGATGCGCGGCAGATTGTCGGGATAGGCCGGGCGAAGCCCCGAGCCGAATTCCAGGATGCGCGCCTCGGCGAAGGCCGGGTGCACGGCATAGGCGGCCCCTAACAGCTCCAGCGCCGAGCGGACGCTGACGCCGGAATCCTCGGCCTCGATGGACGTTGCGCCGAGCATGAATCTGGAGTCGCCGCGCGGGATCACATAGAGCGGCCAGCGCGGATGGATCAGGCGGACCGGGCGCTGCAGCTCCACCTCGTCGGTCTCGACCACGATCATCTCGCCCTTGACGCCGCGCAGCTCCGGCTCGGCATCGACGGCGCCAAGGCCGCGGCAATCGATCACGATGCCGTCGAGCGCGTCGATATCGACCTCGCTGTTGAACTGGATGGTGCCGCCGGCCTTGATGATGCGCGCATGCAGCTCCGGCAGCACGCGGCGCGGCTCGACATGGCCTTCATCGGGATAGAACAGGCCTTCGCGGAAGCGGCCTTCCAGCGAAGGTTCGAGTTCGCCGAGGCCGGCGGCATCGAGCCGCCGGTATTGCGAGGTCAGTCGCGCAAAGCGCTCGAAATCGCTGCGATCGCGCGCGTGCGCCACGACCAGCGAGCCGTTGAATTGGGTGTTCGGCAACAGCTCGCGCCAGATCTGCAGCGAGCGCAGGCCGAGCCGGCCGATCAGGGGTTCCGACGTCTCCGCCTCGCACCACGGCGCCAGCATGCCGCCGGCCCAATGGCTGGTGGCCTCGGTCATCTCAGCGTCGCTGCGCTCGTGCAGGGTGACGGCGTGGCCGGCCTGGGCAAACAGCAGGGCTTGCCAGGCGCCGGCAATGCCTGCGCCGATAATAGTGACGGGGGATTGCCCCCGCGGCTTGGTCGTCTGGTACATCCCTGTCCCTTCGCCGGCATGACCCGGATCAGGTTCAAAGGGTCACCGCGGATGGCGGTATCTCAGCTCCTCCTTCGGAGCACCCCTCGGAACGGCTCTAATTTAGGCCCTGAGGCCTGCATGTCAACGCGGCTTTACCCGCTTTGCACCGCCGGAATGCGGGGCTGGCCTGCGGGAACCGGCGCGGCGCAAGACCGGCCGTTAACGCTTTACCCACCCTGATTTGGCGCTGCGCCTTTACCAAGCATTATGCGCCGGCATGGTTCGATCCGCACTGGAACCAGCGGAAAATCCCATGAGCGTCACCACCGTCCAAACCGAGCGGACTGCGCCATCGCTGCGCGGCCTGTTGCCTGTCTGGGTCGGGGCGGCGGTCTACGCGCTGTTCGTGCTCGCGGGCAATCGCCTGCTGATCGATCCGGACACGCTGTGGCAGATCACGGTCGGGCAGTGGATCATCGACCACCGCGCCGTGCCGACGGTCGACATCTATTCCTTCACCATGCGCGGCCAGCCCTGGATCTCCACGCAATGGCTGGCGCAGGTGTTGTTTGCGCAAAGCTATGCGCTCGCCGGCTGGGCCGGACCTGTGGTCTTGTCGGCGGGCGCGATCGCTGCGACCTTTGCGCTGCTGGCGCGCTTCGTCGGCCGCAGGTTGCCCGAGAGCGCGACGCTGGTGGCGGTTGCCGCGGCGCTGGCGCTCACCGTGACGCATCTCTTCGCGCGGCCGCATGTGCTGGCGCTGCCGCTATTGGTGCTGTGGGCCGCGGGATTGATCGCCGCCGCCGACCGGCGCGAGGCGCCGTCGTACTGGCTGCTGCCCGTGATGGCGCTGTGGGCCAATTTGCATGGCGGCTTCGTGTTCGGTTTCGTGCTGGTCGGCGGCCTCGCGCTCGATGCGATCTGGGGCGCCGGGCCGCGCGTGCAGAAATCGCTGTTGCTGCGCTGGTTCGTCTTCGGTCTTGCGGCGCTCGCTGCGAGCTGCATCACCCCCTATGGCTGGAATGCGCTGCTCGCCTCGCAGAAGATTCTCTCGCTCGGCGGCGCGCTGCCGCTGATTACGGAATGGCGGCCTGCCGATTTCGGTTCGCTCGGCGCGCTGGAAGTGTGCCTGTTGCTCGGCATCGGCCTTGCGCTGCATCACGGCGTCAAGCTGCCTGTCATGCGCATCGTGCTGCTGCTCGGTCTCGTGCACATGGCGCTGGCGCAGACTCGCGCTGCGGAAATCCTGGCGCTGGTAGCGCCGCTGCTGCTGGCCGCGCCGCTGGCGCGGCAGATCGGCGGTAGCGAATCTTCCGCTCCGGTAACCTCGCCAATGCGCAGCGCGCTTGTCGCGGGCGTCGTCGCCATGCTGGCGGCGGGAACGATCGCCTGGGCGTCGGTGCATCCCTTCCAGCCGCATATGCACGGCTCGCCCGTGGCCGCGGTGACCGAGCTGAAGAAGCTCAATTTGACGCGCGTGCTCAACGACTATGATTTCGGCGGCTACCTGATCGCGAACGGCGTCTCGCCCTTCATCGACGGACGTACCGAGCTCTATGGCGAAAAATTCTTTGTCGATCACAACGCCGCTTCCGGCCTGATGAAGCCGGAGAACCTGTTCCGCCTGTTGGAGCAGTACGACATCGAGGCGACGCTGCTGCGCACGCAAAGTGCGGCGACGACGCTGCTCGACCACATCGACGGCTGGCAGAAGATCTATTCCGACGACATCGCGACCATCCATCTGCGCAAGCCGGGCGCGATGCATACAGCCGAGCCCGCGGTCGGCGCCAAGGCCAGATAGAGGCCAGATAGATCGTATCCGCACCCTCCGGCTGTCATTTCGGCCCGTACACACGCATGACGATGCGGGCGCATCCGCTATGCACGGTGTTGTGCCGAAACGAATCACTTTGATTGCGCTGTCAACCGCGGTGCAGCGACGAATTGACCGCTTATCCACTATATTCGTCGTGCAAATGACGCAATGTCGGGGTAATCTGCTTTCTGTTACACAGAACGTGTGCGGTTCCCGACAGTAACTCAGTTCCTGTCCCGATTACCCGACACCACGATCCATAAAAAATCTTGAGGGAGTGCGCGATGGCGAGAGCGAATCTCGGCAGTTTGCCCCGTGGAAATCCATGTGCCCAATGCGGCAAGCCGATTGCTTTCCCCGACTGGGTGGAACAAGGGCAGGGCCGCATTTCCTATCTCTGGTCCTGCCGCGCCTGCGACTACCGCTTCGAGGCGATCGCGATCTTCGACGACAGGCAGGCGGAACCGGAACCGCTCGCCGCCTGAGTGTCACCAGCGAATAATTCGGCAATGATGACGCTGTGCCGCACGCGGCATGGCGTTTGTTGCGTGGTTCCAGCGCGGAAACCTCGGAACAGTTGTCGCGATGACGTGTTCTCCTTCCACTGAGTTTCAGAAATGAGGGAGACCATCATGATCGCCAAATATGCCATCGCCGGCGTTGCCGGCACGGCCTTGCTTGCGTCCGTTGCGTTTGCGCAATCGCCGTCTGCGTCCGACAGCACGACCAAGAATTCGCCGACCACCACGATGTCCGATACGTCGACCAGCCCGTCGTCGTTCCAGGGCAACTGGCGTGCGTCGAAGCTGGTGGGCTTGAGCGTGTATAACGACAGGAACGAGAGCGTCGGCTCGATCAACGACATGCTCACCGACAAGAACGGCAAGATCGTCGCCGTCGTGATCGGCGTCGGCGGCTTCCTCGGCGTCGGCGAGCACCTGGTCGCCGTGCCGTTCGAGAAGGTGAAGTTCTCGGATCAACCGGTCGCCTACACCGGTGCTTCCAATGCCCCGGCCAAGCCGGCCGGCTCTACCACGACCACGGGCGCTGCGACGACGGCGCCGGCGGCCTCGAAGCCGAACCCCTGGTGGCCGGATCACGCCATCTTCAACGCCACCAAGGATGAGTTGAAGGCGATGCCGGAGTTCAAGTATTCGACCTAAGCCATGGTGACTCAGGGCTGAACGAGGATAGCCGGGCCGCATTGCGGTTCGGCTATTTTCGTTTGGCGATGCGCGTGCCGCTGATGCTGCACCGCTTCCTATCGGCAACCTCCCGTCGATGTTAGGCTTGGCAGTGCGGCAGGAGCATCCTGCGTCCTGCCCCATTAGAACGGGAGGACGACCATGGCTGATAGCGTCTACAAGGTGATTGAGCTGGTCGGCACCAGCAAGGACTCTTGGGAGAAGGCGGCGACCGCCGCTGTCACCCGTGCCGGCAAGAGCCTGCGCGACCTCCGCGTCGCCAAGGTCCAGGAGCTCGACCTGCAGCTCGATGCCAAGGGCAAGGTCGAAGCCTTCCGCGTCAGGCTGAAGGTCTCGTTCAAGTTCGAGGGGTCATAACGTTAGGGTCGGTCCGGCTGCTTCACCCCGCCTGTCCAGGCGGAGTGAAGCAACCGATCGGCCAACAACGTCACGGCTTGGCACTGACCCGGACGCCCGCACCAACCTGGTCTCCGGGATAGACGATCACACGTTCGCCCTGCTGCAATCCCTTTCCGATTGCCGCGAACCCGCCAGAGCGCCGGATCACGTCGACGGCGCGGAATTCCGCGCGGCCGTTTTCCACGAGATAGACACTCCAGCCGTCGCTGCGGCGGAACAATGCACCGGCGGGAATAATTTCGATGTCGGGTTGCGTGAATACTGTGATGCGCGTGTACACCTGGTAGCCGTCGCCGAGGCCGGCCCATTGCTGCGGCGGCGACAGCACATCGATGAGCACGTTGACACGCTGTTCCTCGACGCCGAGCGTCGATACCTTGGTAAACGCCGCGGGCTCGATCCGGCGGACTCGGCCCGAAAGCGTCCCTGGCCCACCCCAGTGCTCGATCGTAACGTCGGCACCGGGACGGATTTCGACGGCATCGGTACTGAGCACGTCGGTCACGATTTCGAGGTCGCGCGGATCGCCGATTTCCAGCAGCGGCATGCCCGACTGCACCACAGTCTCGCTCTCCTGCGCGACCTTGAGCACCACGCCCGACACCGGCGCCGTCACGCTCCAGAGTTCGGCCGGCGCGTCTGCGCCTTCCTTGTAGCGGCCGAGCAGCGCCTTGGCCTGGGCGACTTCGTGCTCCGCTGCGTGATTCAGAAATTCCGCGGCCCTGAGGTCGCGATCGGCGATTCGCTGCGCGAGTTCGGCGCGTTCCAGCGCCTGCACGGTCGATGCGCCGGTCGTGGCCAGCGTGCGGGTGCGATCGAGATCGGTCTTGGCCTGGGCTGTTTGGGCTTGCGCGCGTTCTACGGTCGCCTTGCTGCGTTCAACCGCGGCCTCCGCGGTGCCCAATCGCTCTTCGGCCTCGCGGCGGCTGCGTGGATCGAGCAGCGGCGCCGGCGGCGGCAGGATCGCGGCCACCACCTCGTCCGCGGTCACTGGGTCGCCGGCCTTCAGCCTGACGCGCGTGAGGCGTCCGGCGAGCGGCGCGGCCACCACATAGCGCTGCCGGATACGGGTCTTGCCGTCCTCGTCCACGCTGGCAACGAAGCGTCCTTTGACGACGGATGCCGTCTCGACGGGGACCGGCTTTGGCAGCAGAAACCAGGCAATGCCTGCAGCTGCAGCCATTGCGCCCAGCGCCAAACCTACGCGACCGGCCGAGATCTGCATGATCAATCCCTCGTCTTCAGGACAGCGACCAGATCGAGACGGTCGACCCGGCGGCGGACGATGTAGGCGCTGGCGGCCGCAGCGGCTACGACGATGGCGACCGCCATTACGTAGGTCCGCGGTTCGACGACGCCTGGAATCTGGAAACTCTCGCTGGAGTGAAATCGCGCAATCAGTGCGACGGTGTATCGCGAAAGCACCAGCCCGATCGGAATCGCGAGGATGATTTCGGCCGCGAATTGAGTGAACAGGATTTGCGCCACCTCGGTGCGCGTAAAGCCGAGCACACGCAGACTTGCAAGCTCCCAGGCGCGCTCCTGCAATGCGATCCGGGCGCTGTTGTACACGACGCCGACCGCGACGATCACCGCAAACGTCGTCAGGATGGCGGCGCTGACATAGACAATGCCTGCGATCTTCTCGAGGAACGAATTCAGCGTATAAGCCTTCACTGCCACGGATTCGACAATAGGCAGTTGCTTGAGGCGTTGTGCCAGCGTCGGCAGTGTCGATGGCTCGACGTACAGGGACGCAGCGGACACGACGTCTCCTTCGCCTGTCAGCCGGTTCAGCGTTTGGATCGTCATGTAGGACGACATCCCGACGGCCTCGTCGACCAGGGCGCTGGCCGGCAGGTCGATCTTGCGGCGTTGGCCTTCCATGACTTCGACTGTCACGATCTCTCCGGGGACGACCCCGATCCGCTCGGCCAGCCGGCGGGTCAGGGTGATGCCGTGGGGTGGCACGTCGATGGGACGCAAGGCCACATCGTGCGGCCGCCGCAGCTCGCCGCCCGAGGGCAGGCCGATCACGGATGTCAGGTAGCTGCGGTGTCCAGCGCGCAGGCGGACAGGCACGACGCGCATCCCCTCGGCTACGAGCACGCCCGGTTCGCGGGCGAGGTCGCCGATAACGGCGCGGTCGAGCGGGTGGGGAAAGGTGACCACCGCGTTGCCGCGCTCGACCAGGTTGAATTGAACTGCAATCATCTGATCGATCGAGTCGCGCCAGAACAATCCGAGCACCACCATCGGCACGGCGAGGGCAATGCCGGCGATCGTGAACAGGCTGCGCAGCGGGCGTCCGGCAAAATTGCGAATTGCCAGCACATGGCGCGGCCTCGGCAGGCTCGCCGACAGCCATGTCTCGATCCACGAGTGGCGAAAGCGCCAGGGCGCGGCCGGTCGCATGGCAACGGCGGGAGCCAGGGCAACGATCTCTTGCAGCGCGGTCACGACGCCGAGCGAGGCCGCCGCGAGGCTGATCAGGAAACCGGCGGCGGCGGACCATGGCGAAAGTTCAAAAGCCAGCGCCGGCAGGCGAAAGAAACCGTGATAGCTTGCCACCATCGCCTGGCCGAAGACATATCCGCCGGCGAGTCCGATCACCGCCCCGACGAGAACGATTACGACAACCAGTTTGAGATAGTGCAGGATCAGCGGCTTCGCCGGAAAGCCGAGCGCTTTCAATGCGGCGATCTGCTCCCGCTGGGCGGTCACCAGCCTTCCCAGCACAACGTTGAGCAGGAAAGCGGCGACACCGAAGAAGATGATGGGAATGGTTATCGACATCACCTTTTGCTGGTTGAGTTCGTCCTCCAGGAAACGATTTGAAGCTTGATCCCGTCTCGCAATGGCGCCCACCGACCCGTACGGTTCGAGCAGGCGGTCGAGTGCATCGATTACCTGCTTCGGATTGGTGCCGGGGACAAGCGACACGATGGCATCGTTGAACGCTCCTTTCATGTCAAATGCGGCTTCCGCCGCGCTACGGTCGACCCACAGCACCGCGTAGAAGCGATCGTCGGGGATCGGCACGCCCGGCTTCACCGCATAGACATATTCGGTGGAGAGCGCGACGGCGGCGACCCGAAAGCTCTGGATGCGTCCGTTCAGCACCACCGCAACGTCGGCACCCAGCCGGACTGCGTTTGCCTCGGCAAACCCCTCGTTGATCGCGACGCTCCTGCTGTTGCCAGGCTCGGGCGGGGCGCCGCGGCGAACGTGCAGGCGTGCCAGCGGCTCGTCGCCGGCATGTGTCAACGACACCATCCGCGCCGAGACCGGCAGCGCGGACGAAGGCCAGTCCAAGATCACGTCATGGACGATGCGAGGCTCGACGGCGGCAACTCCTGGAGTTTCCCTGATCTGAGCCACGACCGAAAGCGGCGCGCGCTTGAGCGTGACAAAGATCTGCGGGAAGCGGGCGCTGTCGTAGAAGCGATCGCGTCCGGCGCGAAGCGAATTGTAGGTCGATATCGAGGCGACGAAGACAGCCATGCCGGCGGCGACCACCAGCGCAATGGTCATTACCTGCCCCCGCATGGCGAATATGTCCCGTGCAAGCTTGCGATCGAGCAGGCTCACCAGCGCACCTCGTCCGGCGAAAGACGGCGCGCATTGTGCTCCTCGCCGACGAGGCGTCCGCCACCGAGACGGAGAACGCGGTCCGCCATGCCCGCGATCGCCGCATTATGGGTGATGATGATCGTCGTCGTCCCCAGCCGCTCATTGACCCGCGCAATCGCGGCCAGCACGATCTTGCCGGTCTCGTAATCGAGCGCGCCCGTCGGTTCGTCGCAGAGCAACACGTCGGGAGACTTGACGATGGCGCGAGCAACCGCGACACGTTGCTGCTCGCCGCCGGAGAGCTGAGAGGGGAAATGATCGAGCCGATGCTCCATGCCGACCAGTGCCAGCGCTTCGCGGGGTTCGAGCGGCTTCTCGGCGATCTCGTTCACCAGCGCCACATTCTCCAGCACCGTCAGACTCGGGATCAGATTGTAGAACTGGAATACGAAGCCGACGTGCTCGCGCCGGTAACGCGTGAGCTCAGCGTCGCCGGCGCCAACCAGTTCATGGTCGCGCCATCGCGCCTGACCTCCGGTCGGTGCGTCAAGCCCTCCGAGGATGTTGAGCAGTGTCGATTTTCCCGAGCCGGAGGGGCCGAACAGAACCACAAACTCGCCCTCGTAGATATCGAGATCGACGTCACGAAGCGCGTGGACCTCGACCTCGCCCATGACGTAGGTCTTGGACAGGCCGCGCGCGTGAAACACCGCGCGCCGTGAATCTCCCTGTTGCTTGGGTGGGCTCAAGGCCACGTTGTCCTGTCACAATGAACTTCGACCGGGATTGATACTAAGCTGTTCCGGCACGCACTTGAGCAAGGTCAACCCCGCCGACCGAATCGGGCGCGGTGATCTGCTCGACCGGCGCCTGTCACAACGCCGGCAGAGCGGTGATGAAGACGTTGATCGCGCCGTCGCTCTCCGCGATCACGCGCAGTGTCTTTGAATCGAAGGCAATTTCAGCAAGCCGCAGCGTCGTGATCTCGGCGGTCACGCGCACGCCGTCCTCGCTGCGCTGCAGGTCGGCGATGGCGGCGGCGATCTTGCGCTGCGCATTGCCGGCGAAGGGCTTCAGGTCCACCATCGCCTTCTCTGCGAGCACGCGCTGCAGATGCGGCATCGCCGCGCGCGCGGCCGCGCCGAGCAGGCCGAACGCCGCTTCCGACTCCACCGCCACCTGGATCGAATCCAGCCGCAGCGTCTGTCGCGCGCCGTCGAGCACCGGCACACCCCAGATGTGCACATAGGCCTCAGCGCCGAAGCCGAAGAAACTCTTCTTCTCCCTGGCGTAGACCAGCAGCGAAAACAGCAGCCGGTCGCCGGAGGCGGCAACGCTCGCCTTCTTTACGGTGATGTCGACCGAGCCCGAACCGTCTTCCGGAAAGGTCTTGCCAGCGAACTGCGCCTCTACGATCTTGTTGATCTCGGTGAAGGGCAGGTCGATCGGCACGGCGATGTTGACGGCGCCCTTCGACGCCGGCCCGATGGTCAGCGTCGCCGGGAACGGGCACTCCGGCCTGGTCTCGGCTGACGTGATGCGGGTTTCGGCCTCGAGCCCCAGCGTCAGGATCATCGCGGAGGAATCGACGCGCGGCTGCGCGGCGATTGCCCGCGTCGGCTTCAGCTCCAGCCACAGCGGCGGCAGGCCGGAGCCGCTGGTGCCCTGCAGCGGAATGGAGCGGCAGGCCTTGGCCCATTGCTGGCGCGCATTGTTCTCGAAAGCCGGATCGTTCTTCAGTCGCGCTTGCGCCGCGGCGAGCTGGTCGGCGACCTGTTTGTCGATGACCGGCTTGATCTGCGCGGGCACGCTGATGCGCGCGCCGGCCGCGTTCAGGCTGGTGTCGCCGAGATTGACCTGTGCCTGCAGGTTCGGCTCGATGCGCCAGTTGGCGGCAAGGCGCGGCCGCGAGGTGACGATGACATTGCCCCTGATCTCGCCGCTGACGTTGAGGTTCTTGATGTTGATGGAGCCGAGCTGTTTGGCGGCGCTACCGCCGAGCAGGCCGCCGATGGCGTCGTTGACGACATCGTTGGCCTTGGCCGACAGCGAACCGGTGACACTCAGTGTCCCCGTCAGCGGCGTGCTCAGCGACAACGCATCCTGAACGCCCGCCACCGAGATCGGGCCGCGCGAGGCGGTCCAGCCGATGTCGGCGTTCTGCAGAACCTGCGAGACGGGATTCTCGGCCTTGCCGCCGAAGGTCTTCGCCGTCGAGCGCTCGGCGGCTTCGCGGATCGCCGTCAGCGCAATCGAGACCGGCGCCAGCACGCGGGAGGAGCGTGTAGCCGGCGGCAGCGGCGGCAACGCGGCAAGCGCGGGCGCCTTGCCGCCGCTGCCGCCGGCTACACGCT
>JAKFVP010000435.1 GCA_021732175.1 Bradyrhizobium sp.
CGATGCCCCAGAAGCCGGTGGTCGGGGTGGAGGAATTTGGCCGTCTACGCTCACCGGGCCGGTGGTCACTTCCCCGGGGGAATTTGCCTCCGCATCAGCCCGCAGCGCCCGGTAACGCCGGATCGTCATGCGGTCGACCCCCGTCAGCCTGTGGATCTCGCGCTGGCTGGCGTTGCGATCGAGTAACGTAAATACCGTGCTTTGCAGGTGTGGCTTCAAGACGTTCAACTCCCCGGCCCCTTGCTGGCTAAAGGGACCGAAAATAAACGTCCTGCCTGATCGGCTACCGCTGTTCAGCGGCGCTGACCGCGATTATCGGGTGGGGGAGTTTCAAGTGACCATACCCGGGGGATTTTGACCGACCCGCGGGGTCAGATCGCGGGCGCGGAAAATGTCCTCGTGACGCTGTGGGCGCTCAATGATATGCGCGCTCGCGTCTTCATGGAGGATTTTTACAAACGATGGCTGACTGCGAGCAACCCCGGCGACCCGGCGGATGCATTGCGGGCGACCAAGCTCGCTTGGCTCAATTCGCCCAATCCAGCAAAATCGGATCCCCGAATTTGGGCTCCCTATATCTTAATACAACGAGGCACATGAACGCCCACTATGGTCACAGGGTTCCTTGGGAGTGACTGGAGCTGGATTGCTCCAGCCTCGATCGGCGTGAGCGATATGGCTGTTTTGCAGCTCCATGCACCACAGATGGAGGTTTCTCCGCGGAGCAGGGCGCCCTAGGGCGTCGTCATCCTAACCATGCGATGTACCGACCGCCACGGCTCATGAAGCAGGTATTGGAATTTCCATCATGTTGGCGATCGGCGTGTAGATGTCGATGTTTGCTCCCGGAGCTCTCACGGAGACGACCAGCGCATAACGCGCCGAGCGATCCCAACGCTGAAGCGCAGGCTTTTCCTTCCACCAGCCACTGACGGGAAACACCCCGATCGCATCGCGCTCAGCTAGTTCTGCCGCACTTCCGCGCCAAATATCCGAGTGGATCGATCCCTTATCGCGAATCGTACCGAGCACCCAATTGTCGCCACCTGCCGCGGCTCCAACCTGCCCCTCCTCCTCCGCCTCGGCAGCCTTGTTGATTCGTTGGCGAAATTGCTGGAGGCTCTCCAATGACCGCTTTACCGCAAACCGGAGCGAATGAGACGAATAGCGGTGCCGTCTCGTCCATCCCCGCTCGCCGGGGTTAGGCTCGACGAAATAGGACAACGTCACGCGTAGCTCGACATCCTGCTCCCCCAACGCGAGCAATTCGTCTCGGGGCCACGGCAAGCGGTGTAGGTTCATGCTGCGGGTCTTAATCGCCGAGCCATCCTTCCGGAACGGAAGAAGGGCATCTTCGACCATCAGGGTCGCATCGTCCGTCGCACTCATCACTGCGCGACCGATATCAGGTACGCCCCATCCGTATCGGCGAAGCATGGCTGCTTTCTGTGCCTGCGCAGCCCCCTCGATCCGCGCACGCATCGCCGGCGTCCATTCGGCCGAGTGCACCGCGAGAGCTCGCACGGTTTCTGGCCAAAGCTGGGGGCGGGCAACCAAAACGCCGGCGCAAAGATGCGCGCCCAATGCCGCGGCCGCGCTGGTATCGCCAAACGTCTCGAAGAGACGCATTTGCGGACGATAGTGCGTTGTTATGAGCTGGAGATCATCGATCGCTGACGCCGGATTGACACCGTCATGGGCAAAGTTGCCACCTTCGAACACGACGTCCGGTCGGATCGGCCACTGACGATCCCAAACGCCAGACGTTCGGCTCGCCGGAGACAATTCGCCAGCGGGCGCCACTGGCTGCCAGCCATTGAAGTCGGGATGAAAGATGCCGATTTTGTCGGTGTACGCTCCGACAACCAGCGGATTCCATGCCTGAGCGGGGCTCTCGACCTCTTCAAGATCGTTACGGTCCGGATAGTCCGGAGCCGAAATGTCACCTCGCAGATTCCCGGCAGCGAGCACCATGAGGCGCCGACGGTCGCCGCCGCCATAGCAAAGCTGGTCGATGGCCGCCGACCACGAAGATGGGCGACCGCGACCAAGACCGACTTCGCTCGTCACCGCCATGCAGAAGACCCGCCGACGACGCGGAGCTTGTGCCTCAGCCTTGTTGATACCGATTTCTGTGATTGCTCCATAAAGTTCGGGATCGTTCTGGCCAGCTGGCGGCAAGACCTTGACCGTCTCCAATCGATGGCGCAGGTCAACTTGACCACCATGGCTTAGCGCCGCTTCAAGATCGCCATAGAGCGCGACACCTGACATCGACGTACCGTGGCCATTCCAGTAAGAGCTGTCACCTACGCCCCAGCCGTTGTCATAGGCGTGCTGGTCGACGGCATCCAAGCCCGGCTCGATCAACGGATGCGTCCGGGTCGCTCCGCTGTCGAGAAGACAGATGGCCGGCGCCAGCGCATCAGGTGCGTCAACCCGATCGACGAGATCGCCCGCCCAGTCTGCCTGTTCGACTGGGCGCATCTCGAGAAAGAGCGTCGGCGTGTCCTTAGCGATGCGCAACTCGGCCACGGCGTCGCTATTGTCGACGAGCCTTGCCATCGCTTCCTCGTTGGCGAGCGCCAGGACCACGTCGCGCTCGGGGAAGCTGATGGCATGTTCCTTCAGGGTTACATTGAGGCGTTGTGCGACATGCCGAAGGGTCTCCAGGCGACCGTCGCGAACCCATACCTCCCACCACGCCTGACGACCAGCCGTCGGAAAAAGCGCCATGTCGTCCGTGAAGAGCGAACGGACAGCTCCAAGGCGAACATCCTCGATTCGAGCGACCAAGGCCTCGTTCCTCGGCTTTCCCGACTTCGTGTTCTCGTCGCGATAAGCCTCAACCTTTTTGGCAAAGAAATCCGCTGAGCGCTCAGGTACGAACACAGTGGCCGAAACCATTTCCTGATTATCGGCGGTAGGCTTAACGGCAACGAGCTCAATTTTGGCAGGCTTATTCTCAAGATCTTGGACAGCCTCCCGCTCCGCCGCCGGGATCTCGAATTCGAGATAGAACCCCTTCTCGCCTTCAGCGACCGCTTGGTCGCGGGCTCCAAGTTTCTGCCGAGCCTGCCGGACGGCGGCACCGATCGCGTGGCCGAGTTTCTGTGCGTGCCGCGCTCTCACCCTGGCAGGCGGCAGTCCCGTGATGACAATGCGAGGCGATGTGTACGGCTCTGCTTGACCGCCACCCTCAACATGAAAATGCGGCCGATTGCGCGGCGGTCGTGCCATCTATCGTCTGCACCTCAACTCGTGGCGGCTCTGCGTTCCGCCAATGTCGAGAGCAGCGTTGGCGTCCTGATCTCGCTTCTGTCCTCGAGTAAGGCGATCTTCGCCGCCTCGTCGGCAGCCCTTGATACTTCCGCCTGGCTTAAACCCACAGTGGCTTCTAAAATCGATGACCAATTGATGTCCGAGAGGTCAAATCCCGTCAGATGCGATTCCAATATGCCGCGAGCGATCTCCGGGTCCGGCAATCCATAAAGAATGACGTCGTCGAAACGCCGGAAAACGGCTTTGTCTAGCAGCTCTGGGTGGTTGGTCGCAGCAACGATCAGGCTCGGGCCATCATCGTTCTCCAAAAACTGAAGAAATGAATTGAGCACGCGCCGGATCTCGCCGACATCGTTCGTGTGCGATCGTTGTGAACCGATCGCATCGAACTCGTCAAAGAAGTATACGCCGCGCTGAACTGCAACAGCATCGAACACCAGGCGAAGGCGCGTCGCCGTTTCGCCCATGAGCTTGCCGATCAAGCCCTCATAGAGAACTGTAAATAGCGGCAGCTTTAACTCGCCGGCAAGAGCGGACGCCGTCATCGTCTTGCCTGAACCCGGAGGCCCAATTAACAGCAGCTTCCGTCGAGGCATCAGGCCGCGGGCGCGCAGGCGCTGCTGTTGGCGCTGTTCGGTCAAAACGCGCGTCAAGCGCTCTTTCAGTTCTGGCCCCAACACCATACTGTTAAGGCGAATATCCGAATAACGCGCCGAAAGCAGGCTGCTGAGTTCGCCTTTTGGCTGCGCTAGAGGAACGGGACCGGCGCCGCGCCGACCGACATGCGCGGTCTTGCCCTTTGCCGCGTCGATCAGTTCGCGCAGTTCCTGGGCGAGTTTGCCGTGTCCTTGCCTCGCCTCGTGCGCGGCAAGCTGCGTCGCCACGGAGAGGAAGCGGTCCTCATCTCCGTCGATATGGCTGCGCAGCAACGCGACGATGTGGCGAGCGGTCGACATTATTCCCTACTTCTGGTTCCAGTCCGGAGTTCCTCCAAGACCGACACTAACGATCAAGCGTGGGGCTGTATCGGACAAAAGAGCTTACATCTATTCGACCCGGCCCTGATTTCACAGGATTCGGCGACCCCGGCAGGCCTTGAGCCTGCTCACTAGTCTACCGATGAGTGGTTAAGTGTTTCCGGTCCCATCCCTGTACGGAGCGTGGATGACCTGCCGCGGGCAGAACATGCGTCTTCCTTGACGAGAGAACATAACAGGAACATTATATTCATTGGTCGCCTTTGGTCAAGAAGCAGCAGCAACCATTGCGCCGGCCAAAAGCCACTGCGCGTGCGGCTTAAGTGACTTTTGGGAGATCGGCGCAAACAACCATGGGTAGCCATCGCCTACAGCCAAATCCAAATCATGGCATCACCGATATCGGCCCTCCTGTGTTTAGCGGTAGTCTATAGCTGATTTGCTTTGACGGACGCCGCTCTCGGGGCCACCATTACGAGGTATTTCAAGTGGTTATGGGGCATGCATGAGCGGTCAATTCGAGATCGCCACGCATCAGGACCTTTTCCGTCACGTCACCGCCGATAATGCGGCGCTGTACCGGTCTGTCCTGGATGTGTGCGCGGCAGCTGAACGTCAACTGCTGCTTTACGTCCGGCCTTCCGAGATTCTCACGCAAGCAAAGTGGCCGGGCGAGCCGCCGACCGCCTCCGAACTGGACGCCGTCCTCGACAAGTTGACCGCGTGGGGCAATCTCGACTGCCAGGCCGACAACTCGCGCGTCACCTCGTTGAGCGGGTTCTATCGCCGCCGCATGCTCTACCGGCTTTCGAAGGGCGGCGTCTCCGTCGAGATGGCGCTCAGCGCCTTCGCCAAGGAGATGCAGCGCCGCGGCGAACTGCAGACGGTTGCGCTTGAAGACATCGGCAAGAGCCTCCTCACGCTGATCCACCTCGGCCGAAGCAACGACCCTGACGTCGCCAAGATCTACGAGACCCTCAACGGTCTGATGACCGTGTTCAACAACATGGCCGAGACCGCGCGAGCCTTCATGGCCGGCGTCCTCCGCGGTGTCGATTTGCAGGACGGCGACGTGGACGCTGTGCTGAACTACAAGCAGCGTCTCATCGAGTACATCCGCCAATTCGTTGGCGACTTGGTCAGCCGAAGCGGTGTGATTTCGGAAGACATCAATGCCCTCCAGTTGCGCATCGACGCGATGCTCCAGTCCGTGGCCCGCCGTCAGGCACGCAACGCCCCTCCGGGCGAAGAGCAGGCCGCCTACGAAGCCGAACTGAAGATGTGGGACGAGCGGTGGCAGGGCCTGCGAATGTGGTTCGTCGGCGGGTCGAACGGCGAGCGTTCCCAGAGCGAACAGCTCAGAAGTCGGGCCCGGGCCGCGATTCCGCAACTGCTCACAGCGATCATCGCGATCAACGAACGCCGAAGTGGCCGCAGTGACCGCTCCGCCGACTTCAAAAGCCTTGCTCACTGGTTCCTCGACTGCGACGGCGACGAAGACGCCCACCGACTTGCACGAGCCGCGTTTGCGCTCAATCCGGCGCGTCACTACGCCGAAAATACCGCAGCTGCTGACGTTACCGGCGTCATACCGTGGCATAAGGCGCCGTCCATCGTCGTTCCGCTCCGGCTCCGCGAGACCGGCTACAGCATGCCTCGCGGACGGCTCCCGCACGTCCATGATCGAAGCGCCAGTCGCAAGAAGCTCGAAGCGCAGGTCGGTGAAGAGCATGCGCAGATCGAGGCAGCCAGACAAAAATTCGCAACCGGGTGCCCCCTGCTCCTCTCGGAGCTCTGGCGTCTAAATTCGCAGGAATTCCGATTTTTCCTCGATCTCTTGGGCGAAGCCATCGCGACCAAGGCCGCCGGCGACGATGGCGTCACCGAGATCCAGTCCAACGACGGCCTCTATCTCATCCGACTTGAACCGCTCGACGCGGACACGGAAGCAGAAATCGTCACCGAAGACGGCGTGTTTTGCGGCCGCGACCACCGCATCACCATCACCCCGACGGATGCCGCATGAGCACCGCCTCGTCCACGCGGAATGAAGCACCCGTGCAGAGCGGCCGCCCTGGCGGACGCGAGATACTGCGCCAGCAGGAGACTCAGGAACACGCCGAGCGCAGGGAGGCCGTTCGCGCGCTCCTGATGCGCCCGTTGCTAACGCCCACATCCGCCGAAGCAAGAGAGGCTCTCCGTCTGGTGCGACGTCATTCCGCGTACCTCAGGGAGTGGTTCGCACGTGAGGCCGGATGGCCGCTGCGCGTAGAGCGCGACTACGCCAGGCTATGGAAACGCCCGAGCGACACAAGCGATGCGACGCGAGGGTGGGAAAGTTTCAACCGCAGGCGCTACGCGATCTTCTGTCTGGTGTGCGCGGTGCTCGCGCGGAGCGACCCGCAGATCACCCTTTCAGCCCTGGGTGACCAAATCCTGTCCCTTGCAAAGGATACCGATCTCCTCAGCCGCGGTTTCATTCTCGATATGGCGGACATTCACGACCGACGCAATCTTGCATCGGCCTGCGTCGCGCTCGGCGAACTCGGCGTACTCAATGCCATTGATGGAGACGCCGAGTCGTTCGTCAAGTCCGGGCAGTCGGAAGACGGCTCCCGCGACGTCCTCTACGATGTCAATCGCGGGCCGCTTGCGAGCATTCTTGCATGCGTGCGTGGGCCATCCACGTGGCCCGAGAACGATGCACCGAAGATAACCATCGATCGGATCTCGGCCATCACGGCAGAAATTCAGCCAGAGACCGACGAGGGCCGCCGCGATGTCAGCCGACACCGCATCTCAAGGCGTCTTCTCGACGATCCCGTTGTGTACGACAGCACAGTCGACGAGGCCGACATGCAGTACTTCATCAATCAGCGCGGCGCGATGGCGAACCGCCTCGCGTTTGGCACCGGCCTTGTCGTCGAACTCCGTTCCGAGGGCCTTGCACTTTGCGATCCGGACGGCAATTGCAGCGACGTCGCGATGCCGGCGGACGGCACCGATGCCCACGTCACGCTCCTTGTGGCCGACCACTTGGCACATGCCAGCAGCGGCGTTCCCGATCGCCTGCGAATCGAAAGGTTCGTGGCTGAGTCGGCCGAGCGGTACGGCAGATATTGGCGGCGCAGCGCCCAGGGCGAAGCCGGCGCGCGGGAGCTGACGGCGATTGCCATCCACCGCCTCAGTCAACTCAAGCTCATCACCATCGAAGGCGACAGCATCGAGATTCTGCCGGCGCTTTCTCGCTACAAACTGGGAGAACCGGACATCAAGCATCGCGATGACAGCGATCGGCTGCCCGACGTTTCCGAGGAGGCCGACGAATGAACTCCGTTCTTCCTTTCAACCCACAAAGCACCGGCCCCGTCCTGCCGCTTCCCGGCAAAAAGCGCTGGCAGCCTTTGCGGACCGGCGTCGTGGAGATATTCTTCTACGACGTGGAGGAATTCTGGTTCATCGACGGACACATCGTGTATCGAGGCAACAATGGCGCCGGCAAGTCCAAGCTCTTGGCACTCACGCTGCCATTCCTCTTCGACGCTAATCTGAGCCCGTTCCGCATCGAGCCGGATGGCGACCGAACCAAGAAGATGGCGTGGAATCTCCTCATGGGGAGGCACAAGCGCCGCGTCGGATATGTCTGGGTCGAGTTCGGGCGCGTCGACGAGGAAGGCAACAACCAGTTCGTCACCCTCGCGTGCGGACTGGAAGCGGTCGAAGACCGCGCGAACGTGGAAAGCTGGTTCTTCATCATCGATGGAAGCCGTGTCGGTCGGGATTGCTCATTCATCACGCCCGAAAGAGCCGTGCTTCGCCGAACGCAGCTGAAAGATGAGCTCGCTGACAAAGGCGGACACTTCTTCGACCGTGCCGACGACTACCGCCGTGCCGTGGATCAAAGACTTTTCCAACTCGGAGAGGAACGTTACCGCATCCTGGTCGACACCCTCATTCAGCTTCGCCATCCGCAGCTTACAAAGACCCCCGACGAGACGCGTCTGTCCAACGCTCTGACTGCCGCCCTACCGCCGGTCGCGGCCGAAATGATCGACACCATCGCGGAAGCCATGAGCCGCCTTGAAGAGGATCGCAGCCAGCTCAAATCCTATGAATTGGCCCACGCCGCCATCGGAAAATTCGAGCTAACCTATCGCCGCTACGCAGGCGCGCGGATTCGCACGTTTGCGCGCGAGGTCCGTGCCGCAAGAACCAAGTTCGAAGAAGCAAGCGCCGAGGTAAACAAAGCCGCCGCGCAATTGGCCTCTGCCCTTCATGAATCGACCGCGGCTGAAACCGCCAACATCACTGCGAAACGCGAGGCCGAAGCTGCGGACGCGGCATATAAGGGCATCCTTCAGCATCCCGACGGCCTCAAGGCCGCAGATCTTGCGACCAAACGGCACCTGGCCGAAGAGGCTGAGGAGCGGCTGTCTGCATCCGAGAAACGCTCCGCAACGGCGGCTGACGATCTGACGACAGAGTCCGGACGCCAGCAAACGGCAAGGACCGACCTTGACGGTGCGATGGAAACCCTTGCGGTCAATCGACGCAAGGCGCTCGATCTCGCCAGATCCGTCGGCATGGTCGCGCAGTTCGAGCATGCAAAGGCCTATTCGGCGTGGCCGGACGAACTTGTGCGCGATGGGCAAACCTCTCTCCAAGCCGAGCGCGGCAATCTGCTGACCGCGATCAGGGGCCGCAGAAGCAGCATCGATGCGGTTGTCGAGTTGCTCCGCGAAGTCGACAACAAGATTTCAGCGTTAGCGAACGCGGAGCGCGACGAGAATGCGGCCCGGGGTCTCCGTGACCAAGCCGGCAAGACTCTCGCTGCCGTCGAGAATGCGCTGAACGACGAGATCGAAGCTCTCGGCGCGGCGTGGCGCCGCCATCTCGGGGGCTGCGGACATCTCATGGCCATTGCGACCGAGAACGTCATGGATGCCCTCGTCGAATGGGCTCACTCGCTCGAAGGCGAAAACCCGGCCGCGCGCGAGCTGATCGCCAAGTGCCGGCTTGCATACAAACGGCTGACCGAGGCGCTGGCCGAGCTGAAACATCAGGAGGCTGCGGCACGCGCCGAACTGGAATCCGTGGCAAAGCAGATCGCGGATTTGCAGACCGGCTCGTTCGAGCGTCCTCCCATTCCGCACACACGCAAGGCCGACCGCAGCGGCCGCTCGGGCCAACCCTTGTGGCAGGCTGTCGACTTTGCATCGGAGGCCGACGACGGCGTTAGGGCCGGCCTCGAAGCCGCACTTGAGGCATCCGGACTTCTCGACGCGTGGATCCTGCCCGACGGCAGGATGTTCGTCGGCGAGACAGAGCACGACGTTTCGCTTGTCTCCAGACCCCTGGTCAGCGGCAGGACCCTCGCCGACTGGCTTGTTCACTGCGGCGAGCCGTCGGTCCAAGATGCCGTCGAGACTTTTCTATGCGCGGTCTCCTGCGCCGACACCGACGACGGCGCCGAGATGTGGGTATCGCCGGGCGGCCACTTCCGCCTCGGCGCACTCTCGGGCACATGGGAGAAATCCCATGCCACGTACATCGGTCATTCCGCCCGGGAAAAAGCCAGACTGCAAAGGATCGAAGAGCTCGAGGCCACAGCGGCCGGTCTCGGCGAGCAGCTTGCCGTTCTAGAAACCACGATTGCGAGCAATGCCGCAACGACCGAAGCCATCGAACAAGTCGAGAGGACCTGCCCGCCTGACACCAATCTCCGCAAGTCGCACGACAGCGTGCGCTCGGCAACCAACGATCTGCACCGGGCAACTGAAAACGTCGGAATAAGGGTAGACGATACCGCTGCCGCACGACAGGCTCTGAACGAGTGCAGGAAGTCCGCCGAGCAGGCGGCGCTCGACACCGATCTCCCGTTCGACAAGCGGGCTCTCGAACAGGCCCGCACCATTTGCGATTCCCTCGGCGACGCCCACCTCGTCGTCGTCGAACATTGCTCGAATTCCATCCGCGCCGCACAAAGCCTTCGCGACACCAACGAGCGTGTGGAAACCGCCCGCGGCCGCCATCACGCCGCAGCGGAAGACGTCAAATCCGCGGCGATGTCAGCGACATCGGCGCGCGCCGTGTACGACGCTCTCAAGGAAAGCGTGGGAGCAACCTCCGAACAGTGGGAACGCCGCCTCATTGGCGCGCAAAAGCGGCTTAAGGACGCGAAGGCCGACGTGGAGAGCACGGACGATCGCCGGCTCTCGGCAGTGGCCGTCCATACCCAGGCCGTCGGCGCACACGAAACCGCGGCTCAAGCATTGGCGACGCGCGTAGAGGAACGGCAGCGAGCTGCGAGCAATCTGCAAGCGCTCGCCGCAACAGGCCTGATGGCCGCCGGCGCCCCCAACGTACCCTTCCCCGACACCGGCCGGACATGGACGGTCGAGGAGACGCGGGGGCTTGCCGCAGATCTGAATCAGGCGCTCAGCGACATCCGCGACAACGAGTGGGACGGTCTGCAGTCCAAGATCTACGGCGAATTCGTCGATCTTCAGAACGCGCTCGCTCAACTCGGATACGTCCCTTACAGCAACAATGTCGACGGATTCGGTCTCGTGGTCACCATCGCAGTCCGGAACAAGACCGGACTATCTCCTGCCGAGGTCCTTACCCAGGTCGACACCGAGATCGCGCAGCGCCGCAACCTGCTCACCGAAAGCGAGACGAAGATTCTGGAGGACCACCTCCAGTCCGAGATGTCCGTCCAAATCCGCAATCTCATCCAGGACGCCGAACAGTACGTCGAAAGGGTCAACGCAGAAATCGAGAAACGTCCGACCTCAACGGGCACCTACTTCCGCCTGCGGTGGATCCCGCTTACTGAAGCGCAAGGTGCTCCTGCCGATCTGGAGGACGCCCGCAAGCGTCTCCTCAAGACGAACGCGGATCTGTGGACCGAAAAGGACAGGCAAGCCATCGGCGCCATGCTACAGCGGCGCATCGAAGAAGAACGGCTGAAGGCCGAAGAGTCAGGCGGCGGCAGTCTTCGCGAGCAACTTGCCGCTGCCCTCGACTATCGCCAGTGGCACCGCTTCGTCGTCGAGCGCAACGCAATGGGCAAATGGATTTCCATTTCCCAGCCCGCCTCTAGCGGCGAACGTGCGTTGGGCCTCACCATTCCCATGTTCGCAGCGGTCGCAAGCTTCTACGGCGACGAGCATAGCACCCGGCCGCGCCTCGTCCTGCTGGATGAAGCCTATGCCGGTATAGACGACGGCGTCCGGGCACACTGCATGGGACTCATCCACGAGTTCGATCTCGATTTCGTCATCACGAGCGAGCGCGAATGGGCCTGCTACAAGACGCTGCCGGGCGTCGCGATCTGCCAACTCCAGAGACACGATAAGTTCGACGCCATTCACGTCTCCCGCTGGCGATGGAACGGAAAGACGCGCTCAAGGATGGAAGAGCCGGCGCGGCTGATGTTGAACCGTAGCGCATGACGTCGACAAAAGACGAACGCCTAGTCCGGCTCCTCGGTGGCGCCGAGCTTTCCGATCTGCGCGCTCGGCTGCGCAGGCGCTACGAACTCGGCCCGGCCGACGGCAAGCTTCCATCGATCCAGGTCAGCAAGCTGAACCAAACCGAACGCGCCGCACTCGCGTCCCTGGTCGGCCGCAAAGGCGGCGTGGCCGCCTCGATCACCATCGACGTCAGCGCAGTCGACCGAGCGCTCTCCGATGCCGGTATCGCACCATCCCTTCGAACCGCGCTTGAACTTCTGGACGGTCCGATGGTCCACCGGGAAACCGAATTGAGCAGGATTCGGGACAGCTGGACGTCCGTTCTGGCCCGCTGCACGCACGCGGATCTGATCGTCTATCTGTCCTCGCCGGCTAACTTCGGCGTCCTGAAGCGCTTATCAGGCAATCAACCGGATTCCGCATCCCTTATCTGCAGACAAGCCGAAGACATCCTCAGACGGCTTCCCGCTGCGGGGACCCCGCGCGCCCAAATCGCGGCGGAGCTTCTGGGAGACGCTCACGGACTCGACAGCGCCCGCCCCGTCGCCACTCTCACGCTCGCCGTCCTTCGAAGCCGCTCCTCAAACGACACAGGCGATGACCGCGATACATGGGCTGCGGTCGGCATCCTAGTGAACGAACTCGCCAGGCCCGCCTTGTTCTTGAACGTGCCGTGCAGCGGATTAGCGGTCTCACTCGGGGAACCACAGTACGCGTCACTTCGGCTTCTCGCGCGGCGGCCGCCGGACTGGGCCGTGGCGGGAAGACCCGTTTTGGTCTGCGAGAACCCGAACCTTGTCGCCATCCTCGCCGACCGACTCGGGACCGCCTGTCCTCCGGTCGTTTGCGTCGACGGCCACCTCGGCGCGGCGCAACGAATTATTCTTAAGCAGCTCAAAGCGTCGGGTGCAAAGTTTCGATACCACGGCGACTACGACTGGCCGGGAATTGCCATCGCCAATAACGTGATTGCGAAATACAACGCCATGCCATGGCATTTCTCCGCGGCTGACTACGTCGCCGCCGTCGAGAGCGCTCCTGAACTCGTAGCACCACTGAGCGGACGGCCCGTCATCGCTTCATGGGATGCAGATCTGACCGCAGCCATGACAAAAGCCGGAACCAAGGTCGAGGAAGAGGCCGTAGCTGAGCGGATCATCGACCTTTTGGGCAAAGAGTCGCTATACGCCTGACCAAATCCGAGAACGCACTCCTGTCCGGACGATCGACCGCGAGTACGTCGACGATGGAGAGATCTCGTCGGTTCGACCCTAAGGGAGACCCCGGCGCACGCGAAGACGCCTCGTTCAACCAAACATCTTTGTTCAACTCGCCGCCCGGCTATCCGTTGGCGAAATCCGTGAAGGTTTGCGCCAGTGCGCCAACCCCGATCGCGCCAAATCGTAGAACATCGTAGTCTGGCGTACAAAATCGCAGAATTGGTAGCAGAGAAGCGACTCGAACCACGACGCCATTCGAGACAGGCCGCGGCGAATGCATCATTTCGATTGGTTGTCCGATTTGTTCGCCTTAGCCCTCTATCCTACGATCCGAAGGAAAAAGACCTTCGCCACGACAATTTCCGCGATATACATCGGGGACGAAATCTAAAGAGAGATAACCCGATACAGAGTGAGGACGACGCCGGATACTTTCGTTTCTCAACCAAGCCCGGGGTGTTTCCAAACACGCTCAAAAATTTTGTAAAAGCAGATCTGTTTATAACAACGAACTCAGCAGCTTAAGCGCTGGCTGGGGCGGGAGGGATCGAACCTCCGAATGGCGGAATCAAAATCCGCTGCCTTACCGCTTGGCTACGCCCCAAGAGAGACCGGTCGGGAACGGCGTGACAGGGCCACGACGCGAACGCCCTTCGGCAACGCCGGTCTATAGGGGTGGAGGGGGAGATTCAACCCGGCTTCGCCAAGGGGCTTCGCCGGGCGCGGCCCGCCTTCGATCAAAGGCCCCGCCTCCCAAGCCCCGGCTTCGGGCAACCCTTTATATGGGGGAAGCTGGACGAAGGGTGGGCCCGCATGGTTCGAGGCGTCCCACTGCAGAAACCGGCTCGATTTGCGGCCGTAATTGGGCTTGCCGCCGCGCGCCATCCGCCATTGAGGCGCAAAGGGTTTCGTGATACGGCAGCGTATCGTCTAACATTCCCTGCCCCCACCCACGCCGAGCACCGCCATGACCTACACCGCGCCGATCTCCGACATGCTGCTTTCGCTCAACCATGGCGCCGGACTGAAGGCCGCCGTCGAGGCCGGGCATTACGGCGATTTCGACGGCGACATCACCGCCGCCGTGCTGGAGGAAGCCGGCAAATTCGCCAGCGACGTGCTGGCGCCGCTCAATCGCATCGGGGACGAGCACGGCATCAAGCTCGACAAGGGCGTGGTCACGACCGCGCCGGGCTGGCCGGATGCCTATCAGCGCTGGGCCGCCGCCGGCTGGAACGCGGTGGCGGGGCCGGAAGAATTCGGCGGGCAAGGCTTGCCGCTCGCGATCCACGCCGCCTGCACGGAAATCTGGAGCGCGTCGAACATGGCCTTCGGCCTCTGCCCGCTGCTGACGCACGGCGGCATCGAGGCGCTCGATGCGCATGGCACCGACGAGTTGAAGAACACCTATCTCGCCAAGCTCGTGTCGGGCGAATGGACCGGCACCATGCAGCTCACCGAGCCCGGCGCCGGCTCCGATGTCGGCGCGCTGCGTACCCGCGCCGAGCGCGCCAGCGACGGCACCTATCGCCTCAAGGGCACGAAGATCTTCATCACCTATGGCGAACACGACATGACCGACAACATCGTGCATTTCGTGCTCGCGCGCCTGCCCGATGCGCCGGCGGGCACGCGGGGGATTTCGCTGTTCCTGGTGCCGAAATTCCTGGTCAATGCCGACGGCTCGCTCGGCCAACGCAACGACATCTATGCCAGTGGCGTCGAGCACAAGCTCGGCATCCACGCCTCCCCCACCTGCACCATGACCATGGGCGATGCCGGCGGCGCGGTCGGCTACCTGATCGGCGAAGAGAACAAAGGCATGGCCTGCATGTTCACGATGATGAACCAGGCGCGCCTCGGCGTCGGTCTCGAGGGCGTCGGCATTGCCGACCGCGCCTTCCAGCAGGCGCTGGCCTTTGCGCAGGAGCGCAAGCAGGGCCGCGCGGCGGGGAAGAAGGGCGACCAGCTCGACCCCATCATCGTGCATCCCGACGTCAAGCGCATGCTGATGCAGATGCGCAGCATGACGGCGGCGGCGCGCTCGATCTGCTACGCGACGGCCGTGGCGCTCGACGTCTCCATGCGTGCCAAGGACGCCAAGGTGCGCAGCGATGCGGCCGCGCGCGGCGCGCTGCTGACGCCGATCGCAAAGGCGTTCTCCACCGACATCGGCAACGAGGTGGCGTATCTCGGCGTGCAGGTGTATGGCGGAATGGGCTTCATCGAGGAGACCGGCGCTGCCCAGCATTATCGCGACGCCCGCATCACCACGATCTATGAAGGCACCAACGGCATCCAGTCGATCGACCTCGTCACGCGCAAGCTGGGGGCCAATGGCGGCGAGTCCGTGTGGAAGCTGCTCGATGAGCTCAACGGCATCGTCAAGCAGGTCGAGGCCTCGAACGATCCCGCCTTCGGCACCACGGGGGCGAAGCTGCGCGACGCGCTGGGCTCGCTGGAGCGCAGCAGCAAGTGGCTGCTGGAACGCATGGCCTCGGCGCCGAACGATGCGCTCGCCGGCGCCACGCCTTACTTAAGGCTGTTCGGCTCTACGCTGGGCGGCTGCATGCTGGCGGGCGAAGCGCTCGCCGCCAAGGGCAATGGCGAGGCCGAGCCGCAGCGCTATGTCGCGCTGGCGCGGTTCTTTGCCGAGAACATCACCGTGCAGGCAACATCGCTGGAGAAGACGGTGACCGACAGCGCCGACGCCGTGAACGGCGCCGACGCGGTGCTGCTGGTGTAGTTCATTCTATCCGCGGAAGAGAAACACCTCTCCCCCGTGGGGAAGATGAAGACGCACCGCGCGACATAATCGCGCAACCCTCGCCTTTTGTTCATACCCGCTCTCCGGGAAAAACGCGGCGATGCGGCTTGGGCGCGGCTGCGGATCATGTAGAATATCGTCTCTGACTCGCCGGCGGCAGCGCGGCGGCGGGTCGCCGGGGGACGCTACATGACCGACCACCTGATAGTCGCCGACGACCACCACGCGCGCGTGATCACCATGCGGCGACCGGAAAAGAAGAATGCGATCACACAGGAGATGTATCGCTCGATGAGCGATGCCATCGACACCGCGCAGAACAACCCGGACATCCGCTGCTTCATCATTACCGGCGGTTCCGGCGTGTTCACCGCCGGCAACGATCTCGACGACTTCCTGAAGGCGGGCACGGCGAATACCGATACGCCGCGGGCCTCCAACGCGACCAAATTCCTCTATTCGCTGGCGCATAACTCGAAGCCGATCATCGCCGCCGTCGACGGGGTCGCGATCGGCATCGGCACCACCATGCTGTTCCACTGCGACTACGTGCTGGCCAGCAAGACCGCCACCTTCTCGACGCCGTTCATCCATCTCGGCCTCGTGCCGGAGGGCGCCTCGAGCCTGTTGATGCCGCGCACCATGGGCCACCAGCGCGCCTTTGCAACGCTCGTGATGGGCCGCACCATGCATGCCGACGAGGCGCGCGTCGCCGGCTTCGTCAACGAGGTGGTCGCTCCCGGCCACACCGAGGCCGAGGCGCGCAAGGTCGCCCGCGAAATCTGCGCGCTGCCGGCCGAGGCGGTGGCGATCTCGCGCAAGCTGTTGAAGCTGCCGCCGGAGGACATGACCCGCCGTATCGACCAGGAGAGCCACCTGTTCGGCGAACGCATGCGCTCCAAGGAAGCGGTCGCCGCCTTCAAGGCGTTCTTCTCGCGCAAGAAGGGGTGACGAGGCACGCTCTCACCGCCGTCATTGCGAGGAGCGCAGCGACGAAGCAATCCAGCTTTCTTGTCGCGGCGAAGGAAGCTGGATTGCTTCGCTTCGCTCGCAATGACGGAGAAACAGCAAACCAATCGCCAT
>JAKFVP010000314.1 GCA_021732175.1 Bradyrhizobium sp.
TCACCATGACGTTGGAAAAGCGGCGCAAGCGGTGCTCGGGCCGATCTCGTCGACCGCGCTGCTGCTTGCCTTCACATTCGACAATCCGCCGGGCCGCCGTCAGCTCGGCATCGCGTTGTCGACCAACGACTACCTCGCACTGGTCATCGGCGGCGTCCTTTTGGCGGTGGCATGGGTCATGGTCGAGGCGACGCGGATCGCCGATGAACATGCTTCGTTTGTGTGAGGCCGCCCATGCCGATCGTCGTCAATCTCGATGTCATGCTGGCGCGGCGCAAGATGCGCTCGAAGGAGCTTGCCGAGCGCATAGGGATCACCGAGCAGAACGTTTCGCTGCTGAAATCGGGCAAGGTGAAAGGCGTGCGCTTCGACACGCTGGCGCTGATCTGCGAGGCGCTCAATTGCCAGCCCGGCGACATCCTCGAATATCGCGATGATGCCGCCGGCGATGCCGTGCCGCTTCGGAGGAGGGCGTAGATCAGTCGCTGAGCGAAATCCTGATGTCGTGGCCGTTGAGCGCATGGATCTCGAGCAGACGGTCGAATGAAATTCCATGGTGCTGCTCCACCGCAAGAGGGTGGTCGGTCGGTTCCAACACGACGCGCGGCCGCTTTCGTCCGCTCACTGGATGCACCTGACATTTGAGATTCAGCGTATCCGGATAGCCCTCAAGCCGATTGGAGAACCAGCCGAACCACGGACCGAGTCCGTCCTGCTCACCGCTGTCGAAAGCCGCCAGATAGCGCAGGAAGTTTTCGCGGGACAGCGTCGACCATACGCCGAAGCCGAATTGCCTGTTGCCGCCACCCAGGATCGGCAGTTCGATGACCGCACGAACAAAGAAATGCTGGCCCTCGAGCACGCAGAAATCCTCGGAGAGGAAATTGCCGCCGAGATCGAGAGCGCTATTTGGCGCCTTGTCCTCGGCGCCCGGCCATTGCGCTGGCTTGCCACAAGCCAGATCAATCAACCCTCGATGCGTTTCGCCGCAGACGGAGCAGGACCACGGCTTGTCCCACAGGCGGCGCCAGCGTGGGTCGTCGGCCAAATCGGCGGCGTCTTGCATGTTGGTTGCGCCCCGTCAGGCCGAGATCGCCTTGGCCGACTCCACCTGGTGACGCAGCAGGAATTTCTGGATCTTGCCGGTCGATGTCTTCGGGATGGCGCCGAACACGACCGCCTTCGGTGTCTTGAAGCCGGACATGTGCTCGCGGCAATAGGCGATGATCTCGGCTTCCGTCGCTTTCGCGCCTTCCTTCAGCTCGACAAAGGCGCAGGGCACTTCACCCCACTTCGCATCAGGCTTGGCCACCACGGCGGCGAACAGCACGGCCGGGTGCTTGTAGAGGACGTCCTCGACTTCCACCGACGAGATGTTCTCGCCGCCGGAGATGATGATGTCCTTGGAGCGGTCCTTGATGATGACGTAGCCGTGCTCGTCGAGCACGCCGAGGTCGCCGGTGTGGAACCAGCCGCCGGCAAAGGCTTCCTTGGTGGCCTTGTCGTTCTTCAGATAGCCCTTCATCACGATATTGCCGCGGAACATCACCTCGCCGATGGTCTCGCCGTCGCGCGGCACCTCGCGCATGGTCTCGGGATCGAGCACGGTGACGGCTTCCTCCAGCGGGTAGGGCACGCCCTGCCGCCGCTTCATCTGCGCCCGCGCTTCCGGCGTGAGTTCATCCCAGCCCGGCTGCTCGGCGCAGACGGACGCGGGGCCATAGACCTCGGTCAGCCCGTAGACGTGCGTGAGCTTGATGCCGATGCCCTCGGCGCCCTCGAGCACCGCCACCGGCGGCGCCGCGCCCGCAATCAGGCCGACGACCGATTTGGCCTTGCCGCCCTTCGGCGCGCCGGGTGCGTTGATCAGGGTGTTGTAGACGATCGGCGCGCCGCACATGTGGGTGACGCCGTGTTTCGGGATCAACTCGAATATCTTGGCGGGGTCGACCTTGCGCAGGCAAACATTGATGCCGGCCGAAGCCGCGACCGTCCAGGGGAAGCACCAGCCGTTGCAGTGGAACATCGGCAAGGTCCACAGATACACCGGATGCTGGCCGAGCCCGCCGGCGAGGATGTTGCTGACGGCGTTGAGATACGCGCCGCGGTGATGGGTGACGACGCCCTTGGGATTGCCCGTGGTACCCGAGGTATAGGACAGCGCAATGGCGTCCCATTCATCGGCCGGCATCTTTGGCACGAAGTTAGGATCGCCCTGCGCGACAAGCGCCTCGTATTCGATCGCGCCGATGCGCTTGCCGCCACTGAA
Organism: Bradyrhizobium sp.; assembly: GCA_021732175.1. GTDB lineage: Bacteria > Pseudomonadota > Alphaproteobacteria > Rhizobiales > Xanthobacteraceae > Bradyrhizobium. The sequence goes on from JAKFVP010000314.1 coordinate 2,270, forward strand.
GGAAGCATCGTCGACATCGACGACGAACGGCTTCGGCCCCTTCATCAACGTCATCGCTTCCGCGATCACGCCGGCAAATTCCGGATCGACGAAGATGATCTTCGCGCCGCCATGATCGAGCTGGAAGGCGATGGAGGGCGCATCGAGGCGGATGTTGAGCGCGTTGAGGACGCCGCCGGTCATGGGAACGGCGAAGTGCAGCTCGTTCATCGCGGGGATATTGGGCAGCATCGCCGCGACGGTGTCGCCGGTGCCGATGCCGCGGCCGGCCAGCCAGGAGGCGACGCGGCGGCAGCGCGCATAGGTCTGCGACCAGGTGAAGCTGCGGCCCTCATAGACGGTGCTGACATGGTCCGGGTAAACCGCGGCCGAGCGCGCGATGAAACTCAGCGGCGTCAGCGGCACGTAATTGGCCGGATTCTTGTCCAGTCCGATGCTGTACTGGTTTTGCGTTCCACTCATCGGCATTTCCCCGCAAAATTGTTTCTTACAAGAAGCCGATCGATATCCAGGGGAAGATCGCGACGATGATCAGATCGACCATCAGCGCCAGCAGGTAACCCCAGATCGGGCCGATCCCTTCGTTGGGGTCGACCCGCCCGATCGCACAGGCGGCATAATAGCCCACTCCGAACGGCGGCGCGAACAGTCCGATGCCCATGGCGAGGATGATGACCATGGCGTAGTGCACCTCGTGGACCCCGACCGCCCGGGCGATGGGAAAGAGCAGGGGGCCGAACAGCACGATGGCGGGAATGCCTTCGAGCACGCTGCCGAGGATCACGAAGGCCAGAATCGAGACCGCAAGGAAGGTCGCCGGGCCGCCGGGCAGCCCGGTCATCGCAGCTGCCAGCGCGCGCGAAAACCCGGATTGCGTGGCCAATGATCAGCAGGATCGAGCCGGACAGGCTCGCCGTCTCGATCAGCATCGGCACGACGCGGCGCCAGTCGAGATTGCGGTAGATCAACAGGCCATAGATGAAGAAGCCGACCAGGAAGGCGTAGACGCCGTAGGTCGCGAGCGCAAAGCCGAACGCGATCGGCACGCCCGCGAAGACGCAGAAGCCGACAACGCCGACAAAGAAGATGACGAGGTTGAGGTCGTTGACGGCAGCCGCGTTGATGTTCTTCGCGACAATTGTACGGATAACGAGCGCCCGCAATACGGGTTTGGGAGCAGCAGGCAGGCAGAATTGCGGAGCGGGTTTTGGGCCTGCGCCGAGGCCAGTCGGGCCTCTGGCGAGACCCGTCCGCTTGAGCTGTGGCCGCAGGATTCCGCTTTAACTATTTGATCTAATTGAGTATAAATATATTCCATAATATACCTTATGCGAATCGTGGATATCGGCGTGCGGGCTTGGGGGCGCGGACGGCCTCTACTGTGCATGGGGTTGTTTTCGACGTTTGGGGTCCGGTATTCAGCGCCCCCTGAACTTCGGCTTCCTTCGCTCCAGGAACGCAGCAACGCCTTCCTTGTGGTCCTCGCTGAGGCTTGCCAGCGCGAACTGGTCGACGTCCATGTGGCTGGTGAGATCGTCGAGCGCGTGGGTCAGGCGGTTGACGGTGAGCTTGGTCATGGCGACCGAGAGCGGCGGCTGGGCGGCGACCTTTTCCGCGAGCGCCATGGCGGCATCGAAGGCCTTGCCGGGATCGGCCACCTGCTCCACCAGCCCCCACTCGTAGGCTTCGTCGGCCGTGATGCGGTGGTCGGCCAGGATCACCGCCTGCTTGGTGCGGGCCGGGCCGATCAGGTGCAGCATGCGCGGCACGCTCTGCCAGCTCATGTTCATGCCGAGCCCGATCTCGGGAACGCGCATATGGCCATTGCGGGCCATGACGCGGAAGTCGAGCGCGACCGCCAGCGCGACGCCGCCGCCGACGCAGAAGCCTTCGATGGCGCCAATCGTGATCTGCTCCATCTCCTGCCAGGCGCGGGTCATGCGCGGCCCGAGTTTCAGATGCCGGCGCAGCGTGCCGAGATCCATGGTCTTGCGCGCGCGGCCCTCGGGATCCTTGAGATCGAAGCCCGCGGTGAAGGATTTTGTGCCGCCCGTCAGCACCACCACCGATGTCGATGCGTCGTCCTCAAAGCTGCGCGCGGCATGGGTGAGCTGGCGCATCACTTCCGGCGACAGCGCATTGATGCCGTCGCCGCGGTCAAGCTTGACGACGGCGATACGCCCGTCGGGGCCGAGACCTTTTTCAATGGTGACAAAATCAGGCAACGTTAGCCTCCCTGCTCGCTTTTCTTGGTTGGTCTTACAGATGGCCGGTGCGCTTGTGCTCCGGCTGTGCATTCTCGACGGGAAAGCGGATGGTGGTGCCGATGGTGAGCCAGGTCGCGCCTTCGCCGGTGATGTTGTGGCCAAGGATAACATCGATGGAGAAGATTTCGCTCGGCCGGTAGCGCAGCCCGGTCTGCACGCGCGGCCGGACCGTGCTCGGCGTATCGGCGCTGCCGGCCTGGCCGAAGGCCTCGATGGTCCATTGCAACGTGTCGGTGAATTTCCAGTCGAAGCCGATGCCGTAAAGCGCAAAATGCCGGTCGGTGGTGCGGTCCCACAGCCAGCCGCCGTTGAGGTTGATGCGCATGGTTTCCGACAGCCGGTACGTCGCCGGGATCACGGCAGCGATGGTCAGGTTCTCGCCCGTCAGCGCATCGAAGGATGCGTTGACATAGGCGGACACACCTAGCCGGCCGACGCCGGTCGGCACCAGATTGACCTTGGCCTTGGGCGCAATCGATGTGCTCCACTCGCCGTCGCTCCTGGCGCGGTTGGTGAGCAGGCTGAGTTCGACCGGCTTGATCTTGAAGGGATCGACGACGCAGGACGGGTTGGCGACAGCGGAGAAATCGGTGTTGGTCGCCGACGACAGCCAGCTTTCGATCTTGCAGGAGCCGGTTTCGCCGATGTCGGCGGCATCGACCGCATAGGCGTTGTTCGCCGCCCTCGCCTCGTCTGCGAGACACGGGCCAAACGCGATTGCCGCCGCCAAAACGGCGCCTGCTGCCCTGGTCCCCATGGCTGGAACCTAGCAGAGTCTCCGCCTCGACATAGCCGGGTTTTTGAGTATCTTCGGCCCATGTCCGGGCACGATCACGACGACCACGATCACCATCATCACCACCACGATCACGATCATTCCGACCTGTCGGAGACAGAGCTGCGCGTCCGCGCGCTGGAGTCGATCCTGACCGAAAAGGGCTATGTCGATCCGACCTCGCTCGATCTCTTGATCGAGCTCTATGAGAAGAAGATCGGCCCGCGCAACGGCATCCGTGTGGTGGCAAAGGCCTGGGCTGATCCTGCCTATCGCGAGCGGCTTCTCAAGAACGCCACCGCGGCGATTGCGGAGCTGGATTATTCCGGCCGCCAGGGCGAGCATATGGTGGTGGTCGAGAACACGCCCGACCAGCACAACATGGTCGTGTGCACGCTGTGCTCCTGCTACCCGCATCCGGTGCTTGGCCTGCCGCCGGTCTGGTACAAATCGGCACCCTACCGCTCCCGCGCCGTCTCCGACCCGCGCGGCGTGCTGAAAGACTTTGGCGTCACGTTGCCGGACACGACGAAAATCCGTGTCTGGGATTCCACCTCCGAGATGCGCTATCTCGTGCTGCCGATGCGCCCGGCAGGCACGGACGGATGGAGCGAGGAAAAGCTCGCCGAACTCATCACGCGCGACAGCATGATCGGTACCGGCCTGCCCAAACAGCCAGGCGAGACTGCCTGATGGACGGCGCGCATGACATGGGCGGCGTCAAGGGCTATGGGCCCGTGGTGCCCGAACCGAACGAGCCGGTGTTTCATGACGAGTGGGAAAAACGTGCGTTCGCGCTGACGGTCGCGATGGCGCGGCCCGGCGGCTGGAACATCGACATGTCGCGCTTCGCCCGCGAGAACCGTCCGCCGCAGGACTATCTCAGCAAGACCTACTACGAGATATGGCTCGCGGGCCTCGAGACGCTGATGATCGAGCGCGGGCTCGTCACGCGCGAGGAGATCGACGCCGGCAAGGTGCTCGTGCCGGCCAAGCCGGGCGTGAAGCCGGTACCGCCGCAGGACATCACGCCGGCGATCCGGCGCGGCGGCCCGACCTCGCGGCCGCCGACTGCGCCGGCGCTGTTCAATATTGGCGACGTCGTGCGGATGAAGGACATCCACCCGGTGACACACACGCGTTTGCCGCAATATGTCCGCGGCCGCATCGGCACGATCGAGCTGAACCACGGCTGTCATGTCTTCGCTGACACCAACTCGCTCGGCAAGGGCGAAGATCCGCACTGGCTCTACACCGTGCGCTTCGACGGGCGCGAGTTGTGGGGCCGGGATGGCGACCCCACCCTCACCGTCTCGGTCGACGCGTGGGAACCCTATCTGGAGCGCGCCTGATGGAATTGACGCCACGACAGGCGATGCGCGCGGCGGTCGCCGTTCCCGGCGTGCCGCGCGACGAGGACGGCCCGGTTTTCCGCGAGCCCTGGGAAGCGCGCGCCTTTGCCATGGCGCTCGCGCTGCACGAGGCCGGCGTCTTCACCTGGAAGGAATGGGCGGAAACGCTCGGCGAGGAGATCAAGCGCGCGCAGGCCGCCGGTGATCCCGATACGGGCGAGACCTACTACTCGCATTGGCTTGCAACGCTGGAACGCCTCGTCGCCGCCAAGGGCGTCGCGACGTCAGAGCTGCTGCATCGCTACCGCGACGCCTGGGACCACGCCGCCGACCGCACGCCCCACGGCAAGCCGATCGAACTGACGGCGGAAGATTTTAGTTAGAGCGCCGCATACTCCCGCCATCCTTTCGCCCGCAAACTGCACGCCGGGCATTCGCCGCAGCCATAACCCCAATCGTGCTGCGCGCCGCGTTCGCCGAGATAGCAGGTGTGGGAATGCTCGCGGATCAGGTCGACCAGCCCTGCCCCGCCGAGGTCGTGCGCGAGCTTCCAGGTGTTGGCCTTGTCGAGCCACATCAGCGGCGTGTGCAGCTCGAAATTCCTGGCCATGCCGAGATTGAGCGCGCTTTGCAGCGCCTTGATGGTCTCGTCGCGGCAATCGGGATAGCCGGAATAGTCGGTCTCGCACATACCGCCGACGATGTGACGGATGCCGCGGCGATAGGCTAGCGCGGCGGCGAAGGTCAGGAACACCAGATTGCGACCGGGCACGAACGTGTTCGGCAGGCCGTCCGCTCCCATCTTGATCTCGACGTCACGCGTGAGCGCGGTGTCCGAGATTTCGGCGAGCGTCGGAATCTCCAGCGTATGGCTCTCGCCGAGTTTTGCGTTCCAATCCGGATAAGCTGATCGGATGCCTGCGAGCAAGCGATCCCGGCAATCCAGCTCGATGGCGTGACGCTGGCCATAGGCAAAACCCAGCATTTCGACGCGCGCAAAGCGGTCGAGCGCCCAGGCAAGGCACGTGGTGGAGTCCTGCCCACCGGAAAACAGGACCAGAGCGGTCTCTCGGTTGTACATGGTCTGCCCTTAGCACCCCCCGATCCACAGGCCAATGCGCCGGTTTCGCTGGGATCGCCGGGCGCGATGCGGCATAAGGGGAGAAAATCCGAGAACCCGGCAACGACATGAAACTCTCCCGCGATATTTCAGGCCTGATCGAAGTGATGGCGGCGCTGCGCACGCCCGTGACGGGCTGTCCCTGGGACCTCGAACAGAACTTTGCGACCATTGCGCCCTACACCATCGAGGAAGCCTATGAGGTGGCCGAAGCCATCGCCCATGGCGACCTCGATGACCTCAAGGACGAACTCGGCGATCTCCTGCTGCAGGTCGTCTACCACGCCCGCTTGGCCGAGGAGCAGAACGCGTTCGCCTTCGGCGACGTCGTCGAGGCGGTGACCCGCAAGATGATCCGGCGCCATCCGCATGTCTTCGGCGACGAGAACGGCGTGGTCACGTCAGGCCACGTCGCCGAGAACTGGGATCGCATCAAGGCGGAAGAAAAGGCCGAACGCGCGGCGCGCCGGCCGCCGGAAGAAGCCGTGCATAAATCGCTGCTATCCAGCGTCAAGGCCGGGCTCCCTGCCCTCGCCCGCGCGTTGGATTTGCAGCGCAAGGCCTCCACCGTTGGCTTCGACTGGAACGACCCGCGCGCCGTTTTGAGCAAGATTCGGGAAGAGGCCGACGAGATCGAGGCCGCGCTCGATACCGGCGACAAGGCACATCTGGCGGAAGAAGCCGGCGATCTCCTGTTCGCCGTCGTCAACCTCGCCCGACATGTCGACGCCAATCCCGAGATGGCGTTGCGCGGCGCGAACGCGAAATTCGAGAAGCGCTTTGCCTATATCGAGCGCGCGCTGGCGGCCAAGGGCCGCTCGCTGGAGGGCGCGACGCTGGAAGAGATGGACGCGCTGTGGGATGAGGCGAAGGTCGCCGGACAAGCCGCGTCCGCGCCTGCGAAATAAAGCGAGCTCGGGTAAGCTCCTACGCCACGCGCGGAACGGCCGCGAAGCGGTTGACGACGATATCGCGCTTGGTCTCGTCGACGCGCACGGTCATGGCAAAGCGGCCGTCGTGCAATTCCTTGTTCAGCACCTCGGCATTGCGATGCAGCCAGCTAATGCCGGCGCCATCGGCAGCGTCGATGGAAAGGTCGAGCGTGGTGCGCGTGGCGGCGAGACGATCCTCGATGGCCGCGAGCAGCGCATCGACACCCTCGCCCGACACGGCCGAGACGAGGAAGCACGGCCGCTCCGGCGGGCGGCGCGCGGCAATGTTGCGAAGATTGTCGCGCTCTTCGGGATCGAAGCGGTCGATCTTGTTCCAGACCTCGATGATGCGCTGGCCTGAATCGGCTTCCGGGTTGATGCCGAGTTGACGCAGCACGGCATCGACGTCGCGCTCCTGCGCTTCCGCATCTTCGTGCGAGATGTCGCGGACATGCAGAATGATGTCGGCCTCCAGCACCTCCTCCAGCGTGGCGCGGAAGGCGGCGACGAGTTGCGTCGGCAGGTTGGAGATGAAGCCGACCGTGTCCGACAGCATCGCCTTGCCGCCGTGCGGCAGGTTGACCGCGCGCAAGGTGGGATCGAGGGTGGCGAACAGCATGTCGGCGGCCTGCACGTCAGCGCGGGTCAGGCGATTGAACAATGTCGACTTGCCGGCGTTGGTGTAGCCGACGAGGGCCACCACGCGGTACGGCACGCGCTGGCGTCCGGCGCGGTGCAACCGGCGCGTCGCCTGCACCTTTTTCAGTTCGTTCTCCAGCCGCGTGATGCGATCGCCGATCAGACGGCGGTCCGCTTCGATCTGGGTTTCGCCGGGGCCGCCCATGAAACCGAAACCGCCGCGCTGACGCTCAAGATGCGTCCATGACCGAACCAGCCGGCTGCGCTGGTAGTTGAGATGCGCGAGCTCGACCTGCAGCGCGCCCTCCTTGGTCTTGGCGCGGCGGCCGAAGATTTCGAGGATGAGGCCGGTGCGGTCGAGTACCTTGGCGCTCCAGGCTTTCTCCAGATTGCGCTGCTGGATCGGCGACAACGCGCAATCCATCACCACGAGCTCGATGTCGTTGCCCTTGATGAGGCCGAGAACCTCCTCGACCTTGCCCTTGCCGAGATAGGTCGCCGGCCGGATCTGCGCGATCGGGGCGATCAGCGAATCCACCACCGTGAGGTCGATGGCGCGCGCCAGCCCTTTGGCTTCGTCCAGTCTTGCCTCGGAATCGCGGACAGCCAAATCCGTTTGCGCATCGGCTTCGCCGCGGCGCATCCGCATATAGGGGCCGATGACAATCACCCGCCCGGTCGCCTTGTCCCCTCCCGACCGCGGACGGTCGGCCCCCCCGTCAAATGTTCGGGGTTCCAATCAGGTCACTCTCAAGCCGGATCCTCGCCACCTTCGAACAATTGGATCGGCGCGCCCGGCATGATGGTCGAGATCGCATGCTTGTAGACAAGCTGCGAGTGACCGTCGCGCCGGAGCAGGAGACAGAAATTGTCGAACCAGGTGACAATCCCCTGCAGTTTCACTCCATTGACTAGAAAGATCGTCAGTGGCGTTTTTGTTTTGCGAACGTGATTAAGGAAGGTGTCTTGTAGGTTTTGTGCGCGGTCTGCCGCCATTTTTTATCCCGCAGTTTTTTATTTTTGAACCGCCCGCAGCCCTCTGTTGGAGCCGTCAAACGGGTGCCGCCTTCCCCTTGAGATCCCCCTCCTGAGGTGCGGCGGTACGATTAGAAGGCAGGTCCAGATATTAGGCAAGCGCGTTCGCGCCACCCCGGTATTGAACGTAGTGGCAATTCTGGCTAAGGCCCCAAAAAGAGACGAATATTCCCAAGCACCTGCATGGACCGGCTTTGTGCCGATCCATTTCGGAGCAATCGGTGCTGGCCGAATCTCTCCGCGCTAACCGACGCCGAGCGCCTTCAGCTTGCGGTGCAGGGCCGAGCGCTCCATGCCGACGAATTCCGCTGTGCGAGAGATGTTTCCGGAGAAGCGGCTGATCTGGGCGATCAGATAATCCCGCTCGAACACCTCCCTCGCCTCGCGCAGCGGCAGGCCCATGATGTGCTCGCCATTGTTGCTGGTCGGCATGGCCGGCACCATCGAGCCGACATCCGGCGGCAGCATGTCGGCGGTGATGATCACCTCCGGACCGCCGCTCGCCAGGATCATCACGCGTTCAACGTTGTTGCGGAGCTGGCGGACATTGCCGGGCCAGACATGCGACTGCAGCACAGCCATCGCGTCCTGGCCGATCTGCCGCTTCGGCAGGCCGGTCGCAGCGGAGATCTGGTCCATGAAATAGTCGATCAGCTCCGGGATATCCTCGCGCCGCTCCGACAACGGCGGCACGCGGATCGGCACCACGGACAGGCGGTGATAGAGGTCCTCGCGGAAATGCCCCGCGGCAATCTCCTCCTCCAGATTGCGCGCAGTCGAGGAAATGATGCGAACGTCGACGCTGACCTTGGCGGTTCCACCCGAGCGCTGGAAGGTCTGGTCGACCAGCACGCGAAGAATCTTGTTCTGGGTCTCGCGCGGCATGTCGGCTACTTCGTCAATGAACAAGGTGCCGCCATGGGCCTCCTCGAGCGCGCCTGCCTTGCGCTGTTCGCCGCCATTGGTCTGCTCGACGCCGAACAGCTCGATCTCCATCCGCTCCGGTGTGATGGCGGCGGCGTTGATGACGACGAAGGGACCATCGGCCCGGCTCGACATGTTGTGCAGCGTGCGCGCGGCCAGTTCCTTGCCGGCGCCGGCGGGACCTACGATCATGATGCGGCTGTTGGCCTTGGCGGCGCGATCGATGGTCTGGCGCAGCTGGTTCATGCAGGCGGAACGGCCGGTCAGGACGCTTGCCGCAGGCGCAAGCTGCTTCAGCTCCTTCACCTCGCGCTTAAGCCGCGAGGTCTCCAGCGCCCGGTTCGCCACCAGGATCAGCCGGTCGGACTTGAAGGGCTTTTCGATGAAGTCGTAGGCGCCGCGCTTGATGGCTGCGACCGCGGTTTCGATGTTGCCATGGCCGGAAATCATCACCACCGGCAGGTCGGCATTGTCCTTCTTGATCTGCTCGAGCAGTTGCAAGCCGTCGAGCTTGGAGCCCTGCAGCCAGATGTCGAGGAACACCAGATGCGGCCGGCGGTTGGCAATTTCGGCCAGCGCGGAATCGGAGTCGCGCGCGGTGCGGGTGGAGAAGCCCTCGTCGTCGAGAATGCCCGCCACGAGATCGCGAATATCGGCTTCGTCATCGACAATCAGAATGTCACTGGCCATGGGTTACACCTGTCTTGTCAGCTGCCGGTTTCAGCTTTGATTTTTTCTTCATCATTTGTCGTCGATGCCGCGGCAATGGTTTCAGAAGACCGCGGCTTTGTTTCGCTGCCCTGTTCGTCCGGCTTCTTCGCCTGTCCTGTCACGGCAAAACGCAGCCGCATCCAGGCCCCGCGCTGGCCGGGCCGGAAATCGGAGGCGTCCTTGAGTTCGATACGGCCACCATGGTCTTCGAGCACGCGACCGACGATCGCAAGCCCAAGGCCGGTGCCCTTCTGGCGGGTCGTTACGTAAGGCTCCAGCAGGCGCTGCCGCGCGACCTTCGGCAGGCCAATACCATTATCGATGACGTCGATCAAAATATCATCGTTGTCGCGCTGGGCAACGACGTCGATACGTCCCTTGCCGAGTTCTTCCGGCGGAACCTGCTCGATCGCCTCGGTGGCGTTCTTGATGATGTTGGTCAACGCCTGCGAGATCAGGCGGCGGTCGAACTGGGCGGGCATGGGATCCTGCTTGATATCGGCCTCGATATCGAGCTCGGGATGCGCGACCTTCATCAGGAACACCGCCTGCCGGACGACGTCGGCGACGTCCTCGCCTTCCATCACGGGCTTGGGCATGCGGGCAAAGCGCGCGAACTCGTCGACCATGCGCCTGATATCGTCGACCTGGCGCACGATGGTGTCGGTGCACTGCTCGAAGATTTCCTTGTCCTTTGGCTCGGTGACGGTGCGGCCAAACCGGCGGCGGATGCGCTCCGCCGAGAGCTGGATCGGCGTCAGCGGATTCTTGATCTCATGAGCAATGCGGCGGGCGACGTCGCCCCAGGCCGAGGTGCGCTGGGCGGCGACGAGGTCGGTGATATCGTCGAGCGTGATGATGTAGCTGTCCTTGGACTGGCTGGTCTGCTCGGCGCTCACCCGTACCGACAGGTTGCGTTCGTGACCGTCGCGGTTGAGCGTGATCTGGCCCTGCACCAGCCGCTGCGTGCCCTCGCGCGCGGTCTTCATCATGTCGTCGAGTTCGGGCAGCACTTCCGACAGCGGATGGTCGAGCACCTCGGATTCCGCCTTCTCGATCAGCTTTTCCGCCGAGCGGTTGAGAATGCCGATGCTGCCGGAGGCATCGACGCCGATGATGCCGGCGCTGGCCGAGGACAGCACCGCCTCGATGAAGCGGCGGCGGCTGTCGATCAGCTCGGACGCGTTGACGAGTTCGTCCCGCTGGCTGCGCAACTCCTGCGTCATGGTGTTGAAGGTCGCGCCGAGCTGGGCTAGGTCACCTTCGGACTTCAGCACGGGCACCTGGACGTTGAGGTCACCGGTCGAAACGATATTGGCCGCGCTCATCAGCCGCCGGATCGGAGCCACCAGGCGATTGGCGAAATTCAGCCCGATCAGCACCGAGGCCATCAGGATGGTCAGCGCGATCACGGCGAACATCAGCGCAAACGCGACCTGGATGCCGAGCTTGCGCGATTCGAGCGCGGCATATTCTGCGACGCTGGCCTCGGTCTGCCGCAACTGCGCCACCACGCGCGGGTCGAGCACGCGCGCGACATACAGGAACGTGTCGGTGAAGCCGCGCAGCCGGATCACGGCGGCAACGTAGTTGGCCTCGATGAAAACCGCGATCTGCGGCTCGTTCTCCTCGACGCCCTTGAGGAATTCGGACTCGGGCGTCGTGAACTCCTGCTGGATGCCGGTCTGCGCGCTTTCCAGGATGTTGCGATCCTTGTCGATCAGCATCGCGCCCGGCAGGTTGCGCGAGGCGGCGCTTGCCGTAAGCATCTGCCGGAAGCTGAGCGGATCGAGCTGAAACAGCGGCCGCGCGTGGGAGATGTCGTTGGCCATGCCCAGGATGTCGCCGCGGATCAATTGCGCATGCTCATGCAGATAGGCATTGGCCACGATCAGCGAATTCTGGATCACCGCGCGGGTCGGGCCCGAGAACAGCCGGTCGAGGCCGCGATCGATGGTGACGTTGGCGACGATGGCGACCAGCACAGCCGGCAGCACGGCGATGATCGAGAACAGGCTCACCACCTGGATGTGCAACCGCGCCGCCGCGCTGCCGCGCCGGCGGGCCTGCACGACCTTCCAGACCTCGCGGACGATGATGCCGACAAGGAGCAGGATGGTCGCGGCGTTGATCAGCAGGAAGCCGTAGACCACGTTGCGCTTGGGCTCGATCGGCGTGAGCCCGGTCAGCACGATGAAGGTCAGGAAAGCGGAGAGCAGCGCCAGCGTCACCGCTACCGGACCCAGCCAACGGCGAACCGACCAGCCTTTCGGCGGGGCGAGCGACGGGTCGTCCAATTGAATTGCGGCGGTGTCTGCGCTGGTCATCAAGGGCAAAAGGGTGAGCTGACGGGTCAGTCCGCCCCCGCGGACTGATGCAATCATATCACAATGTTGCCGAATTGCGACAATTCCGCGGCGTCCCTTCCCGTGACATTTGCGTCATCAAAAGGGAGGGAACCCGGGGTTGTCTAACCCCCGCTCCGGTAGACCTGAATATCGAGGTCCCTGATCTTCTTGCGCAGGGTATTGCGGTTGAGCCCGAGCAGGTCGGCTGCCCGGATCTGGTTGCCGCGAGTCGCCGCCAGCGCAGCCGTCAGCAGCGGGATCTCGATCTCCTTCAGGATGCGGTGATAGAGGCCGGGCGGCGGCATGCCGTTCGGAAAGCCCGAGAAGTGCGAGGACAGATAGGCCTCCACCGCGCCGCCGAGATTGTCCACGCTCTGGTTCGAATTGCCGCCCGAAGTCACCGCCGGCGGCGCCAGTTCGCCATCGATGACCGAGGATGTGATGACGTCCTGGGGATAGAGCGCGGCGAGACGCCGGGCGAGGTTTTCCAGTTCGCGCACGTTGCCGGGCCAGCGGTGCTGCTTCAGCCGCTCCAGCGCCTGCGTGTCGAGCTTCTTCGGCGGCAGCCCGTCCTTTTCGGCGAGCGCAAAGAAATGCCGGATGAGGTCCGGCAGATCCTCGATGCGTTCGCGCAGTGGCGGCAGCCGCAGCGGCACCACGTTGAGGCGGAAGAACAGGTCTTCGCGGAACAGCCCCTGCTGGATCAGGATGCGCAGGTCCTTGTTGGAGGCGGCGACGATGCGCACGTCGGTCTTGATCGGGGTGCGGCCGCCGACGGTGGTGTATTCGCCCTGCTGCAGCACGCGCAAAAGTCGCGTCTGCGCCTCCATCGGCATGTCGCCGATTTCGTCGAGGAACAGCGTGCCGCCTTCGGCCTGCTCGAAGCGGCCTGAGGCGCGGGTGTTGGCGCCGGTGAAAGCGCCGCGCTCATGGCCGAACAGTTCGGACTCGATGAGGTCACGCGGGATCGCCGCCATGTTGACGGCGACGAACGGGCCGTTGCGGCGCTTGCCGTAATCGTGCAGCGCGCGCGCCACCAGCTCCTTGCCGGTGCCGGATTCGCCCGAGATCATCACCGTGAGGTCGGTCTGCATCAGCCGCGCCAGCACGCGGTAGATTTCCTGCATCGCCGGCGAGCGGCCGACTAGCGGGATGGCGTCGAATTCGGATTCGTCCTCGGGGCTGACCGCCCTCTCCTTCGGCTCGGCCAGCGCGCGGCCGACGATGGTGATCAGCTCCTTCAGATCGAACGGCTTTGGCAGATATTCGTATGCCCCGCGTTCCGAGGCGCGGATCGCGGTCATGAAGGTGTTCTGCGCGCTCATCACGATGACCGGCAGGTTCGGCCGCATCTTCTTGATCCGCGGCAAGAGATCGAACGCGTTCTCGTCGGGCATGACGACGTCGGTGATGACGAGGTCGCCCTCGCCCTGGCTGACCCAGCGCCACAGCGTGGCCGCGTTGCCGGTCAGCCGCACCTCGTATCCGGCGCGGGACAGCGCCTGATTGAGCACCGTGCGGATGGCGGTGTCGTCGTCAGCGACTAGGATGCTACCTACGGCCATTATTGTTATTCCTCATCTTGCGTCCTGTGAGGCAGGCGTCGGCGTACCCGGAACGTCGTCGCGTTTGCTCTGGTCGGGTTGTGATTTGGTGGTGCTGTACATCGGCATCAGCACGCGGAAGATGGTCTTGCGCGGCTGAGACTCGCATTCGATGATGCCGCCGTGATCGCCGACAATCTTGGCGACCAGCGCAAGGCCGAGCCCGCTGCCGGTGGCCTTGGTGGTGACGAAGGGGTCGAACAGGTTCGGCAACAGGTCCTCCGGCACGCCGGAGCCGTTGTCCTTGACGCAGAATTCCAGCGGCAGCGAGACGCGCGTCTTCTTGCCGGGCACCGACAGGCGCACGCCCGGACGGAAGGCGGTGGTGAGCTGGATCTCCGCGTCGCTGCCGAGATCGGCGACCGCTTCTGCGGCGTTCTTCACGAGGTTGAGGAACACCTGGATCAGTTGATCCTGGTTGGCGAGCACCGGCGGCAGCGAGGGATCGTATTCCTCGACGAACTTGATGTTGCGGGCGAAGCCGGACTGCGCCAGCCGCTTCACATGATCGAGCACGGAATGGATGTTGACGGGACCGCGCGCGACGGGGCGGTCGTCGCCGAACACTTCCATACGGTCGACCAGCGTGACGATGCGGTCGGCCTCGTCGCAGATCAGCCGCGTCAGCATGCGGTCTTCGGAAGACGCCTGCTGCTCCAGCAACTGCGCGGCACCGCGAATGCCGGAGAGCGGATTCTTGATTTCGTGCGCAAGCATGGCCGCAAGCGCAATC
>JAKFVP010000255.1 GCA_021732175.1 Bradyrhizobium sp.
CGCCGCGCGCCGACGGCACACTGGTCTGGCCGCCGCGCGGCGACGCCGGCTTCGGCTACGATCCGGCCTTCCTTCCCGACGGCCACACGCGTACCTTCGGTGAGATGACCAGCGTCGAGAAACACGGCCTGCCCCCGCTCGGGCTCGGCCTCTCCCATCGCGCCCGCGCTTTCGTCAAGCTCGCGGAGATCTGCCTCAATGGCCGCTGAGCAAAACGCGTTCGGCGTCCAAAGCGCTTTCGGTGTTTATGTGCACTGGCCGTTCTGCCTGTCGAAATGTCCGTATTGCGACTTCAACAGCCATGTCCGCCACGCGCCCGTCGACGAAGCGCGTTTTGTACGCGCCTTCACGCGCGAAATTGCGGCTACGGCTGAGCGCACCGGCGCGCGCGACGTGTCTTCGATCTTCCTCGGCGGCGGCACGCCGTCGCTGATGCAGCCGCAGACCGTCGGCGCGATCCTCGATGCCATCGCAAAGCACTGGCGTGTCACAGAGGATGCCGAGGTGACGCTGGAAGCCAATCCGACCAGCGTCGAGGCGACGCGCTTCCGCGGCTATCGCTCAGCCGGCGTCAACCGCGTGTCGCTCGGCGTGCAGGCGCTGGACGATGCATCGCTGAAAGCGCTCGGCCGCCTGCACAGCGCGCGCGAGGCGCTCGATGCAGTGGCGATCGCGCGCGGCGCCTTCGAGCGCTATTCGTTCGACCTGATCTATGCCCGTCCCGGCCAGACGCCAAAGATGTGGGCCGACGAATTGCAGCACGCGATCGGCGAGGCCGCCGAGCATCTGTCGCTCTACCAGCTCACCATCGAGGAAGGCACGCCGTTCTTCGGCCTGCACGCCGCCGGCAAATTGCAGACGCCGGATGAGGCGACGGCGCGCGCGCTCTATGACCTGACGCAGGACGTCTGCGCCAAGCACGGACTGCCGGCTTACGAGATTTCCAACCACGCGCGCGAAGGCGCCGCGTGCCGGCACAATCTCGTCTACTGGCGCGGCGAGGAATATGCCGGCATCGGGCCCGGCGCGCACGGCCGTCTCGACATCGGCGGGGTGCGGCATGCCGTTGCCACCGAGAAGCGTCCGGAATCATGGCTGATGCGGGTGGAGGCCTCGGGCCATGGCGTCGTGTCCGACGAAATCCTCAACAGCGAGGAACGCGCCGACGAATTCCTGCTGATGGGGCTGCGGCTGACGGAGGGCATCGACCCGCGCCGCTACCAGGCGCTGTCCGGCCGCCCGCTCGATCCCCGCCGCATCGCGCTGCTGCGCGAGGAAGGCGCGATCTCCGTCGAAGCCGACGGCCGCCTGCGCGTGACCAAGGACGGCTTTCCCGTGCTTGATGCGGTCGTCGCGGATCTCGCGGCGTAAGCTACGCCCCAAAGCTCTTCGGCGAGCCGGCGACCGGCACGCCGCCATTCGGCGTCACCTTCATCACGGCGAGGCCGCGCTCGTTGGTGCCGTCGGAGCGGAAGCGGAACAGGCCGTCGATGCCGGCAAAGCCGGACGGGTTGGTCAGCGTCTCCGGCGCAAAGCGCTGCGCGCCCTGCGTACGTGCCAACGCCGCCATCAGTGCCACCGCATCGTAAGCGAGCGTTGCGGTGCGAACCGGTTCGGAGCCGAAGCGCTGGCGATAGCGGCCGGAGAAGGCGCGGAAGCCGGACGGATCCGGCGCGGCGTAGAGGCCGCCCTGCAGCGACTGACTGGCAAACACCCGCGGATTGTCCCAGAGACCCGTGCCGAGCATCTGGATGTTGCGCAAATTGGAGCCCGCAGCGGTCAGCGCGTCGGCCGTGGCCACGACGGAATCGCCGTCATCGGCAATCATCAGCGCATCGGCCGAGCCCAGCATTTGCGCCACCGCGCGCGCCGGGGTCGAGCGATCGCCGCTGTATTTCTCGAACGCGACGACGCGGCCCCTGCGGCCCGCCGCCTGCTTGAACGCGGCTTCCACCACATTGCCATAGGCGTTGTCGGGCACGAGACCGGCAAGAGATCGCTTTCCCGTGCCAGCCGCATAATCGACGATGCGATTGACGTCGGACTCCGGCAGGAAGCTGAGCAGATAGACGCCGCGGCCGGCGACGCTGGAATCGGTCGAGAAGGCGATCACCGAAATGCCGCGGCTGCGCGCGACCTGTGCGACGGCGGGCACGGAAGCTGCGAACAACGGGCCGAGGATAATCTCTGCGCCTTCGCTGACCGCTTGCTGCGCGCCGGCGTTGGCACCTTGCGGCGTGCCGCTGTCGTCCTTGACCAGGAGCTGGATGTTCGGGTTCTGGAATTCGGCCAGCGCCATCTCGGCGGCGTTCTTCATCGACAGCGCGGCCGTGCCGGCATTGCCGGATGCCGAGAGCGGCAGGATCAATCCGACCTTGACCTGCCCGCTGCCGACGGCGGTCGGCTCCTGCTGCGGACCGGGCGGCGCATCCGAGCCGAACGGGTTGGGCAAATTGCTGAGACTCTGCTGCACGCTGGCGCAGGCCCCTAGCAGCGGCGCGCCGAGGATCAGGCCAAGAGCGCTCCGCCGGGTTGCGCCGGAGAGTGGGCTACCCGAAGAACTTACGTTGCGGTTGAGCGGGCCCGTCATCTTCGCTTCTCTTGGCCGACTGGAAGTCAGCCAAAAACTCCCTCCCTCACGCTGTCGGGGGACATGAATCCGGGCATAGTGTCGACGAAAAGTTAACCAAAACAAAAGGTTTGCGGCCCTTTGGCGTCATTGCCAGGTTGGACCCCTTCCGCTTCGCCGCCGCGCTGCCCGGCATCTTGGATGGCGCAAACGTCACCCCCCCTCTAGATTGATATTATGCGCGCAAAAGCCAGTTCAATATACGGGTCTAAGGTCGAAGCGGGTTCTGCCGTCAAAACTTTTTCCATCAACGGCCAGATTATGAACGCAGCCCGGCCGGTTCCCGGGCTTTATTTGGTCGCGACGCCGATCGGGAACCTCTCGGACATTACCCTGCGCGCGCTGGAGACCCTGGCCGGTGTCGATCTCATCGCCTGCGAAGACACCCGCATCACCCATCGCCTGACCGAGCGCTATCTGATCGCGGCGCAGCTCACGCCCTATCACGAACACAACGCGACAGTGGCGAGGCCGAAGATCCTGGCAAAGCTCGCGCAAGGCGCATCCGTCGCGCTGGTGTCCGATGCCGGCACGCCGCTGATCTCGGATCCCGGCTTCAAGCTCGTGCGCGAGGCCTCCGCCGCCGGACACGCCGTGATCGCGGTGCCCGGTGCGTCTTCCGTCCTGACCGCGCTTTCGGTTGCCGCACTTCCGACCGATCGCTTTTTCTTCGAGGGATTTTTGCCGTCGCGGCAAAACGCGCGGCGCACGCGTCTGACGGAGCTTTCGCGCATCGCGGCGACGCTGGTCGTGTTCGAATCCGGCAACCGCGTGCAGGACACGCTGGCCGACCTCGCCGACATCATGGGCACGCGGGAAGCCGCGATCTGCCGCGAGCTGACCAAGCTGCATGAAGAGATCGTGCGTGCGCCCCTGACCGAGCTCGCGAAGCAAGCCGACAAGCTTGAAACCCGCGGCGAGTTCGTGCTCGTGATCGGCCCGCCCGCGGAGGGCGACAAGATCATGGCGGAGAGCGAACTCGACGAATTGCTGCGCGCCTCGCTGAAGCGCGACAGCGTCAAGGATGCGGTAGCTTATGCGGTCCAAGTGTCGGGACGGCCGCGCCGCGAGGTCTATGCCCGCGCGCTGGAGCTGGCGAAAGAAAACCGGGGCGAGAATGGCGAAGACTGAGAACGCCGCGCCCGAGCGCGTCGCCGCCTTCCGCACCGGCCTTTCGGCCGAGAGCCGCGCTGCCGCGTTCCTGATTGCGAAAGGCTATCGCATCCTCGCAAAACGCTTCCGCACGCCCTATGGCGAGATCGACCTCGTGGCGCGCAGACGCAATCTGATCGCCTTTGTCGAGGTCAAGGCCCGCGCCAGCCTCGACGAGGCGGCTTACGCGGTGACGCCGCGCCAGCAGCAGCGCATCATCAATGCCGCGCAAGCTTGGCTGATGGCGCATCCCGAGCATGCAGAATTCGACATGCGATTCGACGCCATGCTGATTGCGCCGAGGAGCCTGCCGCGCCATCTGTTGGCGGCGTTCGACGCCAGCCCCTGAAAGCCTGAAGCAAGCATCACCGAAGAGCCGGATATCCTCAAATGAAACTGAACGTCGCCGTCCAGATGGACCCCATCGCGCGCATCAACATCCGCGGCGATTCCACCTTTGCGCTGCTGCTGGAAGCCCAGAAGCGCGGCCACGCCCTTTCCTACTACACCCCGGACAAGCTTTCGCAGCGTGGCACGGAGCTGGTGGCGCCGGTGCAAAAGCTCACCGTGCGTGACGAAGACGGCAATCATTTCACGCTGGGCGAGGCGAAGCGCGAGGCGCTCAACGGCTTCGATGTCATCCTGCTGCGGCAGGACCCGCCCTTCGACCTCGCCTACATCACCTCGACGCATCTGCTCGAAGGCATCCACCCCAAGACGCTGGTCGTGAACAATCCGGCTTCCGTGCGCAATGCGCCGGAAAAACTGTTCGTGATGAACTTTCCGCAGCTGATGCCGCCGACCCTGATCTCGCGCGACCTCGACGAGATCAACTCCTTCCGCAAGGAGCACGGCGCGGTCGTGATGAAGCCGCTGCACGGCCATGGCGGCGCGGCGGTGTTCCGCGTGATGCCGCAGGACATGAACTTCGGCTCGCTGTTCGACATGTTCTCCGTCACCTTCCGCGAGCCCTGGGTGATACAGCGCTTCCTCCCCGAGGTGAAGCACGGCGACAAGCGCATCATCCTGGTCGACGGCGAGTTCGCCGGCGCCGTCAACCGCGTGCCGGCCGCCGATGACCTTCGCTCCAACATGGTGCGGGGCGGTGCCGCACAGGCCACCGAACTGTCGCCGCGCGAGCGCGAAATCTGCGCCACGGTTGGCCCCGCGCTGCGCGAGCGCGGGCTATTGTTCGTCGGCATCGACGTGATCGACGGCAACCTCACGGAAATCAATGTCACGTCACCGACGGGCATCCGCGCCATCGCGCGGCTCGGCGGGCCGGACGTGGCTGCGAAAATCTGGGATACCATCGAGAAGAAGCGCGCCGCGAAATAGTCTTCGCGGTTGCGGCAAAGCCCATTTTCTACTCACTCGCTCCGCGCGTCTAATT
Organism: Bradyrhizobium sp.; assembly: GCA_021732175.1. Taxonomy (GTDB): domain Bacteria; phylum Pseudomonadota; class Alphaproteobacteria; order Rhizobiales; family Xanthobacteraceae; genus Bradyrhizobium. The sequence goes on from JAKFVP010000255.1 coordinate 5,175, forward strand.
CTTCTTGCCAGCTTGCGCGACCAAGCGCAGCATGTTGATGCGCGCGCCGCGCGTGGGGCTGGCGGCCGTTGCAATAAACACTTGGCAACAAAAACACTGCAATTCGGAGGAACGAATGACGACCCAACTTTCGCGACGGTCTCTCCTTGCGCTTGGCGCAGGACTCGGTGCTTCTCTTGGTGCCTCGACCATGCTTGGCGGCGCCGCACTCGCCAGGGCGCCGAAGCTCGGCACGCAGACTCCCTACTGGCACCGCATGGTCCTCGGCGAAGCCGAGATCACGGTTGTTTCCGACGGCACGCTGCCGCTCGGCCCGCCGAAGGGCACCTTCGTCGGCGTGCCCGACGACGAAGTGAAGAAGATGCTGATCGACAATTTCCTCAATCCGGAAAACGTCGTGCTCGAGCAGAACTCGCCGATCGTCAACACCGGCGACAAGCTGATCCTGTTCGATACCGGCATGGGCACGTCGAAGATGTTCGGAGCGACCACCGGCCGCCAGCAGAAGAGCATGGCCGAAGCCGGCATCAAGCCCGGCGACATCGACGCCGTCGTGCTGTCGCATGCGCATATCGACCATATCGGCGGCATCGTCGGCGAAGACGGCAAGCCGCTGTTCCCGAATGCGCAGTACTACATCACGCAGGCCGATTTCGATTTCTGGACCGACGAAGGCAAGCTCGGCGGTCCGATGAAGGATTTCGTGGTCCACGCCCGCAAGAATCTGCTGCCGGTGCGCGATCGCATCGTCTTCATCAAGGACGGCCAGGAATTCCTGCCCGGCGTGCAGGCGATCGGTGCGCCCGGACACACCGTCGGCCACACCATCTTCTCGGTGAGCTCGGGCGGCAAATCCTTCGTCTTCCTCGGCGATCTCTCGCACCACCCGGTGCTGCTCTTGGAAAAGCCGCGGATGGAGTTTTCCTACGACACCGATCCGAAGCAGGCGGCGGCAACGCGCGTGAAGTTGCTCGACATGATCGCGACCAACAAGCTTCCGGTCATGTCCTATCACTACGCCTGGCCCGGCTTCGGCAACATCGCCAAGACCGGCGAAGGTTTTCATTACTATCCGGCAGCGATGAAGATGGAGCTGTGAGCTCGCACTCCCCGGGCGGCTGCTGAGGCCGCCCGGTTCTCATTCTTTGTTCCCGTAATGTTCTTGCACTCTCCCCGAGCATCAGCTACCCTTCGCCATGCAAGGGAGCGGCATGGTCCAGCGGGTTTCCACGGTAGCGTTTGAGGGGATCGAGGCCCGCGCGGTCGACGTGCAGGTGCAGATCGTGCCTGGACTACCGGCGTTCGCCATTGTCGGCCTGCCCGACAAGGCGGTGTCGGAAGCGCGCGAGCGGGTGCGTTCGGCGCTGATCGCTTCGGGACTGGCGCTGCCGGCGCGGCGCATCATCGTCAATCTCGCGCCGGCCGACCTGCCCAAGGAAGGCAGCCATTACGATCTGCCGATCGCGCTCGGGCTGATGGCGGCGATCGGCGCCATCCCGCCGGATGCGTTGTCCGGCTTCACCGTGCTCGGCGAACTCGGGCTCGACGGATCGATCGCGCCCGTTGCGGGCGTGCTGCCGGCCGCCATCGGGGCCAACACCCGCGATGAAGGACTGATTTGTCCCGCGGCCTGCGGTTCGGAAGCGGCGTGGGCGAGCCCGGACATCCAGATCATCGCCGCGAAATCGCTGATCCAGATCGCCAATCACTTCAAGGGCACGCAGGTGCTGTCGCGCCCGCAGCCGAAAGTGCATGAGCTCAGCGAGACGCAGCTCGACCTGCGCGACATCAAGGGACAGGAGAGCGCCAAGCGTGCGCTCGAGATCGCGGCGGCCGGCGGCCATCATCTGCTGATGATGGGTTCGCCCGGCGCGGGCAAGTCCATGCTGGCGGCGCGGCTGCCCTCGATCCTGCCGCCGCTGTCGCCGTCGGAATTGCTCGAAGTTTCGATGATCGCCTCCGTCGCCGGTGAAATCCGCGATGGCGCGCTCACCGCGCGGCGGCCGTTCCGCTCGCCGCATCATTCCGCCAGCATGGCCGCACTGACAGGCGGCGGCCTGCGCGCAAAGCCCGGCGAGATTTCGCTGGCCCATCATGGCGTGCTGTTCCTCGACGAGCTGCCGGAGTTCGATGCGCGCGTGCTCGATTCGCTGCGCCAGCCGCTGGAGAACGGCGAAGTCTCCGTCTCCCGCGCCAATCACCGCGTCACCTATCCTGCGCGCTTCATGCTGGTAGCCGCGATGAATCCCTGCCGCTGCGGCCACGCGTTTGAGGTCGGCTACTCCTGCAAGCGTGGCCCGATCGACCGCTGCACGTCCGACTACCAGATGCGCATCTCCGGCCCGCTGATGGATCGCATTGACCTTCGCATCGAAGTGCCGGCGGTGACCGCCGCCGATCTGATCCTGCCGCCGCCGTCGGAAGGTTCTGCCGAAGTTGCCGCCCGCGTTGCGGCAGCGCGTGACATCCAGCTCGCGCGTTACGCTGCGGCCGGCTTGCCCAATGTCCGCACCAACGCGGAGGCCCCGGCCTCGCTGCTGGAGACCATCGCGCAGCCGGATGCGGCCGGCCAGAAATTGCTGCGTGACGCCGCCGAGACCATGCGCCTCACCGCGCGCGGCTATCACCGCGTGCTGCGGGTGGCGCGCACGCTCGCCGACCTCGACGGCGCCGAGAAGATCGGGCGGCTGCATCTGGCCGAAGCGTTGTCCTATCGTGCATTGGCCGACGACGTCAGGCGCGCGGCATAAATCGCTCCGCGTCAATACGGCAGTAACCAGTCTTCTTTACACTCCGCCAACCATAAGGGCCCGCGTTCGGGGCCCGGCTAGTGAGTGTATCCATGTTGCGTTTCCGGGTTCTGGCCTCTGTTGTCCCCCTGGCGGTCATCGCCTTCCTCGCCCGCGGCGAGCTGTTCGCCGACGCGCCCTGTATCGCGGTCGCCGATACTTCGGTGCAGCTTACCTCGCTGCCCTGGCAATCCTCCCTGCGGGTCCGCTTCACCACCAACCCGGCGAAAGCAACCGTGCGCGTGCAGATCATCGATCGCGCGGAAGCCGCAGACTTTGCCGTGATCGACGGCGCCGACGCCGCGGAAGGCAGCGCCTGCCATAGCAGCCAGCCGCCGCAACTGGTGTCGATCTCGCGCGGCTTCTCTTCGTCCGATCCCGTCATCTATCTGACGCCGGACGGCCCGGCCGATTACCGCATCTTCGTGCAGTCGAAGACCTTCTCGATGCTGGACGCCGCCGCCCTGATCGTCGGCGCCCGCGGCGCGCGGCCGAACACGCGCTCCGCCTCGCTTTAACCTTTCATCAACCACGTTTGGATTGCGCCCTTAAGGCGCGATCCGGCCTCAAGCACTTTGCAACGCGCGCCGCGCATCGTCGCAAGCAGCGGGTCAGCGGGCATCTCAAAGACAATCTCGGAGCAGTCGGCGATGGGACGGACCTTCCGGATCAGGATGCACCTTCGCCGCTTCGCGCGCCGGCATCCCTGGCTGATCTTCGCTGTGCGCTCCGCCTTGATCTTTTCGGCCTGTTTCGGCGGGGCTTACGGCTTCATCGCCGCCAGCACGTCGCCGGCATCTGGCTATAACCCCCACAACTTCGCCATCGGCGCGAGCTTTCTGTTTGCGATGGCCTGCCTGTGGATCGTCACCCTGGGCATCCGCCTGCGGCTGGGCCGCAAGAAGCTGCGCAAGATCGCCATGCATAACGAGGCGATGGCCGACCGCAATTGGGAACTGCAGGAAGCCGAAGCCCGCGCCCGCAGCCTGTTCGAATCGCAGGGCGACCTGATTGTGTTGCGCGATGCGCAGGGACGCATCACCTTCGCCAACGACGCCTATTGCGAGCTCGCCGGCCTGCCGCGCGAACAACTGATCGGCACGACCGCAAAACTCGACATCATCGAGCAGGGCGACACCGCGCTGGAGCCGAACGGCACCCGCGTCCACGACCAGCAGATCGGAACGAAATTCGGCCCGCGCTGGATCGCCTGGCGCGAAGGCCTCGTGCGCAACGACGCCGGCGGACCTGCGGAGATGCAGAGCGTCGGCCGCGACGTCACCGACCGCACCGAAAGCGAGCGGGCGCTCGCCGAAGCGCGCGACCAGGCCGATGCCGCCAACCGGGCCAAGTCGCGCTTCCTCGCCATGACCTCGCACGAGATCCGCACCCCGCTCAACGGCATCATCGGCATGAGCAGCCTGCTGCTCGACACGCCGCTGACCCCGGAACAGGCGACCTATGCCAGGGCCGTGAAATCGTCCGGCGACGCGCTGCTGGCGCTGATCGAGGAACTGCTCGATTACTCCAAGATCGAGGCCGGCAAGATCGACCTCGAAGCCCGCCCGTTTGCGCTGGCCGCGCTGATCGAGGACATCACCGAATTGCTGGCACCGCGCGCGCAGGCCAAGCAGATCGAGATCGCCGCCTATGTCGACGACCGCCTGTCGCGCGAAGTCGTCGGCGATGCCGCGCGCCTGCGCCAGGTGCTGCTCAATCTCGCCGGCAACGCCATCAAGTTCACGCAGCAAGGCGGCGTCGCACTGATCGTCGAGCCCGGCATCTGGCCTAACGAAATCACCTTTATGGTGCGCGACACCGGCATCGGCATCGCGCCGGAGTCGAAGGAGCGCATCTTCCGCGAGTTCGAGCAGGCCAATGACGGCATCGCCCGAAGCTATGGCGGCACCGGCCTCGGCCTCTCCATCAGCGAGCGCATCGTGCGCCGCATGGGCGGGCGCATCACGCTGGACAGCAAGCCGGGCGAAGGCTCGACTTTCGAAGTGTCGCTGCCGCTCGCGGCCGCCGACTGGAGCGGACAGCCTTCCTTCGTTGCGCCCGACCTCGCCGGCCATTCCGTTATGCTGGTGGCACCATCTAGCATCGGCGTCTCCCTGATCGAGCGGCGGTTGCAGCGCTGGGGCGGGCAGATCTGCGTCGTCTCGGATGTCGAGGTGGCGGAAGTCCTGCTGCCCGAACGCGCCTGGCACGCCGTGATGGTCGATCACGCCTTTGGCGCCGACACGATCGAGAAATTCGGCGAGCGCGCGCGCACCCACGCCATGCATCGCATCGTGCTGTTCACGCCCTCGACCCGGCAGGAGCTGCAGAGCGCCCTTGGCGCCGCCTACACCGGCTATCTGGTCAAGCCGCTGCGCGCCGCCTCCCTCGCCGCGCGCCTTGCGACCCCGCCGGAAGTTGCCGCACCCGAAATCGCCGCTGAACAGCCGGCAGAACCCGTCGCGCCCACTGTACCCACGCCCGCACTTTCCATCCTCGTCGCCGAGGACAATGAGATCAACGCACTCCTGATGCGCTCGCTGCTGGGACGGCTCGGCCACCGCGTCGTCATCACCACCAATGGCGAAGAGGCGCTGGAATCCTGGCAGGCGGCGAAATCCGCCGGCACGCCCTACGATCTCGTGTTGATGGACATCCAGATGCCGCGCCTCGACGGCATCGAGACCACCCGCCGCCTGCGCGGCATGGAGGCCAGCGAACCCGGCCGGCGCACGCCGATCCTCGCACTGACCGCGAACACGCTGGTGGAAGACCGCTATGCCTGCTTCGAAGCGGGGATGGACGGCTTCCTGATCAAGCCGCTCGACCGCGACAAGCTGGCGGAAGCGCTGGCGAACCTCGCCGCCGGCCGCCACATCGCGGCGTGAAACTAAAGCGAAATGCCATCGGCTTAAATCGGATGGGCCCCGGACTCAGTTCACCTCTCCCTTCGGGAGAGGTCGATTTGCGTAGCAAATCGGGTGAGGGATACCGCTCTATCGAGGGACCGTAACCCTTCACCCGGCGCTGTGCCCCTCCCGAAGGGAGAGGTGATTCCCGTTGCCGCACCAGCTCAACTTAATCTAATCACGGTCAGAGCCGCCGCAGCGCCACCGTTTCGATGACGTGATCGGCGCCCTTCTTCAGGATCAACGTCGCGCGCGGTCGTGTCGGCAGAATATTTTCCTCGAGATTGGCGAGGTTGGTGCGCTCCCAGATCGCGGTCGCGGTGGCGACCGCTTCCTCGTCCGACAACGGCGCGTAACGGCGGAAGTACGATTTCGGATCCTTGAAGGCCGTGTCGCGCAAGGTCAGCCAGCGCCTGATGTACCACTCGCGCAGGACGGCCTCTTCGGCGTCGATATAGATCGAGAAATCGAAGAAGTCAGAAACGACAGCCACCGCCTTGCCGTCGCGCGGCAGCCGCCCGGTTTGCAGCACGTTGACGCCCTCGACGATCAGGATGTCGGGCTGGTCAACCTCCTGCCACTGGTTCGGCACGATGTCCCAGGTCAAATGCGAATAGACCGGCGCCCTCACGCCCCTGCGGCCGGACTTGATGTCGCTCAGGAACGACAGCAGCAGCGGCAGGTCGTAGCTCGCCGGAAAACCCTTCTTCTGGATCAATCCCAGCCGTTCGAGCACGGCGTTCGGATAGAGGAAACCGTCGGTGGTCACCAGGTCGACCTTGGGCCGCGGCGACCAGCGCGCCAGCAGCGCTTGAAGCACGCGCGCCGTGGTCGATTTGCCGCCCGCCACCGAGCCAGCGACGCCGATGATGTAGGGCACCTTGCGCTCGCGAATGCCGAGAAATTCGCGCTGCGCCTGAAACAGCCGGGTCGTCGCGTCGACATAGATCGACAACAGTCGCGACAGCGGCAGATAGATTTCCTCGACCTCTTTGATGTCGAGACGGTCGTGCAGCGAGCGCAGGCGGTCGAATTCGCCGGGCTCCAGGGTCATCGGCGTGTCATCGCGCAGATGCGCCCACTGGTCGCGGGTGAAGACACGGTATGGATTATATTGCTGCTCTGGTGCCCTGACATCCATGGCTTACCCCTCCCGCTTGCGCGAGGCCTTCTCTTCCAGTCCCGACATGCCGGTGCGCTCGGCGAGCGCTGCTTCCACATCCTCGAGCTTCACGCCGCGCGCTTTCAGCAGCACCAGCAAATGAAACAGAACGTCGGCGCTCTCGGCGATCAAATGGTCGCGATTATTTTCGATCGCCGCGATCACGGTCTCGACCGCTTCCTCGCCGAATTTCTTGGCGCAATGCTCCGCGCCCTTGTCGAGCAGCTTCCTGGTGTAGGACGCCTCCCCGCCGGAGGCGGCACGGGCATCGATGGTGGCGGCCAGATCGTGGACCGTGAAACGCGGCATCGCTTGAACTCAACAACCATAGCGTTTTCAAGCGAAGTGGGTACCGGTTCGCGTGAAGAAAACGCGTCAAAAGCTTCAAGGCGCCATTGTCCCCGGCGCCATCTGGACGTCACTTAGCACTTTTGTGACGGGGAGTCGTCAGGGATCGAGGCGCATCGGCAGGCCGCGGCTGACCATGTGGTCCTTGGCTTGGCGGATGGTAAATTCCCCGAAGTGGAAGATCGACGCGGCCAGCACCGCGGTGGCGTGGCCCTCGCGGATGCCGTCCACAAGGTGGTCGAGATTGCCGACGCCGCCGGACGCGATTACCGGTACGGGGACACTGTCGGCAATCGTCCGCGTCAGCGGCAGGTCAAAGCCCTGGCGGGTACCGTCGCGGTCCATCGAGGTCAGCAGGATTTCGCCGGCGCCGAGCGAGACCACTTCCTGGGCGTATTCGATGGCGTCGATGCCGGTGCCCTTGCGCCCGCCATGGGTGAAGATCTCCCAGCGGTCCGAGCCGCCGGGGCGGTTGACCCGCTTGGCGTCGATCGCCACCACGATGCACTGCTCGCCGAACTTCTCCGCGCCTTCCTTGACGAACTCGCGGCGGGCGACGGCCGCGCTGTTGATCGACACCTTGTCGGCGCCGGCGCGCAAGAGCTCTCGGATATCGTCGATCGTGCGGACGCCGCCGCCGACGGTGAGCGGCATGAAGCAGGCTTCCGCCGTTCGCCGCACCACGTCCATCATGGTGCCGCGGTTCTCATGGGTGGCGTTGATATCGAGGAAGCAGAGTTCGTCGGCGCCGGCCGCGTCATAGGCGATCGCGGCCTCGACGGGATCGCCGGCGTCGCGCAAATCGACGAAGTTGACGCCCTTGACCACTCGGCCGTCCTTGACGTCGAGGCAGGGGATCACGCGAACCTTGAACATCAATCTCTCCTAAGCCGCGGCCCGCGCGCTCTTGATCAGCGCGAGCGCGTCGGCGGGATCGAGCCGGCCGTCGTAGAGCGCGCGGCCGGCGATGGCGCCGGCCAGCTTCTTGGCGCGCGGCGCCAGCATGGCTTTCACGTCTTCAATCGAGGCGAGGCCGCCGGAGGCGATCACGGGAATGGAAATGCTTTCGGCCAGCGCGATGGTCGCATCGAGGTTGAGACCCTTCAGCAGGCCGTCGCGGGCGATGTCAGTGAAGATAATGGCGGCAACGCCGGCATCCTCGAACCGCTGCGCGATCTCGAGCGCGGTGACCTGCGAGCTCTCGGCCCAGCCCTCGACCGCCACCTTGCCGTCGCGCGCATCGAGACCGACGGCAACACGGCCGGGGAATTTCTTCGCCGCTGCTTTGACGAAATCAGGATCGCGCACCGCGGCCGTGCCGATGATGACGCGCGTCACGCCCTTCTCCAGCCAGCCTTCGACGGTGCGGAGATCGCGGATGCCGCCGCCGAGCTGCACCGGCATGGTGACGGCCTTGAGCATCGACTCGACCGCTTGCGCATTCATGGGCTTGCCGGCAAAGGCGCCGTCGAGATCGACGATGTGCAGATACTCGAATCCCTGCGCGGCAAAGGAACGCGCCTGCGCCGCCGGATCGAGATTGAACACCGTCGCGCGCGCCATGTCGCCTTGTTCGAGGCGCACGCACTGGCCGTTTTTCAGGTCAACCGCAGGAAAGAGGATCACGGCTTCCACTTCAGGAAATTGGAGATCAGCGCCAGCCCGAAGCGTTGGCTCTTCTCGGGGTGAAACTGCGTGCCGATGGCGGTGTCCTTGCCCACGATCGCGGTGACTGGCCCGCCATAATCGGCGCGCGCCAGCACATTCGCCTCGTTGGCGGGAGCGAGGTGATAGGAGTGCACGAAATAGGCGTGGCGGCCCTTCGGCCCCAGCGGCAGCCGCTCCAGCACGGGATGCTCCTGCACCAGATCGAGCGTATTCCAGCCCATGTGCGGCACTTTCAAACTCTCGTCGCGCGGCTGGATCTTGACGACGTCGCCTTCGATCCAGTTGAAGCCGTCGGTGACGACATGCTCCTTGCCGCGCGTCGCCATCAGCTGCATGCCGACGCAGATGCCGAAGAACGGCCGCGCCTTGTCGCGCACCGCTTCCGTCATCGCCTCGACCATGCCGTCGAGCGCATCGAGACCCCTTCGGCAATCGGCGAAGGCGCCGACACCGGGCAGCACGATGCGGTCGGCGCGGAACACCGCGTCGGGATCGCGGGTCACCGCGATCTTCTCGGGGTTTTCCATGCTGCGCGTGGCGCGCTCGAAGGCCTTGGCAGCCGAATGCAGATTCCCGGAGCCGTAATCGATGATGGCTACCGTCATCGCGATCCTCCTGGCTCTGGAAACAAACCGATAATGCCGCCTTGCGGGATCGGCGGCGGCTTTGAGAAAGGCTGACCCGCAACACTACGAGTGGGCGGCGGGCTACCGCGATCCACCGAATAGGAGTCGCTGGTGACGCGGTTGCGCGCGGTCCAGCGGTCGAAGAAGCGCCGTTCGGCGGACTCTTCGTCGTCGGCCACGATCACATCGAGCATCCGCCATTTGCGCCGCGACAGCGTCCAGCGCCGCAGGCTCGCGGCTTCAAAGCCGAGCAGCAGCGCCAGCACCACATCGATGAGAAGCATGGCGCGCGAGCCGACACCGAGCCAGCCGAGCCCGGCATTGATGGCCAGCACCAGGACGATCCAGCCGATCAGCGCCAGCCACAACCGATGCCAGGCAAGCCAGATCACGCCCGCGACAGCAGCCCAGAAATGGAAGCCGTCACGCACGAACGCGAATTTGTCCGTCGCTGTCAGATCAGCGCCGTTGGTCACCGGGGCATGCACCGTATAGACCGGCATTGCACTCTCCGAAGTAGAACCTTAAGGGCTCTTTTGTTTGAGCATGATCTTATCGGAAAACCGCTTCACACTTTTCCGGATCATGCTCTAGCCGCCGAGCGAGCCCTTGGTGGACGGCACCTCGCCGGCCGCGCGCGGATCGATCGCGACAGCGGCGCGGAGCGCCCTCGCCAGACCCTTGAAACAGGATTCGGCGATATGATGGCTGTTCTCGCCATATAGGGTCTCGACGTGCAAAGTCACGCCGGCGTTCATCGCAAAGGCGTTGAACCATTCCCGCACCAGCTCGGTATCGAAAGCGCCAACCTTGTCGCGCGGGAAATCGACCTTGAACACCAGCACCGGTCGGCCCGAAATGTCGATGACGACGCGCGACAGCGTCTCGTCCATCGGCATGTGGATCGAGGCATAGCGGGTGATGCCGGCCATCGAGCCGAGCGCCTGCTTCACCGCCTGGCCGAGCGCAATGCCGACGTCCTCGGTGGTGTGGTGGTGATCGACATGGAGATCGCCATCGGCCTTGACCGTGATGTCGATGCGCGAATGCCGCGCGAGCAGGTCGAGCATATGGTCGAAGAAGCCGATGCCCGTGGAGACGATGGACACACCGGTGCCGTCCAGATTGACCGCCACCTCGATGTCGGTCTCCTTGGTCTTGCGCTTGATGGTTGCCGTGCGCATGGAAAATGCTGCTCTCTCGTGCCGAAAACGCGGGTCTTTTAACAGGCCGATACCGCCTTCGCTACTGCGGGATGGTGCTCAAACGACTGAAGTTCGGCCTATGGTGACCGGAATCCGGCCCCCTCGGGCCTGATTGTAACCGGTCCGCCAAACCCCTAAATCTCGGGGAAACGCGAGGTAATTATGCAAGCATCCCCCCAGGAGCCGGCGGTCTGGCACGGCACCACGATTTTGACGGTCCGCAAGGGCGGCAAGGTGGTGATCGGCGGTGACGGCCAGGTCTCGATCGGCCAGACCGTCATCAAGTCCAACGCCAAGAAGGTGCGCCGGCTCGGCAAGGGCGAGGTGATCGGCGGCTTCGCCGGCGCCACCGCCGACGCCTTCACCCTGTTCGAGCGGCTGGAGAGCAAGCTCGAGCAATATCCGGGGCAATTGACCCGAGCGGCCGTGGAGCTCGCCAAGGACTGGCGCACCGACCGTTATCTGCGGCGGCTGGAGGCCATGATGATCGTCGCCGACAAGGACGTCTCGCTGGTCTTGACCGGCACCGGCGACGTGCTGGAACCCGAGGCCGGCGTGATGGCGATCGGATCCGGCGGCAATTAT
>JAKFVP010000530.1 GCA_021732175.1 Bradyrhizobium sp.
CTTACGTGCCGATGACCTTGCAGACACTGGTCGTGTTGATGCTGGGCGCGGCCTATGGCTGGCGGCTCGGCTGCGCGACCGTGATCGCCTATCTCGCCGAAGGCGCCATGGGATTGCCGGTGTTTGCCGGACCGGTCGGCGGATTGGCTCCGCTGGTGGGGCCAACCGCTGGTTATTTGTTCGGCTTCGTTGCGGCCGCCTTCGTGACGGGCTGGCTGGGCGAGCGCGGTTGGGATCGCAACATGGCCTTTCTGTTCGCGGCCATGATGATCGGTCACGCCGTTATTCTTGCCACGGGCTTTGCGTGGCTCGCTTACGGTATCGGGCTAGGTACAAGCAAGGCATGGCTGGTCGGGCTGCTGCCGTTCCTCGCCGGATCGGTCGTCAAGAGTGCGCTCGGGGCAACACTGCTGCCGGCGGCCTGGCGTCTGGTCGACCGGCACGTTCGGGAGGGATAGTTCGCTGGATACCATTGACTCCTTGCACCGATCCCTCTTGGCTAGGTGCGGCGTTCTGTCGCCGACAAAAGTCGAAGGGCAGGGCGCGACTTCTGAGGGGGAGTAAGCGTCATGGCGGCAACCATCACGGCCGATGCAGCGGTGAGCTCGGCCAAAAAGCCTTGGTACAAGGTTCTCTATGTTCAGGTGCTGATCGCGATCGTGCTCGGCGCCATCGTCGGCTGGCTGTGGCCGAACCTCGCCACCAACGACTGGATCAAGGCGATGGGCGACGGCTTCATCAAGATGATCAAGATGGTAATTGCGCCGATCATCTTCTGCACCGTCGTATCGGGCATTGCCCATATCTCCGACGCCAAGAAGGTCGGCCGCATCGGCGTCAAGGCGCTGGTCTATTTCGAGGTGGTCTCGACCTTCGCGCTGGTGATCGGCCTGATCGTCGGCAATGTGGTGCGGCCCGGCGACGGCTTCGGCAGCGCCGCAGCGGATGCCGCCAAGGTCGCCGGATATGCCAAGCAGGCGGAAGCCCAGAAGAGCGTCGACTTCATCCTGCACATCATTCCCGACACCGTCGTCGGCGCCTTCGCGCAGGGCGAGATCCTGCAGGTGCTGTTCTTCTCGATCCTGTTCGGCTTCGCCATCATGAGCCTCGGCGAGCGGGGCCATACCTTGCGTTCGTTCGTCGATGACGCCGCCCATGGCGTGTTCGGCGTGATCTCGATCGTGATGCGGGCTGCCCCCATCGGCGCGTTCGGCGCGATGGCCTACACCATCGGCAAGTTCGGCACCGGCGCGATCCTCAATCTGATCGGGCTGATCCTGACCTTTTACGCCACGGCGGCACTGTTCGTGTTCGTGGTGCTCGGCCTGATCGCGCGCATAGCAGGCTTCTCGATCTTCAAGTTCCTCGCCTACATCAAGGACGAGCTGCTGATCGTGCTCGGCACCTCGTCCTCGGAAAGCGCGCTTCCGTCCTTGATGGAGAAGCTGGAGCGGCTCGGCTGCTCGAAATCGGTGGTCGGCCTCGTGGTGCCCACCGGTTATTCATTCAACCTCGACGGCACCAACATCTACATGACGCTGGCGACCCTGTTCATCGCGCAGGCGCTCGGCTTCGATCTCACGCTCGGCCAGCAGATCACCATTCTGGCGGTGGCGATGCTGACCTCGAAGGGCGCTTCCGGCATCACCGGGGCGGGCTTCATCACTCTGGCGGCGACGCTTGCGGTGGTCGATCCGCGGCTGGTGCCGGGCATGGCGATCGTTCTCGGTATCGACAAGTTCATGAGCGAATGCCGCGCACTCACCAACCTCTGCGGCAACGGCGTCGCCTGCGTCGTCGTGGCCTGGTGGGAAGGCGAGCTCGACCGCGACAAGCTCAGGGCCAATCTGTCGAAGGAGATCGATCCGACCGACATGGAGACGGCGATCACCACTGGCTGATCGCTCGCTCCCGCCAACGAAAAACCGCCCGGTTCGCACCGGGCGGTTTTTTTGTTTGCGGTATGCAGCGAGTCTAGCCGCCGCCGAAGCGGCGCGACCACCAGCCGGCCTTGCGCGGCTGGTCTCCATCAGGGCCGGGCGCTTCCGTAGCCGGCGCAGGCACAGGATGCCCGGTGGCGACAGGGATGGCCGACGCGGCATCCGGTGATGGGCTGGAGCTGAAGCTCACCTTTTCACGCACGGTGGAGCGGCGCCGTGTAGCCTTTTCGTCGCTAACGGCTTCTTCCGCCGCAGGCGCGGGCGCTGCAACGGGCTGCGGCCGCTCGACGGCCTCAGGCTGGTAGGCCGGCGCAGGTTCTGCATGCTGCACGATCGAGGGCGCGGGCTCTGAGCGCCCGTCGAAATCGGCAACCGCATCGGCCGCTTCGTGCGCGGGCGGCGGCGTCAGCTCATCGCTGATCGAACCGGCAAGACCTTCCTCGCGTCCGTCCTCGCGTCCGCCACGGCGGCGGCGGCCGCCACGGCGTCCACGACGGCGCGGCCTGCGTTCACCATTCTGGCCCTGTTCGGCGCCGGCAAAGCCCGGCTGCTCGTCGGACTCCTCGTCCTCGGCAAATCCCTCGTCTGTGACGCCGGCCTCGCTCGGCTCGGCCATGGCGGCCTGCACCAGCTCGCTATCCTCGCGCGGTTGCTGTTCGCCCTCGCGCGCCTCGCCACCGCCGCGGCCACGCCGGCGCCGGCGCCGCCTGCCGCGCCGCTGACCGTCGCCGTCACTGCCTGCTTCTCCCGAAGCGGGCTGCTCGTCGGACAGGCCTTCGGTCTCCTCGGTCTCGACCTCGGATTCCGTCTCGACGTCGAAACCGTCATCGTCCTCTTCGGCATCGTCTTCCTGCACGGGAGCGCTGGCGGCCTGCGCTGCCAGCAGCGCCTTGGCCGCTTCCAGCGTGTGCACCTGCTCGCCGCGATCGATAATGTAGGACTGCTGGCCGGCGACCGAGGGATCGGCGACGACCGCGAGCGATACCTTGAAGCTGCTCTCGAGGTCGCGCAGGTGGCCGCGCTTGTGGTTGAGGACGTAGAGCGCAACGTCGGTGCGGGTGCGGACGTTGAGATTGTGGGTCGCGCCCTTCATCAGGATTTCTTCGATGCCGCGCAATAGCTGCAGCGCCACCGACGAGACCGAGCGCACATGCCCGGTGCCGCCGCACAGCGTGCAAGGCTCGGTCGAGGACTCCAGCACGCTGGCGCGGATGCGCTGGCGCGACATCTCCAGAAGGCCGAAATGCGAGATGCGGCCGACCTGGATGCGCGCACGGTCCTGCCGCAGGCAGTCGGAGAGCTTGCGCTCCACCGCGCGGTTGTTGCGCTTCTCGTCCATGTCGATGAAGTCGATGACGATCAGGCCCGCAAGGTCGCGCAGGCGTAGCTGGCGCGCGACTTCCTCAGCCGCTTCCAGATTGGTCTTCAGCGCGGTGTCCTCGATGTGGTGTTCGCGGGTCGAGCGGCCCGAGTTGACGTCGATGGAGACCAGCGCCTCGGTCTGGTTGATGACGATGTAGCCGCCGGAGCGAAGCTGCACGGTGGGCGTGAACATCGCATCGAGCTGGCTTTCGACGCCCATTCGCGAGAACAGCGGCTGGCCGTCGCGATACTGCTTCACCGACTTCACGTTCGACGGCATCAGCATCTTCATGAAGTCGCGCGCCTCGCGGTAGCCGCCTTCGCCGGCCACCATGATGTCGTCGATCTCCTTGTTGTAGAGATCGCGCAGCGAGCGCTTGATCAACGAGCCTTCCTCATAGACGAGGGTGGGGGCCTGCGACTTCAGCGTCATGTCGCGCACGGTTTCCCACATGCGGATCAGATATTCGAAGTCGCGCTTGATCTCCGGCTTGGTGCGGGAGGCCCCGGCGGTGCGCAGGATGATCCCCATGCCCTCGGGCACGTCGAGATCCTGCACCACTTCCTTCAGCCGCGAGCGGTCCTGCGCGCTGGTGATCTTGCGGCTGATGCCGCCGCCGCGAGCGGTGTTGGGCATCAACACGGCATAGCGGCCGGCCAGCGACAGATAGGTCGTCAGCGCCGCGCCCTTGTTGCCGCGTTCTTCCTTGACCACTTGCACCAGCATCACCTGGCGGCGCTTGATCACTTCCTGGATCTTGTATTGGCGGCGCGGACGGAAGGCGCGCTCCGGCACTTCTTCCAGCACGTCGTCGCCGCCGACGGATTCGACTTGTTCCTCTTCGGCATCCTCGCCGTCGTCTTCTTCGTCGTCCTCGCCGAGTTCCTCGCCCGGCGCTGCGGGTGCGCTCTCGCCCTCGCGCAGCTCGACAACGGATTCGTCCGCGTGTTCGGCGTGCACGGCATCGTCGGCATGCGCAATGTTTTCGTGCACCTGCTCTTCCGCCGCGCGTTCCTGATCGTGGTTGGCTTCGGCGGGCGCGGTCACCTCGGGCGCGGTCGCCGCAACGGATTCCTCGACGGCGGCTACGACCGGATCGGGCTGAGTAGCCGGCGCAGCGGCCTCGTGAGCGTGCTCATCATGGGCATGTTCGTGATCATGATGATGGTCCTCGTGACCGTGATGATGATCGTGATCGTGGCCATGATCATCATGATGCTCTTGATCATGATCATGCGCCTCGTGCTCGTGATGCTCGCCATGCGCTTCGTGGGCATCCGGGTCGAGCTCACCGTGCTCGCCATGCGGCACGTAACCTTCGAACGGCTGCGCTTCGGCGGCTGCATCGGGCGCGGCGCCCTCGACGATCTCGCTGCGGACGCGGTCGCCATGGCCGCGGCGGCGGGAATTGCGGTGGCGTGAACGGCCGCGATGGCGGTTGGAGCGGTTCTCGCTTTCCTCTTCGGCCTCGCGATGGGCGCGCTCGTCGGCCTCGATCAGCGCCTGACGGTCGGCGACCGGGATCTGGTAGTAGTCGGGATGGATTTCGCTGAAGGCGAGGAAGCCGTGCCGGTTGCCGCCATATTCGATGAAGGCGGCCTGCAGCGAAGGCTCTACGCGGGTGACCTTGGCGAGATAGATGTTGCCGCGCAGTTGCTTGCGCTGCGCGGTCTCGAAATCAAACTCTTCGACTCGATTGCCGCGAACCACGACGACCCGGGTCTCCTCCGGGTGGGTGGCATCGATCAACATTTTGTTGGGCATCTTGGAACTCATGACGGCGGCGGGCGCGTTTCATGGCGTGCGCAACCTGCGCTGGCCTGGGACGCGACGGTCCACCTGATTCGGGGGTGAGGGGAAGGCCAAATCGCAAGGTGGCGCGCCGCGCCGAACGGGATCGCACGAAAGCGGTGCGCGCTTGCGCGTTCGCTTCGTGGATCGGGGTCGGCAACACAGTCTGGCGCATCAAGCGTCGGCCCGTCTAAAAACAAGGGCGGCAAGGAAGCCGCCTGGAAGATCGCTGCTGGCTCCGGCCCGGCGCAGGGTGCGCCTTGCCGGCAAATCGGACATCGGAACCCCGAGGGGGCCGGATGCTCGGCTGCGCCGTATCAAAAACCGTCCCTGGAGCAGAAACGTGGCCTTGGGACGGGCTGCCGCTCGGGCTCGAATCCGCCGCTTCCTATCAGCCGCGCGCGGCGCTGGCTCTGGAGGGTCGGAAAACGCTGGAAATCTCCTGAAAACGGAGGGTTCCGGCGCGGCACCGGGAGGCTGAACACGACACAACCGGAAAATAGCCTTCAGCGCGCTTTACATACGTGGATTGGACGTTAGGTGCAAGGGAGCGGGAGCGAGCGTCGCCCCCGGGCAACACGGCTCCCTTTTCGCTGTGGGAACATTAAGACCCAGTTAACCCTGTGGTTTTATTGCGGTAAAGAGGGCTCCTCGGAGGCTGAGAATCGTTGGCGAGCCGCGCAAATCATCATGCTTTGCTGGGTCTTGCGCTCTTGTGCGCCGCAGCAATGTTGTGTGCGCTATCGGCCTCCGCCGGCGCTGCCGAAGGCCCGGTGCCGGTGCCGGCCGCGGTCTCGAATTTTCCGATCGCCTCCGATGCGCGGCTTGCCGGGGATGCCAAGCAGACCCGTTTCGTGCTCGATCTCGACAAGCCGATACAGCACCGCGCTTTCGTGCTCGCCGATCCCTATCGGGTGGTGATCGACATTCCCCAGGTCAGCTTCCAGCTTCCGCCCGGTGTCGGCACCGCGGGGCGGGGATTGATCAAGGCGTTTCGCTACGGGCTCGTGATGCCCGGCGGCTCGCGCATCGTGTTCGATCTCACGGGTCCTGCGAAGATCGCCAATTCCTACGTGCTGGAAGCGGCCAACGGACAGCCGCCGCGGCTGGTGCTGGAGCTGACCGAGGTCGACCGGACGGCTTTCATGCAGTCGCTCAATGATTCCAGACCCGAGCTTCGGCCCGCGGTCGCCGACGCCAAGGCCGCCGTGCCCCCGACCGTGCCGGCCAAGCCGGCAGGCCCGCCCGACAACCGCCCGGTGATCGTGATCGATCCCGGCCATGGCGGTCCTGACAACGGTACGCAGGCCGGCGGCAGCGACTTTGTCGAAAAGAATCTCGTTCTGACCTTTGGCCTCGCGCTGCGCGACCGCATCGAAAAATCAGGCAAATACCGCGTGGTAATGACGCGCGACGACGATACCTTCATTGCGCTCGACGAGCGTGTGCGCATCGCGCGCAATCAATCGGCGGCGCTGTTCGTCTCGATCCACGCCGACGCCTTACCGAAGGGAGAGGGCGACGCGCAGGGTGCGACCATCTACACGCTGTCGGAAAAGGCCTCCGACGCCAAGGCAGAACGGCTGGCGGAAGCGGAAAACCGTTCCGACTCCATCGCGGGCGTGACGATCAGCGAGGAGCCCGTGGTGGCCGACATCCTGATCGACCTGGCACAGCGGGAAACCCGAACCTTTTCCAACCGCTTTGCGCGCGTCTTGATGAACGAGATGAAGTCGACGGTCAGGATGCACCAGCATCCCCTGAAATCGGCCGGCTTCCGTGTGCTGAAGGCGCCGGACGTGCCCTCCGTGCTGGTCGAGCTCGGCTATGTCTCCAACAAGGGCGACCGCGACCATCTGGTCTCGGAGGCCTGGCGTAACAAGGCGGTCGGGGCGATGTCCGGGGCTATCGATGCGTTTCTGGCCAAGCGGCTGGCGACGGCGGGGTCCAACTAGTCCAACCAAAAGGGGACAATCTGTCCAATCGGTAAGCCAAAGTTTGGCCACAGCTACAGCCAATAAAAAACCACTGAGGGGCTTGCGGAATCGGTGAAATTTCCCCGCCGGACCATGTATTATACGCCCGCGAACGGGTTCAAATCGCGCGGGTGCGTTGAATTGAAGGAACCGCCGGATAAATCGGCGCTCAGGGTTAGAACGGAACATCGATAATGCGCTTGCTCGTGCGGTTCTTGGGATTCCTGTTCGCAGCCGGAACCGTGGTGTTCCTTGTCGGCGTTGCCGCCGCAGCCGGCCTGATCTGGCACTTCTCCCGCGACCTGCCGGACTATTCGCAGCTCCAGGACTACGAGCCGCCCGTGATGACGCGCGTGCACGCGTCCGACGGCTCGCTGCTCGGCGAATACTCCAAGGAGCGCCGCCTCTATCTGCCGATCCAGGCGGTTCCGAAGATGGTCATCAACGCGTTCCTCGCGGCTGAGGACAAGAACTTCTACGAGCATGGCGGTCTCGACTTCACGGGCCTTGCGCGCGCGGCCGTGGTCTACGCGCAGAATTTCGGCTCCAACCGCCGTCCGCAGGGCGCCTCCACGATCACCCAGCAGGTCGCCAAGAACTTCCTGCTGACGAACGAAGTCTCGTTCACCCGCAAGATCAAGGAAGCGCTTCTGGCGATGCGCATCGAGCGCACCTATTCCAAGGACCGCATCCTCGAACTGTACCTCAACGAAATCTATCTCGGCCTTGGCGCCTACGGCATTGCGGCCGCCTCTCTGGTCTATTTCGACAAGTCGGTGAATGAGCTCACCGTTGCCGAGGCCTCCTATCTCGCCTCGCTGCCGAAGGCGCCGGCGGCGCTGCATCCGGTACGCAATCGCGACCGCGCCATCGAGCGGCGCAATTACGTGGTCGATCGCCTGCTGGAAAACGGCTGGATCAAGCAGGCCGACGCCGACAAGGCGCGCAAGGAAGGCCTCAACGTCGTTTCCCGTTCCAATGCCGCCCATGTCTTCGCCGGCGAATATTTCGCCGAAGAAGTCCGCCGCGACATTTTCGAGCGCTATGGCGAGAAGAAGCTCTATGAAGGCGGCCTCTCGGTCCGCACGACGCTCGATCCCAAGCTGCAGGTGATGGCGCGCAAGACCATGGTCGCCGGTCTCGTCAATTTCGACGAGGCGACCGGCTATCGCGGTGCGATCCAGAAGATCGATGTGTCCGGCGACTGGGGCGTCAAGCTCGCCGACATCAAGTCGCTGTCGGATATTTCACCCTGGCGCATGGGCGTGGTGCTGGAGACCAGCGACCAGTCGGCGCGCGTCGGCTTCCAGCCGGGCCGCGAACTCGGCGGCGCCGTCAGCAAGATCAGGCAGACCGGCATCGTCACGATCGATGGCGTCCGATGGGCCAAGCCCGCGCAGGGCCCGAACCGCGGCAAGACGCCGACCAATGTCGCTTCCGTGCTGCAGCCGGGCGACGTGGTCTATGTCGACCCGCTGTTCGGCAAGGACGGCAAGGAAATCGAGGGCCAGTGGCGGCTGCGCCAGATTCCGGAAGTTTCGGGCGCGATGGTGGTGATGGATCCCTGGACCGGCCGCGTGCTCGCCATGGTCGGCGGCTTCTCCTTCGACCAGAGCCAGTTCAACCGCGCCACGCAGGCCTACCGCCAGCCGGGTTCGTCGTTCAAGCCGCTGGTCTATTCGACCGCGCTCGACAACGGCTACACGCCGTCCACCGTCGTGGTCGACGCGCCCATCGAAATCGACCAGGGGCAGGGCGCCGGTGTGTGGCGTCCGGAAAACTACTCGACCGGCAAGTATTATGGCCCGGTGACGCTGCGCGTCGCGCTGCAGCGCTCGCTCAACACCGTGACGGTGCGGCTGGCGCAGGACATCGGCATGCCCCTGATCGGCGAGTATGCGAGGCGCTTCGGCGTCTATGACGAGCTGCCGAACTATCTGTCCTACGCACTCGGCGCCGGTGAAACCACCGTCATGCGCATGGTCACGGCCTATTCGATGTTCGCCAATGGCGGCCGCCGCGTGAAGTCGACGCTGATCGACCGCATCCAGGATCGCTACGGCCACACCATCTTCAAGCACGACCAGCGCGAATGCCGCGGCTGCGATGCGCCCGGCGGCTGGAAGAACCAGAACGAGCCGCAGCTCGTCGATCGCCGCGAACAGGTGCTCGACGCCATGACCGCCTACCAGATCACTTCGATGATGGAGGGCGTCGTGCAGGGCGGTACCGCGACCATCCTGAAAGAGGTCGGCAAGCCGATCGCCGGCAAGACCGGCACCACCAACGACGAAAAGGACGCCTGGTTCATCGGCTTCTCGCCGGATATCGCCGTAGGCGTCTACATCGGCTATGACAAGCCGCGCCACCTCGGCAAGGGCGCGACCGGCGGCCATCTCGCAGCCCCCATCGTGAAGGACTTCTTCAAGCTCGCGCTCGTCGACAAGCCGCCGATCCCGTTCAAGGTTCCGGCCGGCATCAAGCTGGTGCGCGTCGACGCCAAGAGCGGCATGCGCGCCGGGGCGTATGACGGCCGCGGCACCATCCTGGAGGCCTTCAAGCCCGGCACGGCGCCGCCGGATAATTACGCCGCGATTGGCGTCGATCCCGCCGACACCATGCGTCCGATGACCGCGCCGCCCGATGCCGGTAGCATCATGCGCCCGGGCACCGGAGGCCTGTGGTAGCCGGTTGCGTCTGAAGGCGTCAGCCGCTACATCCCCGGCAACATTGCAAACGGCTGGAGCATGATTCCGGAAAGATCATGCTCGGACAGAGAACATCATGCGCGCCGAAATCGAACGCCTCGTCGAAGAGATCAAGCAGTCAGTCGGGCTGCTGAGGAGGCATCTTTGACGTCGAGAAATCGAAGGCACGCCTCGCCGAGCTGAACAAGCTCGCCGAAGACCCCAATCTCTGGAACGATCCCCAGAAGGCCCAGAAGCTGATGCAGGAGCGCACCTCGCTGGAGGATGCGCTGTCCGGCATCGGCAAGGTCGAGCGCGACCTGCAGGACAATATCGACATGATCGCGCTCGGCGAAGAGGAGAACGACGCCGGCGTCGTCTCCGAGGCCGAGAACGCGCTGAAGGCGCTGAAGAAGGAAGTTGCCCGGCGCGAGCTGGAGGCGCTGCTGTCGGGCGAGGCCGACAAGTTCGACTCCTATCTCGAGGTTCACGCCGGCGCCGGCGGCACCGAGAGCCAGGACTGGGCGCAGATGCTGCTGCGCATGTACACGCGCTGGGCCGAGAACCACGGCTTCAAGATCGAGTACCTCGAGGAACAGCAGGGCGAAGAAGCCGGCATCAAGTCCGCCACCATCCAGATCTCCGGCCATAACGCCTATGGCTGGCTGAAGACGGAAGCCGGCGTGCATCGCCTGGTGCGCATCTCGCCGTTCGATTCCAATGCGCGGCGGCACACTTCGTTCTCGTCGGTGCAGGTGTTTCCCGTCATCGACGACAGCATCAAGATCGAGATCAAGGAATCGGATGTGCGCACCGACACCATGCGCTCGGGCGGCGCCGGCGGTCAGCACGTCAACAAGACCGAATCCGCGGTCCGCCTGACCCACATTCCGACCGGCATCGCCGTGGTCTGCCAGGCCGGCCGCTCGCAGCACAAGAACCGTGCCCAGGCGTGGGACATGCTGCGCGCGCGGCTGTACGAGATCGAGCTGAAGAAGCGCGAGGAGCAGGCCGCCGCCGACCAGGCCGCCAAGACCGATATCGGCTGGGGCCATCAGATCCGATCCTACGTGTTGCAGCCCTATCAGATGGTGAAGGACCTGCGCACGGGCGTGCAGACCTCGGATACCTCGGGTGTGCTCGACGGCGATCTCGACGAGTTCATGGCCGCGACGCTGGCGCAGCGCGCTTTCGGCACGGAGCCCGGCGCGGTCGAGGACGTGGATTAGCCGATGCCCCGGGTCGCCTTCATCGGTTTGGGGAGGATGGGCCACGGCATGGCCGGCCGCTATCTCGATGCGGGCTTTGAAGTCGCGGTCTGGAATCGCAGCAAAGCCAAGGCTGACGATCTGATCGCGCGCGGCGCGCATTGGGCGGCTTCACCGAAGGAGGCCGCGCTTGGTGCCGATGCCGTCGTCACCATGGTGGCCGATGACGACGCCTCGCGCGCGGTGTGGATCGGCAAGGACGGCGCTGCGGCCAGCATGAAGCCGGGCGCGCTCGCGATCGAATGCTCGACGGTGTCGCATGCCCATGCGCTCGACATGGCGCGTGAGCTGCGTTCGTGCGGCCTGATCTATATCGATTGCCCCGTCACCGGTCTGCCGTCGGCGGCGGCCGAAGGCAAACTGACGCTGCTGGTCGGCGCGGACGCCGCGGACCTCGAGAAAGCGCGCCCTTATCTGGCGCCGCTCTGCACCACGGTCCGCCATTTCGGTGCGGTCGGGTCCGGCACCGTGTTCAAGCTGATCAACAATCTGATGGGCGCGGTGCAGATCGCGAGTCTTGCGGAAGGCGTGGCCATCGCCGAGCGTGCCGGGCTTGATATGAACCTGGTGGCCGAAGCGCTCTCGACCGGCGCAGTCGCAAGCCCGCAGGTGATCCGGCATTCCAAACGCATGGTCGCCCGCGACTTCTCCGGCGCCTCTTTCACCGCAGCGCTGCGTCACAAGGATGCAGCCTATGCCGTGCGGCTAGCCGAGGAGTTGCTGCCGGGCGTGCCCGTCAGCCGTGCTGCGCTTGCGGCCTATGAGACGGCGAAAGCGAGCGCACCCGACGACGACGAGGGCGCCATGATCAAGATCGTTTCGCGGCCGAAGGGCTAAATCCGCCTGTTGGGCACGATCCCATTTGGGACAACGTGCTCTGAGCACGGAAGTCAGTTGCACGCGCTTGTGCATCGCATCATTTGCAACCGCAGTTGACGGCTGCACCGCTCCGGGCGACCTTGTCACATATATGTCATCTGTGGCGCTGCGGTCGGAACGATGTCCGTTCAGTTTCCCGTCTACGACCTCGACCATATTCACGATTGCTCGTCGTCCGAGCTGCGCCAGCGCCTTGGCGGCAAGGGCGCGGGCCTTGTCGAGATGCGCCAGAAGCTCGGCCTGCCCGTGCCCCACGCCTTCGTGCTGTCGACCGCGCTGTGCCGCCAGTTTCTCGCATCGGGCTGGCCCGACGGCCTCGACGACGCAATCGACCGCAAGCTCGAGGGGCTCGAACGCGCGACGTCGCAATATCTTGGCGACCGCGAGCGGCCGTTGCTGGTTTCGGTGCGCTCGGGCGCGCCGGTTTCGATGCCGGGGATGATGGACACCATCCTTAACCTCGGCGCCAACGCCGAGACGATTGCGGGCCTTGCCGCACGGACCGGTGACGCGCGCTTTGCACACGATACCTGGGCGCGCTTCTGCCGCATGTATGCCGTAACCGTGCTCGGCATTTCCCGCGAACACCTCGGCGACAACTTGCCGCGCGATGCGTCGCTCTCGGTGCTGAACGCCGATATCGACCGGGTGCGCAACATCTGCGCCCGGGAGGGCAAGCCGATCCCCGACGACCCGCGTGCACAATTGCGCGGCGCGATCGAGGCCGTATTCCGCTCCAGCCGCTCGGAGCGCGCGCTTGTGTATTGCGCCCGCGAGGGGCTGGGCGAGGACATGCCGACCGCTGTGCTGGTGCAGGTCATGGCGTTCGGCAATCTCGGCGCCTCCTCCGGCACCGGCGTTGCCTTCTCGCGCAATCCCTCGACCGGCACCGCCGAGACCTACGGCGATTTTCTCGCCAATGCGCAAGGCGAGGATGTCGTTGCCGGCATCCGTGCCAGCCTACCGCTTGCGGCGATGCGCGAGACCTTGCCGGAAGCTCATGACGAGCTCGGCAAGGTGCTGCGCCGGGTCGAGCGGCACTTTCGCGACCTCTGCGATATCGAGTTCACGGTGCAGGAGGGGCGGCTGCAGATCCTGCAGGTGCGCGCCGGCAAGCGCTCTGCCATCGCCGCGGCGCGGATCGCGATCGATCTGGCGAATGAGGGAATGATCTCGCGCGAGGAGGCCGTACGCCGCATCGCGCCGGAGCAGGTGCGGCAACTCACGGCGGCCGCCCGGGTGCGCGACGGAGCGACCGCGATCGCCACCGGCGTCGCTGCCTCGCCGGGGGTGGTGTGTGGCGTGATCTGTCTCGATCCCGATGAGGTCGCCGATATCGCAGCTGGCGGCAGCAACGTCATTCTGGTTCGGCCCACGACATCGCCCGAGGACGTGCACGGCATGGCGCACGCGGCAGGTATTGTCACGGCAACAGGCGGCATGGTGAGCCACGCGGCGCTTGTGGCGCGCGGCTGGGGCATTGCCGCCGTCTGCGGTGTCGAATCATTGCAGTTCGAGCCCGCGCTCAGCATAGCCGGGAGGCAGCTTGAGCCCGGCGCGCGCCTGACGATCGACGGCACGGCCGGGAAAATCTATCTCGGCGATTGCGTCGAGGCGGGGCAGGGCGAGCCGGTCGAACTGCAGACGCTGCGGCGCTGGGCGGCGGAGGCGAGACTTGCTGTGGGCGGAGAAGACAGCGCGGGGCTCGGCACGGGTGCGGTCGAGGGGGGATCATCTTCCGACATGGGTCATATTGCCGTTGCCCGCGCGCTGGCGCTGCTTGGCTTCGCGACGATCGAGCGCGTCGCCATTGCGCTTGCGGCGCCGCCTGATGCCGTCGACAAGGTGCTGAAGTCGTTGCCGCCGAATTACATCGGCAAGGCGCCGCGCGGCCTTCATGTGACGCCCGAGGGCCGCGCATGGCTGTCGGGCCAGCTCAAGGCCGAGCGCGACGGCGTCGATCGCGGCGCGGCCGAGCGGCTCTATCAGGACTTCATGTTGCTCGACGCCGGCTTCAAGCAACTCGTGACCGATTGGCAAATCAAGCTGGTCGACGGCAACCGCGTGCCGAACGATCACACTGACGCGGTCTACGACGCTGCCATCCGCGCGCGGGTCGCCGGCTTCCATCAGGCGACGCTTGCGCTCCTGCCCGGCGTGCTGGCGCTGCTGCCGCGCCTGAAACCGTTCGCGACGCGCCTTGTGCGCGCGGCAAATGCGATTGCCGCAGGCGACGGCAGCATGATCGCAAGCCCGCTGAAGGACAGCTATCACACCGTCTGGTTCGAGCTGCACGAGGAACTGATTCACCTCGCCGGCAGGGATCGAGCGATCGAGGAGGCACGATCAGGCGGATAAAGTCAGACAAGACACATCGGCAACAACAACAAGAAAAGGGCCGGACACAACGCTCACAGGGAGGGACGTCACGTGGCAGGCACGCATTGGCTCGTCGAGGGCAAGATCGATCCGCGTTGGCCGATCAACACGCGCGGCAATATCGGCGAGGTCTTTCCCGAAGTTCTGACGCCGTTATCGTACACGCTCGGCGTCCTCGCCGCCGAGGCCGGCTGGCGCGATTCCTACAGGCGGCTGGGCATCCTGCAAGCCAACGACTTCAAGAACGATGACCCGGTCATCATCGGCCTTTACGCCGGCTACGGTTATCTCAACGTTTCCTACTTGCGCATGATCGGGGTGCGCGCGCCCGGCTCCTCGGCCGAGGCGATCGACGCTACGCTGTTTGGCGAGGGTAACCCGCCGCCTTATGTGCCGCGCAAGGGCGACAAGAGCATATTGTCGTCGCTGAAGATCCTGCTCAATGTCATCAAGGCGCTCGGCACGAAGTCCGAGCCGCCGGTGGTGAAAGACAGCTACCGGCTCGTCGCCGACTGGGAGGCAAAATGCCCACCGCTCGATGCCTCCGACGAGACGCTCTACGCCTATATGGCGGCGTTCCCGCCGGTGTTCCGGCAGGTCTTCTGCAACCACATCTATTCGAGCTCGATCGCCGCAATCGTCTCGGGGGTGCTTGCCGACGCCGCACGGGCCGCAGGCGAGCCCGGTCTTGCGACCCATCTGATCGGCGCCGCCGGTGACGTGCTGTCGGCGTCCTATTCGCAGGAGCTTTACGAGATCGCCAAGCTGGTGCGCGCCAGTCCCGGACTGACGGCCGCGTTCAATTCGGGCACGTCGGGATTGTACGATCGGCTGAAGGCGATGCCGGAGGCCGCCGCGTTCAACAAGCAGTTCGCAGCCTTCCTCGCCACGCACGGCCATCGCGGCCCGAACGACTGGGAGCTGTCGTCGCGCACCTGGGAGAACACCCCGGAGCTGGCGCTGGTCGCGATCGATCGCATGCGGCTGGCGGAACACGATCTTGCGCCGGCGGCGCGGCTGACCGACATGGAGGCCCGGCAGAAAGCCGCGGTGGAGAAGGTGCTGCCGTACGTCAAGTTCATGGACAAGGGCAACGTCAAGAAGGCCGTCAAGGCGCTGCCATACTGGTCGCGCGCCCGCGAGGCGACGCGCGATCGCGCGGTTCGCTCGGGCGCGAAGCTGAAGGGCGTGTTCCGCGAACTGGTGCGGCGCGCCGCGGAGAGGGGCGGCGTCGAGGACCCGCGCATGGTCGCCATGCTGCGCTTCCATGACGAATTGCCAAATTACCTCAGTGACCCAGGGAGTCTCGTGCCCGTCATCCGCGAGCGCTGGGCGCTGCGCGAGCGTTTCGCGGCGGTGACCCCGCCGTTCTTCATCAACTCGCAGGACGAGGTGCCGGGCATCGAGCAAATGGAGGCTGCGCAAGGCAAGACCAAGCCGAAGGTGGCGGTGGCCGGCGACGTTTTGAAAGGCGACGGCGGCTCGGCGGGCATCGCGCGCGGCCGCGCCCGCATCGTGCTCGATCCTTCCGACGCCAACGGCCTCAACCCCGGCGACATCCTGGTGGCGCCGATGACCGATCCTGCCTGGACGCCGCTGTTCCTTCCGGCGAGCGCCGTGGTCGTCAATGTCGGGGCTCTGATGAGCCACGCCGTCATCGTCTCGCGCGAACTCGGCATTCCCTGCGTGGTGGCAGTGGCCGGCGCCACCGAACGCATCGCCGATGGCGCGATGCTCGAGGTCGATGGCACCGCCGGAACGGTAACCGTGCTCGATGCGGCGGCCGCCGTGGATATCCGCTCGGATGCGGCGCAGTGAGGCAAACGGGAGCGCAAGTGTCTCCGATGAGGTCGAAGCAGCAGGATTAGGTCCTCCGGCGACCATCGTCGGGCTGATGGGTGTGATCATCC
>JAKFVP010000532.1 GCA_021732175.1 Bradyrhizobium sp.
CACGATCCCGGCAGCGTCAACGCGTGCCACAAGTGTGGCAAAAGCCCGCTTTTTCGAGCGCCGCGCGAATCATCGCGCGCAACTGCTTAGTATTTGAATTTAAATGTAAATTCCTGACGACACAGAGTCCGATTCGCGATCATCCAAAATCGATTTCGAAACTTCGAAAGTTCCCTCGGCCTTCGATGCGGCGTGAGTGTTGCGGATGGGTGACGGACTTATCGGCAAGCTGCCTGTATGAAGTCGCCAACTTCGAGAGTGCACACGCGTTTCAACCAAGAGGACTGGGAACTCAAAATGAAGAAAATCGCCTTCGCAACTGCTGCGACCCTGCTGCTCACCGGCGCTGCTTCGGCCGCCGATCTCGCAGCCCGCCCCTACACCAAGGCTCCGGCCCCGATGGTGTCGGTCTACAATTGGACCGGCTTCTACATCGGCGTGAACGGCGGCGGCGGCTGGGCCGACAAGAGCTGGGACATCTACAATTTCGGCGGCGCGGCTGTCGTCCCGTCCTTCCGTGAAGGCTCGCACACCGCGAGCGGCGCGACCGTCGGCGGTCAGGTCGGCTATCGCTGGCAGGCCAGCAACTGGGTGTTCGGTCTCGAAGCGCAGGGCAACTGGGCTGACTTCTCCGGCTCCAACACCAGCCTGTTCTTCGTCCCGGGCACGGTCTCCAACCGCACCAAGGTTGATGCGCTGGGTCTCTTCACCGGCCAGGTCGGCTACGCCTGGAACAACGTCCTCTGGTACGTGAAGGGCGGCGCTGCGGTTGCTCGCGACAAGTATGAAGGCGTGACCAACATCAACGGCTTCGTGTTCGACCGTGCGACCGACACCCGCTGGGGTGGCGTGGTCGGAACCGGCATCGAATTCGCCTTCGCGCCGAACTGGTCGGTCGCGGTCGAATACGACCACCTGTTCATGGACCGCCGCGACATAGCGTTCACCTCGACGACCACCAATTTGCTCTCGCGCGGTGACTCGATCCGTCAGGACATCGACATGGTCACCGCCCGCATCAACTACCGCTTCGGCGGCCCGGTTGTTGCCAAGTACTGATCGGTACGACAAGACAAACAAAAGCCCCGGCATCGTCCGGGGCTTTTTCTTTTGGAGAACGGAGCGCCGCCATCATTTCGTGTTCTCTCAGGTCATCCAGAAAGCGACATTTTCGATTGATCGACGCTGTAGCTGCGGCGGGAACCGGCGCAATCGCGTTCGAACTCTCCGCATTGTTGCATTGGAGGCACGGTGTTAGCCGCGACTTCGTGCGATTATCGCGGCAGTCGAGCGTTTGGCTCGCCATGAGATTAGGACTGGTAATGAAAACGATTTTATTTGCCGCAGCGGCAACTGTGCTGCTCGCCAGCACCGCTTCCGCTGCCGATCTGGCTGCCCGCCCGTACACGAAGGCCCCCGCGCCCGTGGTTGTCCCGGTGTACAATTGGACCGGCTTCTACGTCGGCGGAAACGTCGGCGGCAAGTGGACCGACCAGAGCGCTTTCTGGCCAAATGCCACGTTCCCGACGCGCAACTTCGGCCACGACCGGTCGACCGGCACCGGCGGTGCTCATGTTGGCGCACAGTATCAGTGGAACAACATCGTGCTCGGCATCGAAGCGGCATGGTTCACCGGCTTCGATTCAGGTCGGGTGACCGGATCGCCCCTGACCGGTTGTCCTTCCCCCAACTTCACCTGTCAGGCGGGTGTCTCGGACGTTTGGACCGTCGGTCCGCGTCTTGGCTATGCGGTGCAGGACTGGCTGTTCTACGGGACCGGCGGCTACGCCAACGGCAGGATCAGCACCCGCGCCTTCAGCAATCTGAACGGCGTCGTCTTCGATGATTTCAGCACCCGGCAGGGCGGATGGTTCGCCGGTGCCGGTGTCGAGTGGGCGGCATGGAAGTCCGGCAGCACTGCACTGGTACTCGGCGCCGAATACCAGCATATCGACCTGGGATCCGCCCGAATGGCGAGCCCCGGCGACGGCGGCGTTTGCTTGATCAATTGCCGCGACATCGACACCAAGATCGACCTCGTTCGCGCCCGTCTCTCAATCAAGTTTGGCCCACCCGCTGCGGTCGTCGCCAAGTACTGATCGGGACTCACGACAAACAAAAGCCCCGGCATCGTCCGGGGCTTTTTCTTTTGAGGTGTGCAAACGCCCGCCAGTCACACCGGCCGCTCGCCCTTCACTGTCACCCGCGTGCCCGAGCGCGTGTGCGGCCAGTAATCCCACATCGCGCGATGCTGGGTGCAGCGGTTGTCCCAGAAGGCGATCGCGTTCTCGGTCCAGCGGAAGCGGCACTGGAACAGCGGGTTCTCCATGTGCTGGCAGAGATAGGCGAGGACGGCATCGCTCTCGTCGCGGGGAATGCCGACGATGTAGCGCGTGAAGCCCCGGTTGACGTAGAGCGCCTTCTTGCCGGTCACCGGATGGGTGCGCACGATCGGATGCTCGGCGCGCGGATAGTCCTGCTTGTCGGCGACGCCGTAATTGGCGTACAGGCCACGATAAGTCTGCTCGCCGTCATGCAGCGCGGTGAGACCGGACAGATACGCCTTCATGCGGTCGGACAGCGCCTCATAGGCCGCATACATGTTGGCGAACAGCGTATCGCCGCCGCGCGGCGGGCACTGCTTGATGTAAAGGATCGAGCCCATCGGCGGCTCGAGATCGCAGGAGACGTCGGTGTGCCAGCCCTCGCCATTGGCGCGCGGCGAATCCTTGTCGGCATAGATCCGCATCAGGGCCGGATCGCCCTCGTTGGGCGCGGCCGGGTGCACATGAAGCTCGCCGAATTTCCGGCCGAAGGCGAGATGCTGTTGCGGCGTGATGTGCTGGTCGCGGAAGAAGATGACGAGGTTTTCGGCGAGCGCGCGATGGATCTCGTCCATCTGCCGGTTGGAGCGTGAATCGTCGCCAACGAGTCTTGCGATGTCGACGCCTGAGATTTCCGCGCCGATGATCGGCGTCAGCTTCTCGACCGCGATGGTTTCATAGGGCTCGGATTCGCCGGCAATGTGCCGGTAGCGCGGGCCCTGTTTGCCGGACAGCGAGCTCATGGGCGGTCTCCCATTCCAATTGGCGACATCGTAGCTCGGACGCCACCACATGCAATCTGGCAACTAAAGCTGTTGACAATCTTTAAAGCTTTAGTAGTGTTTTTACCCGAAGGCGAGGAGGCAAGAATGGGCAAGTACAGTCGTCTGGGTGATTTCCTTAAAGCGCAGCGCGCCAAGGAGGTCCCTCTGAGCTTTGCGGAAATCGAGCGAATCATTGGCGGGAAGCTGCCCCCGAATTCACCCCAGTATCCCGCTTGGTGGAGCAACAACCCGTCCAACAACGTCATGACCAAAGTCTGGCTCAGCGCAGGGTTCCGAACCGAGCAAGTGGACGTGAAGTCACGAAAGGTCGTGTTTCGCCGCGTCGAGCAGATGCACTCCGAGCCCTCACCGCCTGCGCCAGCCAAGAAGGGCGGACGGCATCCACTGTTCGGCGCATTGAAGGGTCTGGTTCGCATCGCTCCGGGTGTCGACCTCACCGAGCCAGCCGATCCGGAATGGAGCAAGGTCTATGAGTGAGTCTCCGCTCCTCCTCGACACGCACGCGGCTGTCTGGATAGTCGAGGACCAACCAATCGCGTCTGCAGCAGCAAAAGCGATCGATGGCGCCTATCAAGCAGGAAGCGCTGTCTTTGTTTCCGCTATCAGTGCGTGGGAAATCGGCTTGCTCGTTTCGCGCAACCGACTGAGTCTCGTTGCAAAACCCGAGCGCTGGTTTCAAAGACTGCTCGCCATTCCGGGCGTTGAGCTCGCCGGACTCTCACCAGACATTCTGATCGCATCGTCGTTCTTGCCCGGCATGCCGCCGCGAGATCCAGCAGACCGCATCATCCTGGCAACAGCACGCGAACTTGGCGCTACACTCATCACACGCGACAGCCTGCTGCTGAAATACGGCGAGGATGGTCAGGTCAGCACGATCCAATGCTGAGTCCAAAGGGAGGTCTTCAATGTACTGGTTTGGAGACGGAATTTGAGCATCAGCTGCGCGAGGCGGCACAGGAGTGCATCAGCAAATACAGATATCGGCCGACCTACTTCCTATCCATGCTTGGTGACTGCGCGGACGCTCCTAGCAAAGCCGTCGCCGTCGTCCGGATTCACCAAGCTGGTCGTCGATTATGGCCGTCCAGACCTGACCGTCGAATACTTCGTAACCATGCCAAGGTTTTCTCCTCTGTTCAAACAGAGGAGGTAGTGAAGGCACGTCGTTGGCTTGGGCGCTGACGCGTCACTCCGCCGCCGTGGTCTCCGGCAGCTTCTTGCCCTCGCCGTACTTCTGGTCGATGTAATCGATCACCAGCGCCTTGAAGTCGGCGGCGATGGTCGCACCGCGCAGGGTGCGGAACTTCTTGCCGTCGACGAACACGGGCGCGGCCGGCGCTTCGCCGGTGCCGGGCAGCGAGATGCCGATATTGGCGTGCTTGGATTCGCCGGGGCCGTTGACGATGCAGCCCATCACGGCGACGTTGAGCTGCTCGACTCCAGGATATTTGGTCTTCCAGCCCGGCATCTCGACACGGATGAAATCCTGGATCGAGCGCGCCAGTTCCTGGAACGTGGTCGAGGTGGTGCGGCCGCAGCCCGGGCACGCGGCCACCAGCGGCACGAAGGTGCGGAAGCCCATGGTCTGCAGCAGCTCCTGCGCGACCTGAACCTCAAGCGTACGATCGCCGCCAGGCTCCGGCGTCAACGAAATGCGGATGGTGTCGCCGATGCCTTCCTGCAGAAGGATGCCGAGCGCCGCTGACGAAGCGACGATGCCCTTCGAACCCATGCCGGCCTCGGTGAGGCCGAGATGGATGGCATAGTCGGAGCGGCGCGCCAGCTCCTGATAGACCGCGATCAGATCCTGCACGGCCGAAACCTTGGCCGACAGGATCATCTTGTTCTTGGGCATGCCGAGCTCTTGCGCCCGCGCCGCCGACAACAGCGCCGACTGCACCATCGCCTCGCGCGTCACTGCGCGGGCATCGCGCGGATTGGGCGAGGCGGTGTTCTCGTCCATCAGCTTGGTCAGGAGCTCCTGGTCGAGCGAGCCCCAGTTGGCGCCGATGCGCACCGGCTTGTTGTTCTTGTTGGCGATCTCGATGATGTCGGCGAACTGCGTGTCGCGCTTGTTCTTGAAGCCGACATTGCCGGGATTGATGCGGTACTTGTCGAGCGCCTCGGCGCAGGCCGGATATTCCGCCAGCAGCTTGTGGCCGATGTAATGGAAATCGCCGATCAGGGGCGTGGTGATGCCGCGCTTGCGCAGGCCGTCGCGGATATGCGGCACGGCGGCAGCGGCTTCCTCGCGATCGACGGTGATGCGGACCATCTCCGAGCCCGCGCGCGACAGCGCCGCGACTTGCGCGATGGTGCCGTCGATGTCGGCGGTGTCGGTGTTGGTCATCGACTGCACGACAATCGGCGCACCGCCGCCAACGGCGACATTGCCGACCATCACTTGCGTGGTCTGGTGCCGCGGCCTAGGACCTGCGACGTCGGAAGGATTAATTGTTTCGGGCTTGTTCATGGCGTCTCGAATATCAGGTTTTTGTCATCTTCACCAAGGGAGAGGTTCAGCGGACGAGCCTTGCACGCCTCGCGGAACTGGCGTGGCGGAGATCTCGACTTTCCTTTGATAGTTCAGTGACTTACATCACCAATCCGGCGCTCGCTGGGGCATTCCGTGGAGCCTATATCGGGGCTCTGACAGAGATTAAAGGGCAAAGCCCCCGTCATTCCAATAACAGGCCTAACGCCCTAGCATCGCAGAAAATCATGTCAGGGAGCAAAGCATGGCAGAGCGTGGCGGGCTGATCTCGACCGAGGAACTGGCCGGCCGCATCGGCCAGGCGGATTTGCGCGTCTACGACTGCACCTCCTATCTCGACTATCAGCCGGAAGGCAGCCCCGTTCCCTATATCGTCCGGCCGGGCAAGGTCTCCTTTGAGGAAGGCCATATTCCCGGCGCCGATTTCCTCGATTTGCAAAACGAGTTCTCCAGACAGGATACAGAGTTGCGCTTCATGCTGTCCGACGTCGCGCAACTGGAGGCCGCGTTCGGCCGCCATGGCCTCGGCAATGACAGCCGCGTCGTGCTCTATTCCATCGGCACCGCGATGTGGGCGACGCGCTTCTGGTGGATGCTGCAATCGCTCGGCTTCGACGCTGACGTTCTCGACGGCGGGCTCGACAAATGGAAGGCCGAAGGCCGCGCGCTGGAGACCGGGCCTGCCAAGGGATATCCGCCCGCGACATTCACGGCGAAGCCGAAGGCGGGCCTGTTCATCGACAAGCGCGAGACGCAGAAGGCCAGCACCAACCGCTCGACCGTCGTCGTCAACGCGCTCGGTCCGCAATTCCACAAGGGGCTCGAACCCAGCCGCTACGGCCGGCCCGGCCGCATTCCCGGCAGCGTCAACGTGCCGGCGGCAACGCTGATCGATGCCGCGAACAAGACATTCGTGCCGCTCGCCGATGCGGAGCAGAAATTCGCCGCGCAAGGCATCACGAAAGACAAGCGCGTGGTCGCCTATTGCGGCGGCGGCATCTCCGCCACCATCGACCTGTTCCAGTTGCACCGGCTCGGCTACGACAACATCACGCTCTATGACGGCTCGATGGGCGAATGGGCCAAGGATGCATCGCTGCCGATCGAGACGGGTTAGCCGTCATTGCGAGCCAACGGGGCCGCGCAATGACGGAGAGAGGAGCTCCTACACATTCGGATCCGGCGCCACTTCGGCCCGTGCCGATTCTGGCCGGTTGACGAGATAAAGCCCGGCGATGACCAGCAGCGCGGCGATGCCGAAGGCGACCGTCAGCGTGTCATGCATGATGAAATAGCTCGCAATCACGCCGAACAGCGGCGTGATGAAGGTGAAGGCCGAGAGCTTGCTCGCCGAATAGGCCTTCACCAGCGCAAGCCACAACGTGAAGGTCAGGCCGACCACCCAGAACGCCTGATAGGCCAACAGCGACAGCGATAGCGTGCTCGGCATATGCGTGACGCGCTCGCCGGATATCCAGGCGGCCAGCGCCAGGATCGGGATCGAGATCGCGACCTGGTAGCCGAGGCCCTTCTCGGCGGGCGCGCGCACCAGCGGCGACGCTTTCACGATCAGCGTCGTGGACGCCCATAGCGCGCCGCCGCCCACGATCAGGAGATCGCCGAACAGCACCCTGGCATCGACATTGGCCTGCGGCACGCCGATCGCGAGCGCCACGCCGGCAAAGCTCAAGCCAAGCCCCGCCCATTGCAGCGGCCGCAGCCGCTCACCGAGGAAGATGTAGGAGCCGAGCGCGACGAAGAACGGCGCGGTGTAAAGGAAAACGGCGGCGCGCGATGCCGATGTATAGAGCAGGCCCTGATAGATCAGCACGAACTCGACGCCGAAGATCAGGCCGCAGCTAACGCCCGCCCACAGCGTGCCATCGCGCTCGAAGAACTTGACGCCGCGGAAGGTGCCGATGATCAGCAGCACCGGCAGCGCGCCGACCGAGCGCGACAGCGCCTGCAGCATCGGCGGCACGTCCGCCAGCACCAGCTTGACCGCGATCTGGTTGAAACCCCAGCTCAGGCACAGCATCAGCATCAAGGCGACGGCGCCCGGGCTGAGCGGCCGCCCGGCGGGATGAATTTCTGAAGTCGACGACATTGTTCCCCTTGGGCCGGCTTGCACGCCGGTCGTTATTATTTGCAGCAGTGCGCGCAGGTGCCGGCGATTTCGACCACGCTCATCTTCGGCACGAAGCCGGAGGCGCGCGCCGCGGCATTGACGCTTTGCGCCACAGGCGCCGCCGGAATCTCGCCGACCGAGCCGCAGCGATCGCAGATCAGGAACGCTACCATGGACGTGGCGTCATGGTCGTGCGCGCAGGCGAGATAGGCGTTGCGGCTCTCGATGCGATGCACGAGGCCGTTCTCCATCAGGAAGTCGAGCGCGCGATAGACCGTGATCGGCGCCGGGCGCGGCATCGACCTGGCAAGCTCGTCGATCACCTCATAAGCGCCAAGCGGCCGGTGGCTGGAGAGCAGCGCCTGCAGCACATGGCGGCGGATCGGCGTGAATTTCTGCGACCGCTTCGCACACACGGCTTCCGCATGCGCGAGCGCATCCGCCGCGCAGCGGCCGTGGTCGTGATCGGGTGAGGGAAATGCCGGTTTTGCCAGATTCATCGGTTCCTTTTGTAGCATTTTGGCCGGCGATCCCAAAGCCCGCCCCCTGCGGCGTTCCAGCCATGTCGTTTGGGCAGGGCAGGCCATTGTTAACGGGCCATGCGGAATTCATAAGCTAGCTTATTATATCGCAGGCTTATCGAGACAAGGCAGGGCAAAAATGCGCGGTTCCGTGGATATGAACTTCCTGTTCACGCTCGGCGAGGTGACGCGCATGGTGCGGGCCTGGGCCGACCGGGAAGCGGCGCGCTATGGCATCACCCGCGCGCAATGGGCGGTTCTCGCCAAGATCGACCGCAGCGAGGGCATGAAACAGTCGGAACTCGCCGAGCTGATGGAGATGCAGCCGATCACGTTGACGCGACTGATCGACAAGCTCTGCGACAATGGCTGGATCGAGCGCCGCGGCGACGAGAACGATCGCCGGGTCAACCGGCTTTATCTGAAGAAGGCGGCGCGCCCGCTGCTCGGCAAGCTTGCGGGCCTGCGCTCCGAGCTGACGGCGACCGCGCTCGAAGGCATTCAACCGGCTGACGCCCAGCGCCTGCTGGCGCAGCTCGAGACCATCAAGGAGAACGTCCGCAGCGCGGTGCAGAACCCGCCGGGCGACGCATCCAGAAAGGAACAGCGTTATGGCTGATCCAATCCTCAAATTCCCGCCGGAGCAGAAGGGTGCTCCGGCCAACCCGACCAAAAAGCTCGCGGCCGAGCCGCGCCGCCGCCTGATGGCGGGGCTGCGCCGCTATCGCCGCTTCCTGCTGCTGGTCGTGCTGCCGCTGGTCGCCGCGCTCGCGGGACTGACGCTCTACCTCAACGGCGGTCGCTACGTGACGACCGACGACGCCTATGTCGGCGCGCAGAAAGTGCTGATCACGCCCGACGTCTCCGGCAAGATCGTCAAGGTCGCGGTCAAGGAAGGCCAGATCGTCTCGCCCGGCGACACGCTATTCCAGATCGATCCCGTGCCCTATCAGCTCGCGCTGGCGCAGGCCCGCGCCAAGCTGGAGGATGCCAAGACCAGCCACGCCAATCTCGTCGCCAACGTCAAACTCTACTCGCAGACGCTTCAGATCGTCGCCGCCGGCATCGAGATCAAGCAGCGCGACGTCGAGCGCAAGCAGTCGCTGGTGAAGAACAATGTCGGCTCGCAGCTCGATCTCGACAAATCCTCGACCGATCTCGTCACCGCGCAGGCGCAGCAGCAGCTGGTGCGCCAGCAGCGTTCGAACTCGCTGACGCAATTGCTGGGCAATCCCGACCTGCCGCTCGAGGAGTTTCCCGCCTATTTGCAGGCCAAGGCCGCACTCGACGACGCCCAGCGCAATCTCGACCTCACCACGGTGCGCGCGCCGATCAACGGCACGGCGACGCAGGTCGAGCAGATCCAGCTCGGACGCTTCGTCACCGCCGGCTCGCCGGTGTTCTCCGTGATGGATGTCGGCAACCCCTGGGTCGACGCCAATCCGAAGGAAAGCGATTTCACCTATGTCGCTGTCGGCCAGGACGTGACCCTGGAGGTCGACGCCTTCCCGAGCCATGTGTTCAAGGGAAAGGTCGGCTCGCTCTCGCCCGGCACCGGCGCGCAATTCGCGATCCTGCCGCCGCAGAATGCGATGGGCAATTTCGTCAAGGTGGTGCAGCGCGTGCCGGTGCGGATCTATTTCGACAAGGACGACCGCATGGTGAAGAAGCTGAAGGCCGGCATGAGCGTCTATGCGACCATCGACACCAGGCACAAGCGCTCGCTGGCGACGTTGCTCGGCTTCCGGCCGGCGGCAGCGAACCACGAACAGGACTAGCCTGATATGACCACGGCGGCGCAACCGTCCAGCATGGTTCCGGGATTGCGCCGGAACATGGTGACGATCTGCGCCATGACGGCGACCATCATGCAGGCGCTGGACACCACCATCGCCAATGTCGCGCTGCCCTACATGCAGGGCACGCTGTCGGCCTCGCAGGATCAGATCAACTGGGTGCTGACCTCCTACATCGTTGCGGCGGCGATCATGACGGCGCCGGTGGGCTGGGTCGCCAACCGCTTCGGGCGCAAGCGCATCTTCATCATCTGCTCGGCCGGCTTCACCATCGCCTCCGTGCTGTGCGGCCTCGCGCAGGACATCGGCCAGATGGTGGTGTTTCGCCTGGCGCAGGGCGTGTTCGGCGCTGCGCTGGTGCCGCTGTCGCAGGCCGTCATGCTCGATTCCTACACGCTGCAGGAACGTGCGAAAGCGATGTCGATCTGGGGCATGGGCGTGATGATGGGCCCGATCATGGGACCCTCACTGGGCGCGTGGCTGACCGAGACCTATTCCTGGCACTGGGTGTTCTTCGTCAATTTGCCGTTCGGCGTGTTCACCGTGCTTGGCCTGATCGTCTTCATGGATGAGACAAAGAAGAACATCGAGCTGCGCTTCGACTGGTTTGGATTCACGGCGCTGGCCGTGGCGATCGGTTCGCTGCAGCTTGCGCTCGACCGAGGCGAACAGCTCGGCTGGCTGGAATCCAACGAGATCATCGCCGAGTTCATCATCGCCGGCATCGGCTTCTATTATTTCCTCGCGCACTCCTTGACCACGGACAAGCCGTTCATCCAGTTCGCGCTGTTCAGGGATCGCAACTTCGTCAGCGGCTGCGTGTTCATGGCCGTGATGGGCCTCGTGCTGTTCTCGACCATGGCGCTGTCCTCGCCGTTCCTGCAGAATGTGATCGGCTATCCCATCATCACGGCGGGCCTGCTGCTGGCGAGCCGCGGCTGCGGCACCTTCGTTGCCATGATGCTGGTCGGGCGCATGATGCGCTTCGTCGAGGCGCGGACGCTGATCATCAGCGGGCTCAGCATCACCTGCCTGTCGCTGTGGTACATGACCAAATGGAACGATCTGACCGGCGTCAACGAGATTGTCACCATCAGCGTCATCCAGGGTTTCGGGTTCGGCCTCGTCTTCGTGCCGCTGTCGACGGTGGCGTTCCTGACGCTACCAAATCATCTGCGCACCGACGGCACCTCGATGCTGACCCTGATGCGCAATGTTGCGAGCTCGATCGGCATTTCACTCGTGATCTCGCAACTGACGCAGGGGACGCGCTACTCCTACGCGGTGCTGTCGGAGCATATCAATCCGTTCAATCATGCGATGCAGATGCCCAATGTGCGCGGCATGCTCGACATGGCCACCAGCCAGGGCCGCGGCCTCGCCGACGTTCTGGTCAGGGCGCAGGCGCAGATCATTGCGTTTGCCCACGACTACCAGATGGTGATGATCTTTACCGCCTGCGCGATCCCGCTCGCCATCATGATCGGCTCGACCAAGGCCGCGCTGCGCAAGCAGGCGGCGGGGCCGGAACATGCTGTGATCGAATAGCCTCTTCACCTCTCCCCGCTCTGTTGCGGGGAGAGGTGAAGAAGCGCCGCCGCTATTCTGCCGCCTCCTTCACGCCCTCGAACAAATGCGCGATGGCATTGGCGTAGTACTTGAGAATCATCAGCTCTTTCGGATTGGCCCGATAGCTGCCGTCCTCTTCCTCCAGCACCAGATGACGCAGCGTCAGCATGCGCAGGCCCACGTCGATGGCGTAGTCGCGATCGGCGCGGGGAATGTGGACATAGGAGCCGCGGCTTTCCAGTTCGCCGATCAGCGCCGAGACGCGCTGCTTGATGTCGAGCAGGGACAGCGGCGCATCGCCGGCCTCCAGCATGGCGGTCGCGACCAGCGAGACCGGCAACGCCGGCACCACGCGGCCGACGGCCTGCATCAGGCGGTTGCCGAGCTTCTCCGTCTCGGCATGGCGGGCGTCCGGCGACAGCAGCCGAAAATCGATCCCGGCATCCGCGACATGCTTTCGCAGCGACACCGGCTCGCCGAAACTGACGCAAGTATAGCCGAAGCGATACCACTCGCCGCGCATCGCCATCCCGATATGGCTGAAGACGTGTTGCGCGAAGACGCGCGGGTTGAAGCCGAACACCGGCTTCTTGCCCGGCTCGGTGCTCGCGGCCGAGGTGAGCATGCGGTCTTCCAGCACCCGGTCGTAATTCACCGCCACCGGAACGAACACGACATCGCGCGGCCCCATCGGATCGAAGCCGGAAACCATGTAGCTCAAAAGGCCGAACTTCGGCGGGCGCAGCTTGCCGTCGCGGGAAAGGCCGCCTTCGGGGAAGATCGCCTGCGTCACGCCGGCCGACGTTGCCATGTGGACATAGCGCGCCAGCACCTTGCGATAGAGCGCCTCGCGGGAATCCCGGTTGATGAAGTAGGCGCCCATCGACTTGATCAACCCGCGCAGGCCCCAGACCTGCGCCCACTCACCGACGGCGTAGCTCAGCGCCGACGACGTCGCCGCGACATAGGTCACCAGCACGTAGTCCATGTTGGAGCGGTGATTGATGACAAAGACGACGGAAGAGGACGGATCGACCGCGGCCAGCGCCTCGTCGTTGCGATAGCCGATGCGGACGCGATAGAGCATTTGCGACACGCTGCGGGCGATACGGGTGCCGATGCGGAAATAGGCATAGGCGCTGAACGAGGGGACGATCTCCTCGGCGTAGCGCTTCACCTTTTCGACCACCACTTCGCGTGGCGCACCGGTTTCCCTGGCATGTTCCTCCGCGGCATGCAGCACCTCGGGATCGAACACCAGGCGATCGATCAGCACCTGGCGCTTGGTGAGCTTGAACGGCTGGATACGCAGCTTGAGGCGGGTATTGAGTTCTTCGATCGCGCGGTTGGCGCGCCGCCGCACCGCCCAGCGCACGCTCGGCACCAGGATGTGGTCGACCACCGCCCATACCGCCAGCAACGTCAGGATGAAGGCCGCCCACAGCGGCAGGGTAATCGGCGTCCCCATGGCGTCCCCCTTTGACAATCAGGATACCATTCAGCCGTCGCCCGACCGCAAGGGCTTTGTTGGCGGATACGCGCCTAAATTGACGCGCCCGGCACAAAAGCGTCGAACGCCGCCCATAGCTGCGCGCGATAGGCGTCCTGCTCCTGCAGGATCTCGTGCCTCGCTCCCGCGATCAGGCGATGCGCGCCTGCGGGAAGCCGCGCGGCAAACCGTCCGATTGCCGGCGCCGATACGATGGTGTCGGCGCCGGCCGCCACCATCATGATCGGCAGATCGATCTGCGCCGCATAATCGGCGGCCGCGAAACCCGCGATCGTATCGAACGCGGCGTCCAACCAGTCCACCGTCGGCCCGCCAATCCCGAGCGTCGGATCGTGCGCAACCAGCGCGGCATTGCGCGCATAACGCTGCGGGTCGGAGGTCAGCGGATTGTCAGCGAAACGGGACGTTCGGCCGCCATCGACGTTGCCGCCCGGCACGTAACTCGTGCCGAAGCCTGCAATGCGCAGCACCCGCATCAGGACACGCGCCGGCCGTGCGATCCACACGCGCGGGAAGTCGATCATCGGCGCCACCAGGACGGCACGCTCGAACCAGCGCTTGCCGTCATGCATGGCCCGCAGGAAGACCGCGCCGCCCATCGAGTGGGTCAGGGCAAAATGCGGTTGCGGACAATTCGACAGCACCACCTGGCTCATGAAGGTCTCGAGGTCGAGCTCGTACTGCGCAAAGTCCTCGACATGCCCCTTGCGCGGATCAGGCAATTGCCGGGAGGAATGCCCCTGCCCCCGCCAGTCCATGGTCGCAACCGCAAAGCCGCGCTGGCGCAATTCGCCGATCGTCTCGAAATATTTTTCGATGAACTCGCCGCGGCCGCCGAACACGCAGACGGTGCCCTTGCCTGCTGTCGAATCCCAGCGCGCAAAGCGCAACTCTATCCCGTCAGGCGTTTTGATTGTACCGGCGATGGCTCCGTCCGGAACCGGATTGCCCGGGATGGAAGCGAGCGTCATGCTCCCTTCCCTTCGGGCTTGCGCAGGCTCAGCAGCACCTCGCGCGCCCTGCCGGATTTTTCCTGCATCATTTGATCGGTGGACGCGGCAGCACCGCTTCGCCCGCTTCCAGATGATAGGTGTGGTCGAGCGAGAACCAGGGCGCGTT
This sequence comes from Bradyrhizobium sp., assembly GCA_021732175.1. GTDB lineage: Bacteria > Pseudomonadota > Alphaproteobacteria > Rhizobiales > Xanthobacteraceae > Bradyrhizobium. The sequence goes on from JAKFVP010000532.1 coordinate 14,250, forward strand.
CACATCGTGCGCGGTGGGATGCGGTTCGTCATGGCGCACGAATTCGCCGATCAGGGCGCGCGTCACGCCGAACTGCGCGTCGCTTTCGATATTGGGATCGGCGGGATCGTAGACCTGCGAGATCAGGGTCTTGAAGCCGGGCTTGAAGATCAGCGCATGCAGATGCGCCGGACGATAGGGGTGACGGCTCTGCGCCTTCAACAGGCGGCCGACCACACCGTTGGTCGGAATGGGGTAGCCGACAAACATCACCGAGCGGAAGGAAAAGCGGCCGTCCGCATCGGTCGTGAACTTGCCGCGCAGGTTCATGTCGGCCTGATCGGGGTCCTGGTTCTCATAGAGGCCGACGGGCGAAGCGTGCCAGACATCGACCTCAGCGTTCACAACCGGACGGCCCGCTTTGTCGAGCACGCGGCCGTTCACGAACAGCGCCTGCCCCGGCGTGTCCGAGCGGACGATCGAGCCGCCGTTCTCGACGCGCGGCGAATTCAGCCGCCAGAACGGGCCGAGCAAGGACTGGTCGGTTTCGGTGTTGCCGTTGTCGCCATTGTTGAGGAGGCACACCAGCGATGAGACGCCGAGCGATCCCGCCATCAAGACGAACTCGTTGTGTGTATCGTTGGTAAGCCGACCCATCTCGGCGAGAACAGCCGTTGCCTCGCGGAATTCGGCTTCGCTCAGCTTCGTTTCGCGAACGAATCCGTGCAGGTGCTTGATCAGGGACACCATGATCTCGCGCAGCCGCGGATCGGCGGTGCGCCGCATCACTTCCAGCGCCGCCGCCGTCACGTCCTGCTCGCGCTCGATGATCATGCGGCGATTCCCCAGCCCGTCGTTCCGGGGCGATGCGAAGCATCGAGCCCGGAATCTCGAGGTTCCGGGTTCGCGCTGCGCGCGCCCCGGAACGACATCTCAATTCAGCTTCTCGATCGCGACCGCGACGCCCTGGCCAACACCTACGCACATGGTGGCGAGCGCCAGCTTGCCGCCGCGCTTCTCCATGCCGTGTACGGCCGTCAGCGCGAGGCGCGCGCCGCTCATGCCGAGGGGATGGCCGAGCGCGATCGCGCCGCCATGCGGGTTGACGAAATCGGCATCTTCCTTGACGCCGAGCTGGCGCAGGCAGGCGATGCCCTGCGAGGCAAAGGCTTCGTTGATCTCGATCAGGTCGAAATCGCTGACCTTGATGCCGAGCCGCTCCACCAGCTTCCTGGTCGCCGGCACGGGGCCGATGCCCATGATGCGCGGCGGCACGGCGGCCGATGCAAGACCAAGGATGCGCGCCCGCGGCGTCAGGCCGTGCTTCTTCACCGCAGCTTCCGAAGCAAGGATCATCGCGGCCGCACCGTCATTGACGCCGGACGCATTGCCCGCGGTGACCGTGCCGGGATTGCGCACGATCGGCTTCAGCTTGGAAAGACCTTCCAGCGTGGTCTCGGGGCGCGGATGCTCGTCCTTGTCGACGATGACGGGGCCGGCCTTGCCGCCGGGAATCGTGATCGGCGTGATCTCTTCGGCGAAATAGCCCGACGCGATCGCCGCACCGGCGCGCTGCTGGGAGCGGATCGCCATCGCATCCTGGTCGGCGCGCGACACCTGGAATTCTTCGGCGACGTTCTCGCCGGTCTCCGGCATCGCATCGACGCCATACTGCGCCTTCATCAGCGGGTTGATGAAGCGCCAGCCGATGGTGGTGTCGTAGATGTCGGCGGTGCGCGCAAAAGCTTCCGGCGCCTTGCCCATCACGAACGGCGCGCGGGTCATGGATTCGACACCGCCGGCAATCGCGAACTCGATCTCGCCGGCGCGGATGGCGCGGCCCGCGGCGCCGACCGCATCGAGGCCGGAGGCGCAGAAGCGGTTCAACGTCTGGCCGGGAACCGATTCCGGCATCCC
>JAKFVP010000347.1 GCA_021732175.1 Bradyrhizobium sp.
GTGCCGTAGGGAATGGCGACGCGGAACATGTAGGCGTGCAGCTGCAGGTAAACGCCGTTCTGCAGGCGCAGCATCTTGAATTCGTCCTCGGTGAGCTCGCCGGAGAGGCGGCGCTTCACCTGATCGCGGAATTCGGAAACGCGCTCGTTGAGCAGCGTGCGGTCGAGTTCGTCATATGCGTACATGGCAGAAAACCTTTAGGCCGGAACCGGCAGCAGCTCGATGGTGAGGCCCTTCACCCGGATCTGCTCGCGCAGATTTCCGGGCACCACCTTGCCATCCCTGAGTTCGACCGGTGCGATGTAGGCGCCGATCGCGCCGAGATCGTCGGCAATGCCTTCGGCGAGCAACGCGCGGGCATCGTCGGCGGTACGCACGATCGCGGAGTCCGCAATATCCGTGGACCAGCCTTTCTCGCCGGTGCGCCAGATCACGACGCCATCGGAAGTACGATTCGCGGTCACCACCGAGGGCCCCGTGATCTTGATTTTTTGTTGCAGCGGAGAGGTCATTCGGCAGCTTCCAGCAGGTTAGCGATTACTTCGTTGAGTTCGAAATTGCGCCATGGCGCGGAATGCGCGACCACGTCACCGATGATGAGGATGGCGGGACCGCCATCGATCTGCTTCACCAGCTCAGGCAGCTGATCGAGCGTGCCGACCGCAGCCTGGGCGTCGGGCCGCGTCACCCGCGCGAACACACCGACCGGCGTGCGCGGCGAGCGGCCGGCGGCCAGCATGCCGTCGCGGATCGTCGGCGCCGCGGTCATGCCCATGTAGACGACGACGGTCATCTTCTTGTCGGTCAAGACAGACCAGTCGACAGCCTCGGCATCCTGCGCCTTGTGCGCGGTGAGGAAGGTGATACGCAGCGCTTCCTGGCGATAGGTCAGCGGCGTCTCGAATTGCGCGGCGGCGCCAAGGCCGGCGGTGATACCGGGAATGATGGAATAGCTGACGCCGGCGTTGCGCAGCGCGTCCACTTCCTCGCCGCCGCGGCCGAAGATGAAGGAATCGCCGCCCTTCAGCCGCACGGCGCGTTGACCGGCACGCGCAGCCTCGATCAAGAGCTTGTTGGTCGCATCCTGTCCAATGCCCGGCTTGCCGACGCGGCGGCCGACCGGCACGCGCGCCGCATCGCGGCGGGCGCGGTCGAGCACTTCGGCGGAGACCAGTTCGTCGTAGAACACGACATCGGCATCCTGCAGCGCGCGCAACGCCTTCACCGTCAGCAAATCAGGATCGCCGGGACCAGCGCCGACCAGCGTGACATGGCCGTTGGCCTTGCCCGCTTCACCGCCAGCAAACGCGGGGGCGTCGGAAATTTCGTTAAGCGCCTTCTCGGCCTCGTCCTTGCGCCCGGCCAGCACCAGCGCGCCGATCGGGCCATCGACAATGCGCTCCCAGAAGCGGCGACGTAGCGCGAATTCCGGAATGCGCGCGTGAATCGATTTGCGGAACGAACCGATGAAGGCGGCGAGATCGCCGATCCGCGCCGGCAGCACGGCTTCGATCTTTTCGCGCACGCGGCGCGCCACCACGGGCGAAGCACCGCCGGTGCCGACGGCAACGACGACGTCGCCGCGATCGACGATCGCAGGGAAGATGAAAGTGGAATGGACGAGGTCGTCCATCACATTGATGGGCAACCCCACCGCCTTCGCACGCGCCGACATCGCAACACCGATATCGCCCGCGCCGGCACAGAGAATGGCGATCACGCCTTTCAGATCGGCCGCAAGCGGATCACCCTCGGCGATTTCGATCCGCGCCGCATCGATGCCGCTGAGATCATGATTGCCGTCGGTCGCATACCAGCGCACGCGCGCGCCCGCCGACGTCAGCAGGCGCAATTTCGCACGCGCGAGATCGCCAGCGCCGACCAAGAGGACCGGTCCACTTTGCAGATCGAGGAAGACAGGCAGGTATCGCATGCGTTTTCCCATTCCGGGGTTGACTGAAATTATTTTCTCTCTAAGTGTGTCGCAAGCCCGAAATAGAGAAAATTATTTCTTCTATATTGTGGCTTGCAGATGGAATTTTCGCCTACACAGGCCGAGGTCGACGAGATGGATGTTCTCACCAACGATTCCGCCAGGCAGCGGCTCCGCCAGGCACCGCTCATCCAAGCATCTTCCGTGCCGCAAATGACCCCGCCTTCGATGGATCACCTCGACCAGTTGGAGGCGCAGAGCATCTACATTTTGCGCGAGGCCTTTGCACGGCTGAAGAAGCTCGCGCTGCTGTGGTCGCTGGGCAAGGACTCCAACGTCATGATCTGGCTGGCGCGCAAGGCCTTCTTCGGCGGCGTGCCGTTCCCGGCGATGCATGTCGACACCGGCAAGAAATTCGCCGAGATGTACGCGTTCCGCGACCGCTACGCGAAGGAATGGAATCTCGATCTGCGCGTCGAGCCCTGCCCGCCGATCGACGCCGTCGATCCGACCCTGCCGCCGGCGGCGCGCTCCGCCGCTCGCAAGACCGAAGGGTTGAAGCTCGCGCTCGCCAAATACGGCTTTGACGGCCTGATCGCCGGCATCCGCCGCGACGAGGAAGCAACCCGTGCGAAAGAGCGCGTGTTCTCGCCGCGCGGGCTCGAGGGCGAATGGGACGTGCGCGACCAGCCGCCGGAATTCTGGGACCAGTTCAACGCCTCGCCGCCGCAGGGCGCGCATCTGCGCATTCATCCGATCCTGCATTGGACCGAGGCCGACATCTGGGCCTACACCAAGCGCGAGAACATCCCGATCATTCCGCTCTACATCGCCAAGGACGGCAAGCGCTATCGCTCGCTCGGCGATCAGGACATCACCAATCCCGTCGCCTCGACGGCCTCCAACATCGACGAAATCCTCGCCGAGCTCGACGCCACCAAGGTGCCGGAGCGCGCCGGACGCGCGCTGGACCACGAAACCGAAGACGCTTTCGAGCGCCTGCGGGTTGCCGGTTATCTCTGACGAATTGCTGCTGTGAGCGCTGCCATGAACATGATCATCTCCCCCACATCAGCACTATCGGCAACGCCCAACGGCACGACGCGGCCTCAAGTCCGCATCGTCATCGTCGGCCATGTCGACCACGGCAAGTCCACCCTCGTCGGCCGCCTCCTGCACGAGACCGGCAGCCTGCCCGAGGGCAAGCTGGAAATGCTGAAAGCGGTCAGCGCGCGGCGCGGCATGCCGTTCGAGTGGTCGTTCCTGCTCGATGCGCTGCAGACCGAGCGTGATCAGGGCATCACCATCGACACCACGCAGATCCGCTTCCGCACCCATTCGCGCGATGTCGTGCTGATCGACGCGCCCGGCCACGCCGAATTCCTGCGCAACATGATCACCGGCGCCTCGCAGGCCGACGGTGCGGTGCTGATCATCGATGCGCTGGAAGGTGTGCGCGACCAGACGCGGCGGCACGGCTATCTCCTTCATCTGCTCGGGATCAAGCAGGTTGCCATCGTCGTCAACAAGATGGACCGCGTCGATTTCAGCGCGGCGCGCTTTGCCGAAATTTCAAAGGAAATCACCGCGCATCTCACCGGCCTCGGCGTCACGCCGACGGCGGTGATCCCGATCTCGGCGCGCGACGGCGACGGCGTCGCCGCGCATACCGCGAATATCGCCTGGTACAAGGGCCCGACCGTGGTCGAGGCGCTGGATGCGCTGGAGCCGGCGCGGCCATTGGAAGCGTTGCCGCTCCGCTTGCCGGTGCAGGCGATCTACAAGTTCGACGACCGCCGCATCGTGGCAGGCCGCATCGAATCCGGCAGCCTGATTGCGGGCGATGAGATCGTCATCATGCCCGCCGGCAAGATCGCAAAAATCCGTTCGGTCGAGAGCTGGCCGTCGACGCCGGTCGAGGGACGTCAGGGCGCCGGCCGTTCGGTCGGCATCACGCTCGACCGCGAGCTCTTCATCGAGCGCGGCGACATCATCGCCCATGCCGGCACCTCGCCACGCGACACCCGCCGCGTCCGCGCCCGTATTTTCTGGCTGCACGACAAGCCGCTCGCCAAGGGCGATTCCATCCTGGTTCGCCTCGGCACCCGCGAGGCGCGAGCAAACGTGGTCGCCATCGAAAAGGCGATCGATCCCGGCGCGCTGTCGAACGAGGAAGGCAAGTCGATCGCGCGCAACCATGTCGGCGAGATCGACATCTCGCTGGCGCAGCCGATCGCGGCCGACCCGCATGGCGACAACCCGCGCACCGGACGCCTCGTGATCGAGGTCAACGGCCGCATCGCCGGCGGCGGTCTCGTGCTGTCGGTCGATGCCGGACAGCGTGCCGCCCCGATCGATATCGTGCCCGTGGAATCGGCCCTGCGTCCCGACGAGCGCTCGGCGCGCTATCGCCACAACGGCGCGGTGGTCTGGCTCACCGGCCTGCCCGGCGCCGGCAAGTCGACTCTGGCCCGCGCGCTGGAGCGGCGCCTGTTTGCGAACGGCGGCTCGCCGATCCTGCTTGACGGGGACACGCTGCGCGCCGGCCTCAACGGCGACCTCGGATTCTCGCCGCAGGACCGCAGCGAAAACATCCGCCGGTTGGCAGAAGTCGCCACGCACCTCGCCCGCAACGGCCATATCGCCATCGTTGCTGCGGTCTCTCCCGCAAAGGATGACCGCGATGCAGCGCGTCGCATCGCCGACACCGCGTTCCGGGAAATCTACATCTCGACGCCGGCCGAAGTCTGCGAGAGCCGCGACCCCAAGGGTCACTACGCCAAGGCGCGTGCCGGCACGTTGAAGTCGTTCACCGGCATCCTCAACGATTACCAGCCGCCGACCGGCGCTGAACTGGTGCTCGACACCTCCGCCCGATCCGTCGCGGAGGCGGCCGAGGAGATCGAGCGGCTGCTCGCCAATACCGGTATCCTGTTCGACGAACTGACCGACCTCGCCGCCAATATTTGAGGCGGCCGAAGAGGGTTTTTACGGCTTTTGGGGGCCTTCTCATCCCCCCGGCTTGTGGCTAAAAGGGGCGCCCTGAGCGCCGCCTTTTGGCGCGTTTTTTGCTGATTTCCTCCCCGAAAACAGCTCCCAAACGCCATTTCCTGCCGAGAAAGCCCATCATGAAGCGTGTCGAAGCCCACGGATTGAAGATTGCCCCTGTCCTGTTCGATTTCATCGAAAAGGAGGCGGCCCCCAAGACCGGGATTTCGCCCGACGCATTCTGGGCGGGCTTGGCCAGCATCGTCAAAAAGCTGGCGCCGAAGAATCGCGAGCTCATGAAGGTTCGCGACACCCTGCAGGACAAGATCGACGCCTGGCATCGCGCCAACAAGGGCAAGCCGGTCGACCTCAACGCCTACACCGCCTTTCTGAAGGAGATCGGTTATCTCCTGCCGGAGCCCGCGACGAAGAAGGTCGAGACCGCCAATGTCGACGACGAGATCGGCACGATCTGCGGACCGCAGCTCGTCGTTCCCCTCACCAATGCACGCTATGCGCTGAACGCGGCGAATGCGCGCTGGGGCTCGCTCTATGACGCCTTCTACGGCACCGACGCGATCCCGCATGACCCCAGCGAAACCGGCAAGGGTTTCGACAAGGCGCGCGGCGACAAGGTGATCGCCAAGGCAAAGTCCTTCCTCGATGCCGCCGTGCCGCTCGCCACCGGCAACCACAGCGACGTCGTCGGCTACAGTGTGGTGGCGGGGCAACTTTCGGCCAAGCTGAAGAGCGGCAATGCGACCGGATTGAAGACGCCGTCGCAGTTTGCCGGCTATCAGGGCAATCCCGAAGCGCCGTCCGCCGTGCTGCTGGTCAACAACGGCATGCATGTCGAAGTGAAGGTCGACCGCAACAGCCCCATCGGCAAGGACGATCCGGCCGGGGTTGCCGACATGATCATGGAATCGGCGGTCTCCACCATCCTCGACATGGAAGACAGCGTCGCCGCCGTCGATGCCGAGGACAAGGTGCTGGTCTATCGCAACACACTCGGCCTGATGAACGGCACGCTGTCGGCTGACTTCGAAAAGGGCGGCAAGACGCTGACCCGCTCGCTCAATGCCGACCGCGTCTACAAGAAACCGGACGGCAGCGAATTGAAGCTGCACGGCCGAAGCCTTCTCCTGATGCGCAATGTCGGCCATCACATGTATACCGACGCGGTGCTTGACGACAAAGGCGAGGAGATTCCGGAAGGCATCCTGGATGCCGCCGTCGCCGGCCTGCTCGCGATCCATGACCTCAAGGGCAACTCGAAAGTCCGCAACAGCCGCAAGGGCTCGGTTTACATCGTCAAGCCGAAGATGCACGGACCGGACGAGGTCGCGCTGACCTGCGAACTGTTCGGCGAGGTCGAGAAAATGCTGGGCCTGCCGGCCGACACCATGAAGGTCGGCATCATGGACGAGGAGCGCCGCACCACGGTCAACCTCAAGGCCTGCATCCAGAATGCGCTGAAGCGCATCTGCTTCATCAACACCGGTTTCCTCGACCGCACCGGCGACGAGATCCACACGTCGATGGAAGCGGGCCCGATGATCCGCAAAAACGACATGAAGGCGCAGCCCTGGATCAAGGCCTATGAGGACTGGAACGTCGACAACGGTTTGATCGACAGCCTTCCCGGCCATGCCCAGATCGGCAAGGGCATGTGGGCGGCGCCCGACAAGATGGCGGACATGCTGGCGCAGAAAATCGGTCACCCCTCGGCCGGCGCCACCACGGCATGGGTGCCCTCGCCGACCGCCGCCACGCTGCACGCGCTGCATTATCACCAGGTCAACGTCATCGCGCGCCAGCAGGAACTCGCCAAGGGCGGGCCGCGCGCAAAGCTCTCCGACATCCTCACCATCCCGGTGTCGCAGTCGAACTGGGCGCCCGACGACGTGAAGCAGGAGATCGACAACAACTGCCAGGGCATTCTGGGTTACGTCGTGCGCTGGATCGACCAGGGCGTCGGCTGCTCCAAGGTGCCTGATATTCACGACGTCGGCCTGATGGAAGACCGCGCCACCTTGCGCATCTCCAGCCAGCATCTAGCGAACTGGCTCGCGCATGGCGTGGTCAGCAAGGATCAGGTGATGGAATCCATGAAGCGCATGGCCGTCGTGGTCGACAAGCAGAACGCCGGCGATCCCCTCTATAAGCCGATGGCGCCGTCCTTCGACGGCGTCGCCTTCAAGGCGGCCTGCGATCTCGTCTTCAAGGGCCGCGAGCAGCCGAACGGCTACACCGAATTCATCCTGCATGCCCGCCGCAAGGAAGCGAAGGCCGCAGGCTGATCAGTCTGTAATCGTTGATGAGGAAAGCCCCGGCTCGGGCCGGGGCTTTTCTTGTTTCGGCTAGAACACCGCGAGGTATTTCAGCAGCGAGATCACGCCCAGCACGATGACGATGACCCGGCAGATCTGCTTGGCGCGCCCGTCGAGCGGCAGCATATTGATCAAATACAGGATGAGGATGACGACGAGGAATGTGACTAACGCACCGACGAGGAGCGACATCGGAAGACCCCCTTCATGAATGACCGCGCTGTTAACGGAAGCTTAACTCGGTCGGGGCCGTCCGGGTTCCCAAAATGCAACCCACCGTAGCGATCCGGGAAAATACCAGCATTTTCAACTACTCCCCGTAGTTGTACGGCAGTTATGCTGTCTAAGTATTTACCGTTTTCGGTCCAAATGCACGGAATTGCCCTGGGGGATTCCATGCTCAACCGCCTGACCGTTTCCGCGCTGATCAAGACCGTCATTCTGGCCACGTCGTTCTGCGTGGTAGTCGGCTTCTCCCTCAACGCCTGGGATTCCTGGAATCGCCTGCAGGTGGCGAGCCGCATCTCCGTGGTCGCTGATGCTTCGGCGAACCTGTTCAAGGCGATGCACAATCTGCGCACCGACCGGTCCACCACCACGCGCATGCTCAATTCCGACACGCCGATGGATCCGGAGATGGACAAGTATCTGCGCAACATCCGCGACACCGAAATGCCGGCGATGGGCGCCGCCGTGGCCACGCTCAACACGCTGGATTTCCCGCAAGCGAAGACGCTCGTCCCTGAGCTCGACGGCGCCTACAAGACGTTCGGCACCCTGCAGAAGGAATTCTGGGAGATGATGGGCAAGCCGAAGGCGCAGCGCCGCGCCGACCTGCCCAAGCAGTACACCGAGACAAGCAACGTCCTGCTCGACGTCATGGAGAAGCTCTCCGGCACGCTCGCTGCCAGCGTCAATCACCAGGATGCGACCATCGACCAGCTGCTGGCCATCAAGCAGATCGCCTGGCTACTGCGTAACACCGCGGGCGAGGCCTCGCTGATCGTGTCGCAGGGCCTGTCCGCCGGCAAGATTGCGCCGGAGGTCAAGGCGGCCTACGCCAAGTTCGCCGGCGGCACCGAGACCGCCTGGAATGCGCTGCAGTTGACGGCTGCCGGCATGCAGTTGCCGCCGGCGCTGGAGAAGGCACTCGCCGCCAACAAGACGGCCTATTTCGAGCCGAGTTATCTCGAGCTGCGCGACCGCCTGGTCAACGTGCTGTCGGCCGGCACCGAGAAGCCCGAGATCACCGCCAACCAGTGGACCCCGCTGACGGTCGGCCGCCTGTCCGCCGCCGTCAACGTTGCCGAGGGCGCGCTGGACGCCGCCAAGGACCACTCGGCGGCACAATACGCTTCCGCACGCAACTCGCTGATCGTGCAGCTCATGCTGCTGCTCGGCGCGGTCGCCTTGACCGCCGGTGCGATGACGCTGGTGACCCGCCGTGTCATCAAGCCGCTGCACACCATGCGCGACGCCATGCTCAAGGTCGCCGCCGGCGACCTCGCCGTCGACACCGGCTACGCCTCGCGCGGCGACGAAATCGGCGCGCTGGCGGGCGCGCTCGACACCTTCAAGCAGCAGGCCGCCGACAAGGCCCGCATCGAAGCGCAGGAGCGCGAGCGCAACGCCAACGCCTCGGCGCGCCAGCAGGCGATCGAGAACTATGTCGGCGAGTTCGAGACCCAGGTCCGCCAGACCCTGGATCAGCTCGGCGACGCCTCGGGCCAGATGCGCTCGACCTCGGACAGCCTCTCCAGCGTGTCGCGCCAGACCAACGAGCGCGTTGTGGTGGCCGAGAAGGCCTCCAGCGAGGCTTCCACCAGCGTGGACAGCGTCGCGGCGGCATCCGAAGAGCTCTCCGCTTCCATCAACGACATCAGCCAGCAGGCCGCTCATGCCGCGGGAATCGCCAGCCGAGCGGTCAAGCAGGCCAGCGACACCGACGGCACGGTGCAGGGCCTCGCCAAGTCCGCGGGCCGCATCGGCGAGGTGGTCGGCCTGATCAACACCATCGCAGCGCAGACCAACCTGCTCGCGCTCAATGCCACCATCGAGGCCGCCCGCGCCGGTGAAGCCGGCCGCGGCTTCGCGGTGGTCGCCTCCGAAGTGAAATCGCTGGCGAGCCAGACCGCGAAGGCGACGGAGGAGATCTCCGAGCAGATCGCCGACATCCAGAAGGTCGCGGGCGAAGCCATCGATGCCATCAAGACCATCGGCGGCATCATCGGCGAGGTCAATGAGGTCGCCACCGCCATTGCCGCCGCCGTGCAGGAGCAGGGCGCCGCCACCCAGGAGATCACCCGCTCGACGCAGTTCGCCGCGCAAGGCACCCGCAACGTCTCGGAAAACATCAGTGGCGTGAAGTCCGACGCGGATGCGGCTGCGGCCGCCGCCGACGACGTCAAGCAGGCTTCGCAGACGCTGGAGACGCAGAGCCAGGCGCTCGGCGGCCAGGTGACGCAGTTCCTCGCGAAGATCCGCGCGGCGTAATTTTCTCCTCTCTCGATGTCAAAAATGCCCGGGCTCGCCCGGGCATTTTCTTTTAGTCCCTGCCCTTCGCCACGACCGGCGGCGCGCGGTAGCGTTCCTTGATGCGCTCGGAGGCCGGCGAGAATTCCACCGACGCGCCGCGCCGGTCGGACGTCTTGCTGGCGACCACTAGGCCGTTGGCGCCGGCAACGATATCGCCCTTGCGCAAGGTGGGGTCGTTCTGGGGCTCGATGCGGGCGAGGCCTCCGGGGTCCTTGCCGTTACAGGTGCAGCCGGCGACGATTTCATCGCGGTAGCGGAATGCGTTCGGAAGTTTTGTGTACGGCTTTCCGCTCTCCGTCGCCGCCCCGTCGATCGAGCTGCCATAGACCACTTTGGTTTCCGCCGTCGGGCAAAGGCTGCTGCAGGCCTTCTCGCGACCGTCCTTGTCGTCGCCCGTGACCGGGAAATAGCGGCCGTCGCAGGTGCGCACGCAATAGGCCTGTCCGCCGCCGCCCACGCGCTGCCGCGGCTGGCTCTGCTGAAAGTTATCGCTGAACGGCATTTGAATGGCGGGCGCGCGCGAGCGACCAAAACCGCCGAACAGGTTCGAGAAAAAGTCCTGTGCCTGCGCCTGCGGCACGACGAGGCCGACGGCCAGCACCGCCGCCGCCGCGGCTGTGCAATTCCTGACAATACGCACTCTCACCATCTTCACCTCAATTGACCCGCGTCGACAGCACCATGGCCTGACGGCCCGACGGCGCATTGCTCACGACCGGGCGCGACGGAGTGCGCGCTTCCAGCGGCGCGTTCTTGGGCAGCACGACGACCTTGGTGCCGACATCGACGCGGTTGAACAGGTCGGTGACGTCCTCATTGGTCATGCGGATGCAGCCGGAGGAGACGAACTTGCCGATGGTGGTGGGATCGTTGGTACCGTGGATGCGGTACACGCTGGAGCCGAGGTACATCGCGCGTGCGCCCAAAGGATTGCCGGGCCCGCCCGCCATGAAGCGCGGCAGATAGGGTTGGCGCGCGACCATTTCCGCCGGCGGATGCCAATCCGGCCACTGCGCCTTGCGGGTGATGGTCTGCACACCGGCCCAGGTGAAGCCCTCGCGGCCGACGCCGACGCCGTAGCGGATGGCGCGGCCCTGGCCGAGCACGTAATAGAGCGCGGTATTGCCGGTATCGATGATGACGGTGCCGGGCGCCTCGCGGGTGTCGAAGGCGACAGTGGTCCGGCGCAGCCGCTCGGGGATCGGCGCCGCGGCATCTTCATCCGATGTCACGTAATCGGACGGAAAGGAATTGGGTTGAGCCGGCGCAAAGCCGAGCATCTGCGCGCTGGCTGAGGTCGAGAAGATCACCGGCGCAACCAGCATTGCAGCAATGAGGATGTTCGCGCGGCCAAGAGACCGGCGGAGGGAGGTGGCTGATTGTATCATGTGGCTGCCCCATGGGATGCGCATCGATGTGATGCTCTGCAGAACAAACGCGGCACCCCCGGTGCAGTTCCGCCGCAGGCAAGCGCGATGGCGCAACTGTCAAGCGGCCAATCGTCACGAAGGGCGCGATGGAACCAAGCGATGCGCGGAACGTTATCGGCTGCTTCATTTCGGCAGGCAGGGCGCGGTGGCGCAGCAGAAACTGCGCGCAGGCGCAGGGGAGAATGTTCGTGCGTGCCCTTCCCGGTGACCGTTTGCTTCCCAAGGACAAGGATCAGGAGTCGCAGCGCGCCGCCAAAAGCAGCGCGCATCGCGACGAGAAGAGCGGATCGCACCGCGAAGACAAGCGCGAGTCGAATCGCGCTGCCAGGCAGGAAGCGAAGCAGGAGCAACGCCGTGAGGCCGGCAAGCCGATGCCGGAGAGCACGGTCGAGCTGCCGCCGCTGATCCGGCGCCAGGAAGTCGTCGCCATTGCCCTTGTCGGGCTGCTCGTCATTGCGATCATCACGGTGCTCTACTTCGGCAAGCCGTTCTTCCTGCCGGTCGTGATGGCGTTCGTGGTGGGCACCATGCTGTCGCCGGCAGCGGGCTTTCTCGAGCGTTACCACGTTCCCCGCGGCGTGGGCGCCGTGCTGATCGTCGTGGCCGTCACCGCGCTCGGAGCATTCATCCTCGGCCTGATCGCATCGCCCGCGATCGAATGGAGCTCGCGTCTGCCCGAGCTGGCGGCCCAGTTGAAAGACAAGCTGCACATCTTCGACCGGCCGCTGGCGCTGTGGCACGAGTTGCAGGCGATGCTTGGCAGCTCCGACGCCGCCCTGTCCGGCTTGCAGATGCCGAAATTCGAATGGGTGCAGCCGACGCTCGAATTCCTCTCTCCGACCTTTACCGAATTCCTGCTGTTCTTCGTCACACTGATATTGTTCCTCGCAAGCTGGAGGGACCTGCGCCGCGCGCTGATCATGACATTCGGCGACCGCACCTCGCGGCTGCGCACGCTGCGCATCCTCAACGAGATCGAGGAACATCTCGGCAGTTACCTGCTGACGGTGACCGTGATCAATGCCGGTGTCGGCATCGGCACCGGCCTCATCTGCCTGGTGACGGGCATGCCGAACCCGGCCGGACTCGGTGCGCTGGCGGCGACGCTGAATTACATCCCGATCATCGGGCCGGTCGCAACCTTCGCGGTGCTGGTGGTGGTCGGCATCGTCGCCTTCCCGACGCTCAGCGGCGCGCTGATGGCGCCTGCGCTGTTTGCGGTGTTCACCTTCCTCGAAGGACATTTCATCACGCCGACCATCATCGGCCGCCGGCTGGCGCTGAACGCGCTCGCCGTGCTGCTGACGCTGGCGTTCTGGACCTGGCTGTGGGGCCCGATGGGCGGTTTCCTGTCCTCGCCGCTGCTGATCGTCGCGCTGATCCTCAAGGAGCATTTGATGCCGGTCGAATCGCCGCAGTTGCCGGAGGACTGATCGGGTTGCGCGGGAGGAACTTCCCGCGGCGATGCGCGTTTTCTCCGCAACCAATCCTCTGGTGAAAGGCAGGATAACGACATGATCGACACCGCCAATCTCGACCGCCTGGAAAAGGACGTCAGCTCCGTCAAGGGCGACATCTCGGCACTGACCCGCCAGATTTCCGACGTGATGAATTCGCTGGCCGATTCCGCGCGCAAGGAAGCCCGCCGCGGCTACAAGCAGGCCCGCGCCAGCGCGGAAGACGCCATCGGCGATCTCTCCGAGCGCGGCAGCGCCATGATGGATGCGGCGCAGGATGCGGCCGCCACCATCGAGGAGACGGTGGAGGACGCCATCGTGCAGCGTCCGATCGCGGCGATGGGCCTTGCGATCGGCCTTGGTTTCCTCATCGGCGTCACCTGGCGTCGCTGAAGCGTGCCATGCACCCCACGGCACCCGAGCTGATCCTGGAGTGGCGGCGCTGGTGGGCCGCCGTCCAGTTCGTTGATGCACTCTACAGGACAAGGCGTTCAGATGTTTCAGCGGATGATCGATGACATCAAGGATTCGACCGGCGTCACGCTGCGGATGACGTCGCTGGCGCTGGCGGCCGCCATTGCGCTGTTCATCACCACCTGCTTCCTGTGCGCAGCCGCTTTCATGTTCGTGCTGCAGAAGTACGGACCGATCGAGGCGTGTCTGACCGGCGCCGCCGTGTTCTTCGCGGTGACGGCGATCGCGGCCGGCAGCTACATGGTGCGCAAACGTCAATTGCGGATCCGTGCCGAAAAGCTGGCGAAGGCCGCAGCGAATTCCCCGATGTTCGATCCGGCGATGGTCGCCGTCGGCATCCAGGTCGCCCGCGCCGTCGGCTTCAAGCGGCTGGTACCGATCCTCGCCGTCGGCGGTGTTGCGCTGGGCCTGCTCGCCGCACGCGGCCATGCGAGCGCGCCTGCCGAGGCGCCAGCGGAGTAGGCCTCTGCTGTCGTCCCCGCGAACGCAGGGACCCATAACCACAGGATTGAGTTGTTGAGCACGCCGGAGCTCCAGCCGTCGCAAAATTGTGTCCTGTGGTTATGGGTCCCGGATCGCGCTCGCTTCGCTCGCTTGTCCGGGACGACAGCGAATGTTCCCGCGACACGATGTGCCCGAGGTTTTGCCAATTCGTTGGCCCTCCTCTTGAATAGAGGGCACAGGGAAGGCCGGGCGCCGGCTGGCACCCGCTACTCCGTGTGCAAATAGAAAGAAACGCACACGGCTTCACGAGTACAGCCAGGACATCCCGGCCTTCCCCGCGCAATGGCTTTACGGCTTATACGTGATCTCCCCGGTGAGCGGCGTTTCTTGCCACCGTCATCGGCGCTGCTTCACGCCGACTTAAGCGCCACGGTCGCGGCGCCAGAACCACACGATTTCGCCGTACGCTGCGGCGTTTTCGTCGGACATGCGAACATGCCTGACGCCGCACGCGTCCATCGCAACCCGCACCACGCTTCGTGACGACCGCGAAACGTCCCTCATGGCGGCACGGGCTGAGTCGGAAGATAGTTCTGATTTGCGGAATAGTCAAGAGGTGTTTTGAAAATCGGAAGCGCCGCTGTCGTCCCTGCGAACGCAGGGACCCATAACCACAGGGAGCGGTTGCTTCAAAGAAAGCCGTTCCGCAGCATTTCCAACGACATCCGCCGCGGCGTATGGGCCCCCGCATTCGCAGGGACGACAGTAGAGGGGGTGGCCCCGGGTGCGACATCAGCACCGGTGTTACCGGCCCGTTGCAAAAAATTTCCCGCAAATGGGACTGGACAGAACCCCTGCCAGACCGCCGAAATGCACCCGTTCGGGCCGCCGCCCCGCCGGGCGACGTGGTCGCGTAGTGCGTGAGGTCACATCGTGAGCAACGAGCCGGTCAAGAAGGTGGGCTTTGCGCTGCAGGGCGGCGGGGCGCATGGCGCGTTTGTCTGGGGCGTGCTCGACCGCGTCCTCGAGGACGGCCGGCTTTCCGTGGAGGCGCTGAGCGCGACCAGCGCCGGCGCAATGAACGCGGTGGCGTTCGCGTCCGGAATGGTGACGGGCGGACCGGAGGGCGCGCGCGCCACGCTGCACGATTTCTGGCGCGAGGTCTCGAAGATGGACACGGCGTTCGACCTGTTCTCGCCGTGGAATCAGTGGATCCAGGCGATGAAGCTGCCGCCGGAATATCATCCGGTGCATGCGGCGATCCACACCCTGACCCATACGCTGCCGCCGAACCTGCTCAACCCCTTCAACTTCAATCCGCTGCGCGCGACGCTCGAGCGCGTGATCGATTTCGAGCGGCTGAACCATTCGCCGGACGCGCCGCAGCTCTTCCTCAACGCCACCAATGTGCGCACGGGCAAGCTGAAGGTGTTTCAGACGCCGCAGCTTTCGGCGGAGACGTGCCTCGCCTCGGCGTGCCTGCCGCCCTACTTCCAGGCGGTCGAGATCGATGGCGAGCATTATTGGGACGGCGGCTATCTCGGCAATCCCGCGATCTATCCGCTGATCTATCGCGCCGGCACCCGCGACGTCATCATCGCCCAGGTGACCGCGATCAGGCGCGACGAATTGCCGGCCAGCGCGGCCGACGTGCTGCATCGTATTACCGAGATCAGCTTCAACTCCTCGCTGATGCGCGAGATGCGCGCGATCGCCTTTGCGACCAAACTGATCGACGCCGGCGAGCTCAACAGCGAAAAGCACCGGCGCATGTTCATGCACTGGATCGGCAACGATCCGCTGATGTCGCAGCTCGGCACATCCACGCAGTTTCATCCCGAATGGAAGCTGCTGTGCGAGCTCCGCGACGCCGGCCGCGAGAGCGCAAGGGCGTGGCTCGATGCGAATTACGACTGCATCGGCGTGCGCACCACGATCGATTTCGCGGAGATGTTTCTTTGATTGTCGCCCCGGCCTAGTGCGCAATTGCGCACGGGGGGCCGGGGCCCATAACCACGAATGCGTGTGGTTACGGCAAAGCTGGCGCTCCAACTCGCTTCTACAACCAACATTTGAGGTTATGGGTCCCGGCCTTCGCCGGGACGACGGCGAGTGCGTTGGGCCGCCGCAGGAAGAACGCAGCGTGGGCAAAGGCGCTGATGCCGCCCGCCTGCCCTCTGCTGTCCGGATCATTTTACAGAAAGGGCGGACAAAGCGGCGCTTTGCCCACCCTTCTGTAACGGGCCTCTATCAGTCAATCCCTTTGCGTTGTCCGGTCGCCGGGGTCTCGCTTCTGTACAGGGTCGGCGCAAGGCCGCCACCTGATGGGGTTGGAAGAGGATAGGTCGGCCAATCTACGTTCGCGTGCTTTACCAAGCGACCTGGTGGGCAACGGCCTGACCTGATCCATCGTCCCGGCGAAGGGAC
>JAKFVP010000348.1 GCA_021732175.1 Bradyrhizobium sp.
CTCGGCGTCGCCCTTGGCGATGCAGCGCGCCAGCATCGAAGCGCTGGCCGCCTTGATATCGAGCGGAAACTCGCGAAACACAAAGCGCACCTTGCCGGTGTCGATGTAGCGCGAGCGCAGCATGGGAAACACGTTCTCGCCCCATGCTGCGCAATGCGGGCAGCTCATCGAGGCATATTCGGTGATGGTCACCTGCGCCTTCGGCGAGCCGATCGAAATGTCCGGCAGCGACACCGGCTTTGCGACCTCGGCCGCAAGCGCGCCTTGCGCCCGGGCCGGCGCGTCAGGCCATGCCACGGCGAAAGCGGGAAGGGCGAGGCAGAGGAGGGAGAGTGCGCGGCGGCCGATCAACGAAAACTCCGGGCGGTAACCGAATGAGCGGAAGGGATTTTAGGCTGCGCCGCCGGTAAAGGCCACGGCCACAAGGGACGTCACGGGGCCGCAGGCACAGCTTCGCGATCTCACGGCGCGGTTTCGCCTGAGTTTCTTGCATTTCGCTGTCCCTCTCCTGAACAGAGGGCGCAGGGAAGGCCGGGCGCCGACTGCGCCCGTAGATCCCGTGCGCGGGAGCACACGGGCATCCCGTGCGCCGAAGCGCTCGGGCAAAACACTACAGGTACAGCCGAGACATCCCGGCCCTCCCCGCGCAATGGCTCTACGGCTTATACGTGCTCACCCCGGGGAACGGCCTTTCTTGCCCCCGTTGCCAAGCCCGCACAGGCAGGCCGGATAGACGCCAGGGTCGCGGCGCCAGGTCCACACGACTTCGCCGTACGCTCCCGGCGTTTCGTCGGGCTCGCCGAAACAAGCCTGACGCCGCAAGCGTCCATCGCAACCCGCGCCACGTTTCGTGACGACCGCGAAGCGCCCCTCATGGCGGCACGGGCTGGCTGCATCTTACCGTAAATCAGAATTACGGTAAAGCAGAATATTTTGCCGCCAGGGGCTTGACAGCATTTCCGGCAAACAGAATTGATCTGCCCGCCGGGAGCAAAATACTGCACCCCGATACCTCCGCGGCAAAGATTGCTCGCACCCGGGGGCTAGCCGGCGCGCGTCAATCGCCGCGCAGGGTGTAGGTTTCCTGAAGTTCTTTCTCGATCGCCGCAAAGCGGCGCTGCGCCCGCGGGGTCATGCGCCGCTGGGCGCGCGTCTCGACGACGGCGCGCCAGCCGAGCTTGTCATCGGGAATGACGGCGACCGAAACGCCCTTGGCGAAACTGTCGTCCTCTTTCATTTGCTCGACGATGATCCAGGTCAGTTCGGTACTCGAAACACGCTTCTTGGCCATGCTCGATCAGTTCCCCCGTCCGGAACCGACGCTAGCGCGGGCCGGCATACCGTGCCAACCACAGTAAGGTTGCAACAGGGGCGGGGTTGCACGCACCGGAAAAGAGGCGATCACGCGGCAAAGAGTTGGTCGAGCTCGGTGCGTTCCAGCTTCTTGCCCTCGGCGTCGGTGACGGAGACCTCCCAGCCTTCCTCGAGCCAGATGCGCGCCTTGGCTGCCGCAATCAAAAGGCTCGTGCGTTCGCTGCGAACGGTGATGTCGTCCTTCTGGGCAACAATCTTGTAGGCCATGCTCGTCTCCCCGAGCGCATTCCCCATGCGCAGGCAGAGTGTCGTACAGCGTTGAGTCCTCAATTTGCCGAAGGCGTGGCGATTTGGAGGTTGGGGAAATCTCGGCGGAAAGCGCCGTGCTCGCACCGCCGCTACGTCGCAATACCGGCCCACCCCGACCAGCCCACCAATATTTCTCCAAACCTGCCAAAGTTTGCGCTCGCTCAAGGTCCCGGCCTGCGGGCCTGTGATTATTCCATGAGCACGAAGCCGCCAACGAAGCCGGCAAGCGACGGCACATTGTCGAACCCGAGATGTGCGCGGTCGGCCCTGCATGGGCGTGCACCGTCAATGCCCATCGATCACACCTGTTGTGCGCCGCTGCCGGAGCGCTGCGTCGCGATTCGCCGTGCGAAGTGACCTGCCTGGGAACCGTCGAGGGACAACAACATGACCGCACCGACGTCAGCCGATCTCGCTCTTGCATCGCAGATCCCGGTGTTTTCGGGACTGCCGCCGAAGGCGCTTCAGGTGCTGTTGGCGCAGGCGAGGGTGATCAATCTTCGCCCCAACAGCACGCTCTTCACGCAGGGTGAGCCGGCAACCGCCTTCTTCATCATCGTCGAGGGCTGGATCAAGCTCTATCGCGTCACGCCCGCGGGCGACGAAGCCGTCCTCAATGTCTTCGGCAAGGGTCAGAGTTTCGCCGAGGCGGTCACCTTCACCGCAAGGAATTATCCGGCCATGGCAAGCGCGGTGACGCAAACCCGGATCATCATGATTCCCGTCGATCACGTCACCGAGTGCATCCGCAAGATGCCGGAAATCGCGATCGCCATGATCGCATCGACCTCGCAGCACCTGCACCTGATGGCCGGTCGCATCGAGCAGCTCACCGCGCAGAGCGGCACGCAGCGCGTGGCGGATTTCCTGATCTCGTTGACGCCCTGCGTCAGGGGGCCGTGCACGATCGAATTGCCCTACGACAAGTCGCTGATCGCCGGCCGGCTCGGATTGAAACCGGAATCGCTGTCCCGGGTCTTCGCCAAGCTGAGGTCGGTCGGGATCGATGTCCGCGCTTCCGACGTAGTCGTGAACGACATCGCGACACTGCGCGGCCTCGTCGCCAGCGAGCGCATCAGGCCCCGGAACCATTTCAACTTCGCTCCATCGGGCCCGAGGCGGCCGGCGGATAACGCCATTGTGCTCGACTAGCCGGCCAGCGGCCGGGCCTGATTCAACGCCGACTTGATCGCCGGCAGGATGTTGGCGCGCCAGGCCGCGGGCCCGAAGCGCTGTTCGATCACCTCCGTGTTCGAAAGCACGAGCCACAGCGGCACGCCGTCGCTTCGCTTCAGCAGGCCGCGATAGGCGCGGATTTCCGCGGGCCAGTTCTCGTCCTTGAGAACATCGTGCAAATGCGGTGACTTCACCTCGATGTAGGCAATGCGGGCAAAATCCGACGACTGCCGGAATGCGGCGCCGTCGCCGTTCTGCCAGACGCGGCAAGGCGCGCAGTCGTCCGCGCCGACATAGATCAGCGTGATGTCGGCGGCACGCGCCGGCCGACTCACTTGCGACACCAGCAGCGCCGCGACGACAGCCGCCGTCGCGGCAAAGCCGCCCAGGTACAGCCAGGCCTTCCATGCGCGCCTGCGATTGTTCTGCGAAGCGGCCGCTTCATTCATGCCCTCATTATTTCCGGTGCGGCGCGGCGCATCCTTAACCGCGGTCAAGGATGGCTGCGCGCGACCGCCGCTAGGTTTGCGCGAAGATGTCAAAGCCGGGAGCTTGCCCATGCCGCCGACCGAAATGAATACGCCGCAGCAAGGCGGTGTCGAACGCGTGCCCGTGATGCAGCGAATTCTCGATAACCCGTTTCTGCTGCTGTTCCTCGGTGTGACCTTGCCGACCGTTCTCTATCTGATCTGGGGCGTGATGGAAGTCGCCTCGATCCCGCTCGCGAAATGAGAATCGCAGCACGCAACTGCTAACGCAATTCTGGAGAAGGGGAATCGAAATGGCTGTCACACCTCCCGAAAGACGCATCTGGTGGAACGAGCCTATCGAACGGGTCGAACTGGTCTGGATCGTGATCGCCTTCCTGTGGGGCCTGTTCATGTTCGTCTTCATGATCGCATGGCACTTCATCGGCCAGCAGAACCTCAGCAAGGAAGCCTATCGCATCCAGCCTTCGGCCTATGAGGCGAAGGTCGACGAATTCGCCAAGAAGAACCAGGTCCGCGAGGAAGCGGGCATTCCCGTCGTGAAGGCCAAGCCGGGCGGCGACGTCTACCTGCTCGGACGCCTCTGGCAGTGGTGGCCGATCTTGGAACTGGAGAAGGGGCAGAGCTACCGCATCCATCTCTCCTCGATCGACTGGCAGCACGGCTTCTCGCTGCAACCGACCAACATCAACATCCAGGTTCATCCTGGCCTTGAGCACGTGATCTCGCTGACCCCGACGCAGAGCGGCGAGTTCGGCATCGTCTGCAACGAGTTCTGCGGCATCGGTCACCACACCATGACCGGCAAGATCTACGTGACCGAACCGAAAAAGGCAGAGGCCGAGCAGCGCCTGGCTGAGGGAGACAAGCGATGACCGCAGAAACCGTAATCGGCGCCGTTCCCGCCAAGGCTGAATTCCGCACCTGCCAATACACCGGCCTCAAGGTCGACGTCGCCGCGCAGAAGCTGATCATCGCGAACGCGGTGGCGGCCGTGGTGTTCCTGGCGATCGGCGGCCTGATGGGCCTGCTGGTCGCGCTGACGCGCTGGCCGGCCGTGCATCTGCTGCCGGCCGACTGGTTCTACCTGATCCTGACCGGGCACGGCGCCAACGTGCTCTTGTTCTGGATCATCTTCTTTGAAATCGCCGTGCTCTATTTTGCGTCCGCCGTGCTGTTGAATTCGCGGCTGGCGGCGCCAAAGCTCGGCTGGCTCGCCTTCGTGCTGATGATCGTCGGCGCGCTCGCCACCAACGTGGCGGTGCTGCAGGGCGATTCGAGCGTGATGTTCACCTCCTATCCGCCGATGAAAGCGCAGCCGCATTTCTACCTCGGCCTCATCCTGTTTGCGGTCGGCGCGCTGATCGGTTGCATCCTTTTCTTCGCGACGCTGGTCATCGCCAAGGAAGAGGGCACCTATGAGGGCTCGATTCCGCTGGTGACATTCGGCGCGCTCACCGCCGCCATCATCGCGATTTTCACCATCGCCTCCGGCGCGATCATCCTGATCCCGACCTGGCTGTGGTCGCTCGGATTCATCTCCGACATCGATCCCCTGATGTACAAGGTGGTCTGGTGGGGGATGGGACACTCCTCGCAGCAGATCAACGTCTCGGCGCATGTCTCGCTCTGGTACCTGACCGCGGCGCTTTTGGTCGGTGCCAAGCCGCTGAGCGAGAAGGTCAGCCGTGTCGCCTTCTTCATGTACATCCTGTTCCTGCAGCTCGCCTCGGCGCACCATCTGCTCGCCGAACCCGGCATGGATGCGAGCTGGAAGATCGTCAACACCAGCTACATGATGTATCTCGCCGTGATGGGCTCGATGGTGCACGGCCTCACCGTGCCGGGCGCGATCGAGGCGGCGCAGCGCCGCAACGGCTTCAATCGCGGCATGTTCGAGTGGCTGCGCAAGGCGCCGTGGGGACATCCGGCCTTCTCCGGCATGTTCCTGTCGCTGGTGTTCTTCGGCTTCATCGGCGGCATTTCCGGCGTCGTGCTGGGCACCGAGCAACTCAACGTGCTCATGCACAACACCATCTACGTGCCCGGCCATTTCCACGGCACGGTGGTGGCGGGCACCACGCTGGCCTTCATGGGCGCGACCTACATCGTGCTGCCGCTGATCTTCCAGCGCGAGATCGTCTGGCCGAAGCTGGCGAAGATCCAGCCCTATGTGTTCGGCATTGGGGCTGCCGGCATCTCGCTGTTCATGATGGGCGCGGGCACGCTCGGCGTGGCGCGGCGGCACTGGGACATGACGTTCAGTGACGCCAGCCTCGGCTTTGCCCACTCGGCCGGCGCGTTCCTGATGATGGGCCTGAACGGCGTGTTCGCGGTGCTTGCGGCGATCGGCGGCATAATCTTCGTGCTCGTCGTGGTCGGCACCGCACTGTTCGGCCAGAAGATCACCAGCGGACACAAGCTGACCTTCCCGTTGTTCTCAGGCGGCGGCGCCATCGCCTCGCACTACGGCAGCGAGAAGTCGCCAAAACTGCCGGGCACGATCGTCCTCGTCAGCATCTTCTTCGTCTGCTTTGTGCTCTACTACTTCATCAACTGGAAATATCTCTCCGAGCTCTGGCTGTTCCGTTGATCGACCCCGCAATCCCTGAGGAGAGAACCATGCGCGCTGTAGCCGGAATGACGATCTCGCTCCTGAAGCTCAGGATCGGCGTCGCGATTGCGGCCAGCGCGTTGGCGGGCGTCGCGGCGGCCAGCGGCCCGCATCTGGCCTGGTGGCAGATCGCGGGCCTGACGCTGGCCGTGCTCGGCGCGTCCGGCGCAGCGGGCGCCTTCAATCACTACTACGAACGCGACGTCGACAGGCTGATGCGGCGGACCTGCACCCGCCCGTTTGCGAGCGGCCGGCTCAAGGCAAGCCCATGGTGGCTCGCCGCCTTCCTTGGTCTGCTGGCGGCCTCGCTGGCGCTGGCGGTGGCAACCGCCGGCCATGTCGCGGCGGCCTATGTGTTCCTTGGCGCCTTCACCTACGGCATCGTCTACACGGTCTGGCTGAAGCGGCGCAGCACCTGGAACATCGTGGTCGGCGGGCTCGCCGGCAGCTTTGCCGTGCTGGCAGGCGCCGCGGCGGTCGATCCGTCGCCGCAGGTGATACCGACGGTGCTGGCGCTCGTGCTGTTCCTGTGGACGCCGCCGCATTTCTGGAGTCTGGCCGCCGCCAAGGGCGACGACTACGCGCGGGCGAAAATTCCGATGCTGCCGGTGGTGGCGCCGGCCCATGCCTGGACCTCGGCGGTGCTGGCCCATGCGGTGGCGCTGGCGGCGATCTCACTGGTCCCGCTGTGGTTCGGGGCGGGCATCGCCTACGGCATTTGCGCAGGGATCGGCGGCGGCTGGTTCGTCTGGAAGAGCATCCTGCTGCATCGCGACCCGTCGAAGGCGAATGCGATGGGCAATTTCTTTGCCTCGCTGCTGCAGCTTGGCTTGCTCATCGTCGGCGCGCTGCTCTGGAGCGCTGCGGGACTGCTGTCATGAAACGCCTGCGCGCGGCATGCTTGGCACCGTGCTTGGCATCCGCGCTGGCCGGACTGCTGGCGACGCCGGCAGTGGCCGCGCCGCCGCTCGATCCGGCCGCGGCGATCGCCAAATCCACGCAAGCGGTCGGCCGCACCGTCGGTGGCCATGCGCTGACCGACAGCCAGGGCGTGCCGCTGCGGCTGACGGATTTCCGCGACAAGCCGCTCATCATCAGCCTCGTCTATTCGTCCTGCAGCTCGGTGTGCCCGCCGACCACCCAGCACACCATCGATGCGGTGACGGAAGCCGGCCGCGTGTTCGGGCTGGATCGGTTCGCGGTGCTCACCGTCGGTTTCGATGCACGCAACGACACGGTGCCGCGGATGGCGCAGTTCGCCTCCCAGCAGGGCATCAAGCTGCCGAACTGGCGCGTTGCCAGCGGCGATGCCGCCAGCATCGAGGCGCTGCTCGGCGATCTCGGCTTCAGCTACCGGGCGGTCGCCGGCGGCTTCGATCATCCGACCCAGACCACGATCCTCGACCGCGACGGCAGGATCTATCGCCATGTCTATGGCGAGGCGTTCCCCTTGCGCATGTTCATGGAGCCGATGAAGGACGTGGTCTACGGCACCTCGACGCCGTTCTCCTTCACCGGAATTGTCGACCGCATCAAGTTCATCTGCACCGCCTACGATCCGGGGGCAGGGCGCTACCGCATCGATTACGGGCTGGTGTTCGGCAGCACGCTGGCCGCCATCTCGCTGCTGCTGTTCGGCGGACTGCTGCTGCGGGAATGGCTGCGGGCAGGAGCGCGCACCCGGCAACGGCTAGCCGACGGAAACTGACGTGAACGCCATCCGCAAAGTGCTCCGGGCCGGATTTGAGCTGATCGAGCGGCCGTTCGACCGTCTGTTCAGCCCGGCGCTCAACCCGCTGGCGCAGCTCGGCGCGCTCGGGTTCTTCTTCTTCTGGATCGTCGCCGTCAGCGGCATCTATCTCTTCATCTTCTTCGACACCGGCATCGAGCGCGCCTATCAGTCGGTCGAGTACATCTCGCGCGAGCAGTGGTTCCACGCCGGCGTGATGCGCAGCTTCCACCGCTATGCGTCCGACCTGATGGTCGTGATGGTGGTGGTGCATCTGCTGCGCGAATTCTCGCTCGACCATTATCGCGGGGTCCGTTGGTTCTCCTGGTTCACCGGCCTGCCGATCATCTGGCTGCTCTATGCCTCAGGCATCACCGGCTACTGGCTGGTCTGGGACAAGCTCGCGCAGTTCGTGGCGCTGGTGTCCTCGGAGCTCCTGGACTGGCTTCCGATCTTCGGCGAGCCGATCGCGCGCAACTTCGTCGCCACGGGCACGCTGACCAGCCGCTTCTTCTCGCTGATGGTGTTCATGCATGTCGCGGTGCCGCTGTTCCTGCTGTTCATCATGTGGGTGCACATCCTGCGCATCTCGCGGCCGAAGGTGAACCCGCCGCGCACGCTGGCGCTGCTGTCGCTGGCAGCGCTGCTGGCGGTATCGATCTGGAAGCCGGCGCTGTCGCAGGGGCCGGCGGACCTTGCCAAGGTGCCTGATGGCGTCGGCCTCGACTGGTTCTATCTGCCGCTCTATCCGCTGACGGAGTTGTGGGGCAACGGCAAGGTCTGGGCCTTCCTCGGCGCGTTCTCGCTGATGATCGCGCTGATGCCCTGGCTGCCGCCGCTGCGGAAGGCCAAGGCGGCCGAGATCGACCTCGATCATTGCAACGGCTGCGCCCGCTGCGCCGAGGACTGCCCGTATGAGGCCATCAGGATGGTGGGCCGCACCGACAAGCTGCCGTTTCCGACCCAGGCCGAGGTCAATGCCTCGCTCTGCGTCTCCTGCGGTATCTGCGTCGGCTCATGCCCGTCATCGACGCCGTTCCGCCGTTCGGTGGAGCTGAAGACCGGCATCGACCTGCCGGAATACGCGCTCCGCGAGCTGCGCGAGCGGGTGATGGATACCGCAAGCAACCTCAGCGGACCCGGCCGCGTGCTGGTGCTGGCCTGCGAGCATGGCGCTGCGGCCGGACGGCTCGGCGATACCGTTGTCATGCCGTGCGTCGCGATGGCGCCGCCCTCGCTGATCGACTTCATCCTGAGCCGCGACCTTGCCGACGGCGTCGTGGTCGCCGGCTGCGCCGAAAGCGCCTGCTACAACCGGCTCGGCGTGCAATGGACCGAGCAGCGCTTTGCCGCCCAGCGCGATCCTTACTTGCGGGCGCGCGTGCCGCGGGAGCGCATCGCGACCGTCTGGGCGTCGGCGCTGGCGGTGGGCAAGGCCGAGGCCGCGATCTCCGAATTTGCCGTGCGCGTGGCGGCGATGCCGCCCAAACGGCTGCGCTCGCCATTTCCCGAAAGCCTGGCGACGCGTCCGGCCAAGACCCTCGAGACCGAGAAGGGGGCGACATGAAGGTGGTGCGGCTTGCAGCGCAGTTCATTGTCATTGCGGCGCTGTTTGCCGGCGTCGCCGCGCTGTCGGACTGGCCGAGCTATGGGCAGATCCCAAGGGATACCGGCGTCGTCATGCTGACCTTCGTGCACGGCGCCGACCGCAAGGGCGAATGCCGGCGCCTGACGCCGGAGGAGATCGCAAAGCTGCCGCCGAACATGCGGCGGGTGCAGGATTGCCCGCGCGGGCGGCGGGCGATCTATGTCGAGCTCGATGTCGACGGCCGTCCTGTCTACCAGGCCAGCCTGCCGCCGACGGGGATCGCCGGCGACGGGCCGTCGAAGGTCTACCAGCGCTTCGTGCTGCCGGCCGGCAAGCATGACGTTGCCGTACGCATGCGCGACACCGCGCGCGCCGAGGGCTTCGATCACGAACGCAGCGAGCGCGTCGAGCTCAAGCCCGACCAGATGCTCGTCGTGGACTACCGGCCGGAAAGCGGCAGCTTCGTCTTTCGCTGAGAGGTGTACCATGGGCCTGCTGCATTGGGAGAAGCGCTACAGCGTCGGCATCGAAGCCGTCGACCACGAGCATCGCGAGCTGGTCGAGCTGATCAACCTGCTTTACGAGAAGGCGACGACGCAGGGTTCCAAGGTCGCCGTGCTCGGCTTCTTCGGCGACCTCTACAAGGCGATCTCGTCGCATTTTGCCCTGGAAGAACATTTCATGCGCGAGCATGGCTATGACCAGCTCAAGCAGCACAAGGGCGATCACGAGCGGCTGCTCGATGAAATCCGCGACATCATGGAGGACTACGAGATCAACGATCTCTTCAACGAACGGCTGCTGGCGCAGCGGCTGGACGCCTGGTTTTCACGGCACTTCGAGAGTCACGATGCGCGGCTGCACCGCGCCTTCGGCGCGCACTGATTTTTGCGACCTTCAACAGAGGAGATGAAGATGAGGAAGTTACTGGTTGCGGCGACGGCCTTCATGGCGGGCACTGGCGTGGCCGTCGCGCAGGACCTGACGGCGGGGGCCACCTCCTACAAGAAATGCGCGGCATGCCATGACGTCGGCCCGACCGCGAAGAACAAGGTCGGCCCGGTGCTGAACGGGCTCGATGGCCGCAAGTCCGGCACCATCGCGGGCTATAATTACTCCGACGCCAACAAGGGCTCCGGCATCACCTGGAACGAGGAAAGCTTCCTCGACTACATCAAGGATCCCAAGGCCAAGATCCCCAACACCAAGATGGCGTTCGCCGGCATCAAGAACGAAACCGAGGCGAAAGCGCTCTGGGCGTACCTCAAGCAGTACGACGCCGAGGGCAAGACCAAGTAGCCGCGCTTCAGGCTTGCGGCAGCACGACGCCGCTGACCGCGCCGGAAATCCAGCGCCGGTCGGCGTCGGCGCGGTCGCGCGCCCATACGATGGTGCCGGGAAAGCGCGGCAGCAGCGCTGCGATCTCGTCGGCCGAGGCGACATAGAAGGCGGTCGACAGCGCGTCGGCCACCGCGGCCGAGCGATGATGCACGCTCACCGTCCGCCAGCAGGCGGCGCTGCGGCCGCTGCGCGGGTCGAACAGATGATGCGCGGCCCCGCCCGCGCCGAGCACGCAGCCGTCGCCTTCGGAGGTCGCAAGCGCGCCGCGCTGCAGGTGGATCGGCGGCTGGCCCTGCCGCGCGATCCGCCAGGGCGCGCCGTCGAGTCGTGCATCGATGGCGCGCTGTTCGCCGAGATCGACCAGCACATGGCGCAGGCCGCGGCCGGCGAGCAGATCGGCGATGCGGTCGGTGACATAACCCTGGCCGAGGCCGTTGAGCGTCACGCGCTGGCCCGCGCCGAGGCTGATTGTGTCAGCTTCCATCGTGATCCTGCGCCAGTCGACGGCGCGGCGCGCCTGCGCGACCAGTGGCTCCGGCGGCGGCCCGGCGTCAGGCGAGGCGGTGAACCAGTCGACATGCGCCTCCCACAGCACCTGCACGGTCGGGTCGAATGATCCGCCGCTCGCAGCGGCGGTGTCGAGCGCCAGCCGCAGCGCGCGTCTGAGATCAGCACCGGGTGAGGGCAGGTAGCCATCGCGGTTGAGCCGGCAAAGCTCGGAGTTTTGCCGGAACAGGCTCAGTGCATCTTCCAGGCGGCTGATTTCCGTCTCGACCAGCTCGATGGCGGCTCTCGCGCTGTCTCGCTCGATGCCGTTGAACAGGATCCTGGCATCGGCGCCCATCGCGATGCCACGCCATTCATAATCCGCCGACGAACGCGCAGGGCCGCCAGCCAGCGCACCGGCGGCCGCTGCCGCCATGATGGTGATCGCACGCCGCCGTGTCGGCTGGAGAGGCGAGGAGGTCATGGCCGCGCTCCCGGTTCGGCTATCGGCTTGGGCTGCGGCATCGGCTGGCGCCGCTGCGCGCGCTTCTTCAGGTGCAGGCAGACTTCGTGGTCGAAATAGTTCGCCTGGCATTTCAGGCAATAGATGCATTCGTTCGGATTGATCTGGCCGAGCGGGTGGATGGCCTGCACCGTGCAGCGCCGCGCGCAGACATGGCATTCCGAGCCGCACTCCCGATAGCGTTTCAGCCATTCGAACATGCGCATGCGCGCGGGGATCGCCAGCGCCGCGCCTAGCGGGCAGAGATAGCGGCAATAGAACCGCTCGACGAACAGGCCGGCGAGCAGCAGCGCGCCGGCATAGAGCACGAACGGCCACTCGCGCAGGAACTTCATCGTGATCGCGGTCTTGAACGGCTCGATCTCGGCGGCCTGGAACGCGGTCAGGATCGAGCGCAGCGACAGCGCGAGGATGCCGACAAAGGCGACGTATTTGATCATCCAGAGCCGCTCGTGCAGGCCGAAGGGAATCTCGATCTGCTTGATGCCGAGCCGGCGCGCCACCTGATTGGTGAGTTCCTGCAGCGTCCCGAACGGACACAGCCAGCCGCAGAACACGCCGCGGCCCCAGAACAGCATGCTGACCGCAACGAAGCTCCAGAGCAGGAACACCAGCGGGTCGAGCAGGAACAGCTCCCATCGGAAGCCGGAGAGCAGCGCATGGATGAAGGTCAGCACGTTGACCACGGACAATTGAGCATTGGCGATGAAACCGAGGAAGACCAGCGTCAGCAGCAGATAGAAGGTGCGCAGGCGATAGTAGAGCTTGCCATGCGCGGTGACGGTGTCCTGGAAAACGAGAATGCCGGCCAGCACGGCCAGCATGGTGACGAGCACCGCGATGTCGAAGCGCCGCGCCCACCAGATGTCCTGCCATAGCGTCGGGTTCGCCGCACTCGCCGTCTGCGGCGTGCCTGAAGGTGCGCCGGCAGGCGGGGCAGGCGGCGCAATCAGGTACCGCTCCGGCACGCGGTAATCGAGCGCGACCACCGCCGGGCCGCTGCCCGCCGAGGGAGTACCGAGGTCGAGATCGAGCCGGAACGGCTTTGTGGAGTCGAATCCGCTTGTCCGCGCCACACGAAACACCGCGATCTCGCGCAGCTCCGGCGCTCCGGCGGCGCGCAGCGCCTCGACCGGCGTATGGTCGGCCGCCTTCAGGCGAATGGTCTTGCCGCCCTGGACCAGCTCAATGCGATTGAAGGACCCGGACTGCCGCCATTCCGTTCCCTTGAAAGAATAGAGCCCGGAGGCGCCGATCAGGATCAGATCGTCATCCGGCCCGATCCTCGCCAGTTCGCTTTCATAAATCCGCTGGCCGAGCAGGCTCTCGCCGATCGGCGGCGGCGTTGCCAGCGCGAGCCACAGATCGATGAAGGGCTTTTCGGGCTCGCTGTCCTGCGTGCCCAGCAGCTTCGCAGCTTCCCCGCGCGTAACCAGCTTCCTCTGCACCGCGCCTTCGGCCAGCAGCGTATGCCAAGCCGAGCGGCGCAACGTTTCGCGGTCGAGCCGCATCGCGGTATCCATCGTGGCGCTGCGGCTGCGCAGCACGGCGCGCGCCGAGCGCAAAATGGCGTCGCGGATCACGGTCGACGTGATGGTCGCACCGGCCACCGCATGCGGCCCACGCGCCAGATCATCGGCTGGCTTCAGCGTCGCGCCCGCCCGCGTATCGAAGCCGGCGAAATTCTTCACATAGGCGGCGAGCGCATCCTTGGGGATGCCGATCACCAGGATCGGCTCCTCATGCGCCACGATCTGCGCGCCGGCGATGATGCCTTCGGTCGTGATAGCAGCGACAATGTCGAGCGGCCTGCCGGCATAGCCGACCGATCCGGACACCTCATAGGTCGAAAAGGCATAACCGAGCAGTTTGCCGTCAGCTCCGCGAACTGCCGCGGCGGGCGGACTACCCTGCGGCTGTTCGATTGTGACGGCCCCGCCGGAAGCAAAGAAGCTGGAAGCGACCGACAGATCGGCGCCGGCAGCGGCACGCGTCAGTAGCAGGAGGGCAGCGCATGCAAATGCCAAGCCGCGCAGTGCAAGGAATCCTTTCGCGGCAATATTTTGCATGGAATTGATCAGGCAGATTCCAGGCGATGCCGCATTGACGCAGGTCAAAATCGCTTCTTAACCGCAGTCAAGGAACAGCGACGTCAGCATCGGCATAAGCGGGCATGGGATTCTCATGCTGGAGGTATGTGATGCGACATCGTGCTTTTCGTATAGTGGCGCTCAGCGGGATAGCGGCCGCGGGCATTCTCTGCCTCGGCCCGCCGGCCGCATTGGCGCAAGCCCAGCCCGCTGCGCCGAAGCCTGCGGATGTTCAGCAACACAAGACATCGCCCGGCGGCCAGTATCAGCCGAGCCTCGACGTGCTCGGCGAGAAGACGACGGAGCAGCCGGGCACCAAGCCCGGCGATCCCCAGCTCACCAAGGCCGAATTCGACAAGGCCAACCGCATCTATTTCGAACGCTGCGCCGGTTGCCACGGCGTGCTGCGCAAGGGCGCGACCGGCAAGGCGCTGACGCCCGATCTGACCAAGAAACTCGGCTTCGAATACCTGCGCGATTTCATCACCTATGGTTCGCCCGGCGGCATGCCGAACTGGGGTACTTCGGGTGAATTTCAGCCGGCCGACATCGAGCTGATGGCGCGTTATCTGCTGAACGAGCCGGCGCAGCCGCCGGAGTTCGGCCTGAAGGAGATCAAGGAGAGCTGGAAAGTCATCGTTCCCGTCGCGCAGCGGCCGACCAAGAAGATGAACAAGCTCGACATCGACAATCTGTTCGCGGTGACGCTGCGTGACTCCGGCGAGGTCGCCCTGATCGACGGCACTTCGAAGAAGATCGAACTTATCCTGAAGACCGGCTATGCCGTGCACATCTCGCGCATGTCGGCATCGGGGCGCTACCTCTACACGGTCGGCCGCGACTCCAAGCTGAACCTGGTCGATCTCTGGATGGATCCGCCGCAGACGGTGGCCGAGCTCAAGGTCGGCACGGAAGCGCGCTCGGTCGAGACCTCCAAGTTCAAGGGCTACGAGGACAAGTATGCCATCGCCGGCTCCTACTGGCCGCCGCAATATGTGCTGATGGACGGCGCGACGCTGGAGCCGTTCAAGGTGGTGTCGACCCGCGGCATGACCTACGACACCCAGGAATTCCATCCGGAGCCGCGCGTCGCCTCGATCGTGGCCTCGCACTACAACCCGGAATTCGTCGTCAACATCAAGGAAACCGGCCAGATCCTGCTGGTCAACTATCAGGACCTGAAGAACCTGAAGGTGACGTCGATCGAGGCCGAGCGCTTCCTGCATGACGGCGGATTCGACAAGACCGGCCGCTACTTCCTCGTTGCCGCGAACGCACGCCACAAGGTCGCGATCGTCGACACCAAGGACAACAAGCTGGTCAAGGTGGTCGAGACGGGCGGACAGACCCCGCACCCCGGGCGCGGCGCCAACTTCACGCACCCGAAGTTCGGCCCGGTGTGGGCCACCAGCCATCTCGGCAACGAGACTATCTCCTTCATAGGTACCGATCCCGAGAAGAACAAGCAGAACGCCTGGAAGGTCGTGCAGAAGGTCGACGGCCAGGGCGGCGGCTCGCTCTTCATCAAGACTCATCCGAAGTCGGAGAACCTCTACGTCGACACGCCCCTGAACACGGACGCCGAAATCTCTTCGTCGGTCGCCGTGTTCAAGATCAAGGATCTCGCCAAGGAGAAGCCCGAATACAAGGTGCTGCCGATCGGCCAATGGTCGGGCATCTCGGAAGGCGCCCGCCGCGTGGTGCAGGGCGAGTTCAACAAGGACGGCAACGAGATCTGGTTCTCGGTCTGGAACAACAAGGCCCAGGACTCCGCGATCGTCGTGGTCGACGACAAGACGCTGCAGCTCAAGACTGTCATCAAGGACCGGCGCCTGGTGACACCGACCGGCAAGTTCAACGTCTTCAACACGCGTAACGACATCTACTGATGTCCTTCTCTCGGGGTGGCGCCGGATGGCACCACCCCGATCGCATTGCAAACGATTCAGCCGGAGCGCCCGCATGAGCGTCGGAAAGATCTATCTGGTCGGGGCAGGTCCAGGCGATCCGGAGCTTCTGACGCTGAAGGCGGTTCGCGCCATCGCCATGGCCGATGTCGTCGTCTACGACCGGCTGGTTTCGGATCGCATTCTGAAAACGATCGGCGACGGCGTCACCCAGATCAATGTCGGCAAGCAGGCGGATTTTCACCCGGTTCCGCAGGACGAGATCAACGACATCCTGATCCGGCTCGGCCGCGCCGGCCGCACGGTGGTGCGGCTCAAGGGCGGCGATCCCTTCATCTTCGGGCGCGGCTGCGAGGAGGCGGCCGAGTTGGAAGCGGCCGGCATTCCCTACGAGGTGATCCCGGGTATCACGGCTGCGCAGGGCTGCGCGGCGGCGGCG
>JAKFVP010000349.1 GCA_021732175.1 Bradyrhizobium sp.
CCGCTTCAGAAACTGGGTCGAAATCTCGAAAAAGGATTCCGCGGCGATGTTGGAGTCCACGATCTTGCCGTCCGGCGCGACCAGCAGCACCGGATTAGGCAGCGCGTTGAGAATGGCTTCGCCCAGCGGTGGAACGGGCCTGCGAAATTCGGCGGCTGAGCTCATGCAGCAGCACTCCATGCGAAATCGTCAAAGGCTTCCCCCAGCGCGCGATGCACGCCGGCCGGCTCTTCCGAGGTGAGGATGCGCTGGCGCCAGCCCTTCAGCGTCGCGGCCGGCACGCGGCCGTATTGCGCCGCCGTGTCGAGCGCCCAACCGAGATGCTTTCGCGCGTGGCGGAGGCCAACGCGCAGGCCGTAATGGTCGCAGACCTCGTCGTAGAGTGCGCGAACGTGCCCGAGCTGTTCGGCAAGCGGAGGCGCCGTCTCGGCAACGCCGGTTTCGAGCCGGCGGCCGATCTGCCCGGGCAGCCAGGGCTGTCCCTGCGCGCCGCGGCCGACCATGACGGCATCGGCGCCGGATTGATCGAGCGCGCTGACCGCCTTGTCGAACGAGGTGATATCGCCATTGACGACCAGCGGAATCGAGACGGCATCCTTCACCGCGCGTACCGCCGACCAGTCCGCCTCGCCCCTGTAGAACTGGCAGCGGGTGCGGCCGTGCACGGTGATCATTTTGACGCCCGCCTCTTCGGCGCGGCGCGCCAGCTCCGGCGCGTTGAGCGAGCGCCCGTCCCAGCCGAGCCGCATCTTCAGCGTCACCGGCACCTTCACTGCCGACACTGTCGCTTCCACCAGCGTGATCGCGTGGTCGAGGTCGCGCATCAGCGCGGAGCCGGACTGCCCGCCGGTGACGTGTCGCGCGGGGCAGCCCATGTTGATGTCGATGATGTCAGCGCCGGCGGCCTCCGCGATGCGGGCGCCCTCGGCCATCCAATGGGTCTCACAACCCGCGAGCTGGACGACGTGGGGACCGACGCCGGCGGCCTCGCACCGCAACACGGACATCGGTTTGCCGTTCACGAGGTCGTCGCTGGCGGTCATTTCGGAAACGACGAGACCGGCACCCAAGCGAGCGGCGAGTCGGCGGAAGGGAGCGTCGGTGACGCCGGACATCGGCGCCAGGAGAACCCGGTTAGCGAGCTCAATATCACCTATTTTCAATGGCTTAGGGCCTGCGCTGTCCGGGCCGGTCACGGGGTTCTCGTTTCTCTGGCCGGAGCGCCATTGCGCCAGCCGGTGCTTATTCTGAGCACAAATGTTGTGCAGTCAAGCTTCATGCCTACACTTTAGACAAAACTATCATTTCTGCAAGTGCACTGCAACAAAATTGGGTTTTCCCACAGTTATGGCTAAAGCGGCTTCCCTTGCAGGCCCGGCATGGTAAGGGCTGTGCGGTCGCCAAGAGAGCCGTTCACGGCTCGTCCTAGAGAGATGAGCCGTTCACGGCTCACCCAGCAAAACCGATTCGTCCGACAAGTCCTTGAAGACGCATGCCCAGACCTGAGCGCACCGCAGCCATCCTCGTCGCCGCCGGGCGCGGACTCCGTGCCGGCGCAGGCGGACCCAAGCAGTACCGGACGGTCGGTGGCCAGACCGTAATATTCCGGGCCATGGCCGCGTTCTGCCGGCACCCTGATGTTGCGACGGTGCAGCCGGTAGTGAATCCCGATGACATCGCGATGTTCAATGAAGCGGTGCAGTCGCTGCCGCACGCGCAACCGACCAATGGTGGAGCGACGCGCCAGGAATCGGTGCATGCCGGCCTTGAGGCACTGGCCAGCATAAAACCCGACATCGTGCTGATCCACGACGCTGCCCGCCCCTTCGTGACGACAGCGGTGATCTCGCGCGCGATCGAGGCCGCCGGACGCACCGGCGCGGCGATCCCGGCCATCGCTGTCGCCGATACGATCAAGCTCGTCGGTGCGGCCGGCGATGTCGAGGACACGCCCGAGCGCGCGCGGCTGCGCATTGCGCAGACACCGCAGGCCTTTCGCTACGATGTCATCCTCGAAGCGCATCGCAAGGCGGTGCGCGAAGGCCGCAACGATTTCACCGATGATGCCGCGCTCGCCGAATGGGCGGGATTGACGGTAGCGACCTTTGAAGGCGATGCTGCGAACATGAAGCTCACCACCCCCGAAGATTTCGTTCGAGAGGAAGCGCGCCTTGCCGCGCAGCTCGGCGACATCAGGACCGGCACCGGTTACGACGTTCATGCCTTCGGCGAAGGCGATCATGTGATGCTCTGCGGCGTTCGCGTGCCGCACAACAAGGGCTTTCTGGCCCATTCCGACGGCGACGTCGGCCTGCATGCGCTGGTCGACGCCATCCTGGGCGCTCTGGCCGACGGCGACATCGGCTCGCACTTCCCGCCGAGCGATCCCAAGTGGAAGGGCGCCTCCTCCGACCGCTTCCTGAAATACGCTATCGAGCGCGTCACCGCGCGCGGCGGTCGTATCGCCAATCTCGAAGTGACCATGATCTGCGAGCGGCCGAAAATCGGTCCGCTGCGCGACACCATGCGCGCCAAGATCGCGGAAATCTCCGGCGTCGACATCTCGCGCATCGCCGTGAAGGCGACGACCAGCGAACGGCTCGGCTTCACCGGCCGCGAGGAAGGCATCGCGGCCACCGCGAGCGCCACCATACGCTTACCCTGGAGCGAATAGCCATGAGCGGCAGCGACGCCCGCGCATTGTCCCGCTCGCTGCTCGATCTCTGCCGGATGCGCAAGCTGACCATTGCGACGGCGGAGTCCTGTACCGGCGGCCTGGTCGCGGGCGCGCTGACCGACATCCCCGGTTCCTCCGACGTCATCGATCGCGGCTTCGTCACCTATTCCAACGACGCCAAGCGCGCGATGCTGGGGGTGAAGGCGGCAACGCTGACGACCTTCGGCGCTGTCAGCAAGGAAACGGCGACTCAAATGGCCGTTGGTGCCCTGGAGCGTGCCGGCGTTGATCTGGCGGTCGCCATTACCGGGATCGCCGGCCCCGGCGGCGCTACCCCCGGCAAGCCCGTGGGCCTCGTGCATTTCGCCGTCGCTGCCCGGGACGGGCGCATCCTTCACCGCGAGCACCGCTTTGGCGCCATCGGCCGCATCGCCGTGCGCCAGCGCGCGGTGGTGGAAGCGCTGCGCATGCTGATGGAGCTCGCACGGGGTCCGCAGGTGACAAAGAAGCCGCGCCGCGAGGCCGCCAGCCGCTTGCGGGTGCGCGTTGCCCGCAGCCCTCGGCGCGCCACCACCAAGCGGCGGCGGCCGCCGCGGGGCTAGGCGCTCTTCCCGTAAATCGCATCCGCCCGCTTCTCGAACGCGGCGGAAAAGCGCGTGAACGCGGCGTCGAACATCGAACCCATCAGCAGTGCCAGCATGCGGCTCTTGAATTCGTAGGACAGGAAAAATCCGACATCGCAATCGGTCTCGGATTTCGCCTCGAAGGTCCAGCGGTTTTCCAGATTGCTGAAGGGGCCGCGGAGATACTCGACCAGGATCTTCAGGTTGGGCCGGTCCAGCGTCACCTTGCTGGTGAACGTCTCCTTTACCAGCTTGAACGACACCGTCATGTCGGCGACGACGATCTCGGTGCCATCAGGGTTTTGGGTGCGCTGGCGGATCTTCAGCGAATGGCACAGCGGCACGAATTCAGGATAACGCTCGACGTCGGCGACGAGGTCGAACATCTGCGGTGCGGTGTGGTGCACCCGGCGCTTGCTGGAAAACCGCGGCATCTGACTTAACGGGCTTGCGCCGCACGCGCTGCCTGCAGCTTCGCGAAATCCTCGCCGGCGTGATGCGACGAGCGGGTCAGCGGGCTCGCCGACACCATCAGGAAGCCCTTGGTGTAGGCAACTTTCTCGTAAGCAGAGAACTCCTCCGGCGTGACATAGCTCATCACGGCGTGATGCTTGCGGGTCGGCTGCAGATATTGCCCGATGGTGAGGAAATCGACATCCGCCGAGCGCAAATCATCCATCACCTGCAGCACTTCATGCCGCTCCTCGCCGAGGCCCACCATGATGCCGGACTTGGTGAACAGCGTCGGATCGAGTTCCTTGACCCGCTGCAGCAGCCGGATGGAATGGAAATAGCGCGCGCCCGGCCGCACCGTGAGGTACCGCGACGGCACGGTTTCGAGGTTGTGGTTGAACACGTCGGGCTTCGCGGCGACCACAACTTCAAGCGCGCCGTCCTTGCGCAAAAAGTCCGGCGTCAGGATCTCGATGGTCGTGCTCGGGCAGCGCGCGCGAATGGCGCGGATGGTCTGCGCGAAATGCTCGGCGCCGCCGTCGGCGAGATCGTCGCGATCGACTGAGGTGACGACGACGTGCTTGAGGCCGAGCTTGAACGTAGCTTCGGCGACATGCTCGGGCTCGCTCGCATCGAGCGCGCCGGGCATTCCGGTCTTGACGTTACAGAAGGCGCAGGCGCGGGTGCAGGTATCACCCATGATCATGAAAGTGGCGTGCTTCTTGTCCCAGCACTCGCCGATGTTCGGGCAGCCCGCTTCCTCGCAAACCGTGACGAGGCCGTTCTCCTTCACGATGTTCCGCGTGTCGGCATAGCCGCGCGTATTGGGCGCGCGCACCCTGATCCAGTCCGGTTTCGGCGGCGAGGCGTTATCTGCGCGGTTCACCTTTTCGGGGTGGCGCGGGCGCAGCGGCGTGTTGGACAGGGTGTCGACGATGGTGACCATAGCAATCTTGCAAGTCGCGAGAGTTCTTAGCTAATCCCTGTTGCGGTGACCCGCAACCCGTCTCCCCGAAGCTAGCAGAACATGGCATGCTCCGGGCGCCTTTCTCAGCGCCTCCAGCCCGATTCCCACCCTAAAATGGCTCAAAGCACGAAATCCGGCCGCGCGGCCACCCCTGCCCTCGGCAAGCCGCTGAAGCGCGCCTTTTTCGACCGCAGCGTCCATGAGGTCGCCCCCGACCTGATCGGCGCGACCTTCCTGGTCAATGGCGTCGGCGGCATCATTGTCGAGGTCGAGGCGTATCATCACACCGACCCGGCCGCACATTCCTATAACGGACCGACGCCGCGCAACCAGATCATGTTCGGCCCGCCCGGCTTCTCCTATGTCTATCGCTCCTACGGCATCCATTGGTGCGTCAACTTCGTCTGCGAGGAAGCGGGCTCGGCCAGCGCCGTGCTGATCCGCGCGCTGGAGCCGACCCATGGCCTCGCCGCGATGCGCCGCCGGCGCGGCGTCGGCGACGAGCGCGCGCTGTGCTCGGGGCCCGGCAAGCTCTGCGAAGCGATGGGCATCAGCATCGCCCACAGCGAGCTGCCGCTCGACAAGCCGCCGATCGCGCTTTTTGCGCGGAAGGAAAAACCAGAGATCGTTTCCGGCATCCGCATCGGCATCACCAAGGCGGTGGAGCTGCCTTGGCGCTACGGGCTGAAGGACTCGAAATTCCTCAGCAAGCGGTTTTAACGCGATGTCGCTCGTACCACATGCGGTCCCGGCCCCGCAAGCAGCCCCTCGCCCAGCTCCCCATAGTAGCGCGCCGCCAGCTCGGCGCGCGTGACATCCTCAAAGCTGGCAAAGCGGCGTGCCTGTAGCAGCGCCGCCATATCAGAAGGATTGAACATGCTGAGCCACGGCTCACCCAGGGAAGCGGCGCGTTCAGCAATCGCCGTCAGGTTCGCCCGCATCGCCGGCGGAAAGTTCTCCAGCGGTTCGCCATAGTCGAAGACGACTTCGGCGCCCTTGATCGAGGCGATGAAATTCAGCGCCGCGACGATCGCCTCGCGTGTCAGATACGGAACGACGCCTAGCCACTGAAAGTAGGCTGGCTCTTCGCTGCGGAATCCGGCGGCAGCCAACCCGTCGGCGAGACTTTGCCGTTCAAAATCGACCGGTGCGAAAGTCAGCGAAGCCGGCAACGCGACGCCGGCCAGTGCGAGCTGTTCGCGCTTCCAAGCCTGGGTCGTCGGATAGTCAATCTCATAGACCGAGACCGCCGCATAGGGGTTGCGCAGCGAAAAAGTGTCAAGGCCTGCACCGAGGATCACGACCTGCCGCACACCACGTGCGACACAGACCGCCATGGCGTCCTCGGAGAAACGGCTGCGCGCTGCAATAAACAGCCGCATCGGCCGGTGCGCGGGATCATCGGTCATGGCGGGCATGCCCGCGCGTGCTTCATCGTCGAGGATCTTCAAAGCGAAAGGATCGGAGAAGATGACGCCGCCTTCCAGCATCTGGTGTATCGCGCGATGCATCGCCGCCCCCAATGCCGTCCGACTGGGGCGCCCGACCTGCATCGTCACACCGGATGATGGCAGACGGCCTCGATGCGGTTACCATCGGGGTCGCGGAGGAACGCGGCGTAGTACGAGGCGTGATAGCTGCGCAGGCCGGGCGGACCGTCGTCGGTGCCGCCGGCAGCACAGCCGGCATCCCAGAACGCATCGACCTGGCTCTGCCAGCGCGCCTTGAAACACCAGTGGCGGCCGAACGCCTCCTCGGGTTTCGGACCCTTGCGGATCGAGATGTAGACGCGGTCCGGATAGGCCGGCCGCGCGCGCTCGCCATAGCCGAGCCAGTCCTCGCGGCGGCCGACCTTGACGACACCAAGCGCGTTCATGATGGCGTCGTAGAACTGCTCGGCGGCGGCGATGTCGGAGACGGTGATGGAAATGTGATCGAGCATCGGACCCTAGGACTCTCACGCCCAACTCTAACCCCGTCATTGCGAGGAGCAAAGCGACCGAAGCAATCCAGCTTTCTTTCGCAGCAAAGCTGGATTGCTTCGCTTCGCTCGCAATGACGATGGAAATACCGCCAGCGCCTACGATGCCTTCTTCAGCCGCTCCAGCGCTTCCTGCAGCTTTGTCTTGCGCGCCACCGCTGCCTCGCGCTTTTCCTTCTCTTCCTCGACGATCTCTTCCGGCGCGTTGGCAACGAACTTTTCGTTGGCAAGCTTGGCGTCGACGCGCTTGATGTCACCGTCGGCCTTGCCGATCTCCTTCTCCAGCCGCGTGCGTTCGGCCGCGAGGTCGATGACGCCCTTGAGCGGAAGCGCCGCGACTTCGCCGCGCACCAGCACCTGCACCGCGCCCTCAGGCGCGCTGTCGGCGAACGAAATGTCGGCGAGCCGCGACAGGCGCTTGATGACGTCGTTCCAGCGCTGGGCGCGCGCTTTGGTCT
The DNA here is from genome assembly GCA_021732175.1 of Bradyrhizobium sp. Lineage (GTDB taxonomy): Bacteria > Pseudomonadota > Alphaproteobacteria > Rhizobiales > Xanthobacteraceae > Bradyrhizobium. The sequence goes on from JAKFVP010000349.1 coordinate 7,160, forward strand.
CGGCAGAGGCTGCGGCCAGCACCAGCGGCGTCAGGGTTGCCGGCGGGATGTTCATCTCCGCACGAACCGAGCGGATCGCAGTGACGAGATCGACGACCCAGCCGATTTCGGCCTCGGCTTCGGGATCGGAAAACTCGCCGGCATCGAGCGCGAGGATGACCGGCGGGATCAGCGCATCGCTGGGACCGGTGGCCGCGACCTGCGCCAACTGTTCCGCCGACAGGGCCTTGCGCGGCCACGGCGTCAGCACGAGCAACGCGTCGCGCTTGGCCGTCACAGTCCACAGCTCTTCGGTGATGAAGGGCATGAAGGGATGCAGCAGTTTCAATATCTCGTCGCGCGCCCAGGCGATCATGGCGCGGGTCTCGGCTTTGGCCGGCCCCTCCTCGCCCAGCAACACGGGCTTTGCGAGTTCCAGATACCAGTCGCAATAGACGTTCCAGACGAAGCGATAGATCGCACCCGCGGCGTCGTTGAAGCGGTAAGCCTCGATTGCCGCGGTGACCTCGCGGCTCGCGCGCGAAGTCTCGTGCGCGATCCAGCGATTCAGGGTTTCCTTCGCCTGCGCCGGATCGAAGCCTGATGGCAGCGCGCAGCCGTTCATCTCGGCAAAGCGGCAGGCGTTCCACAGCTTGGTCGCGAAATTGCGGTAACCCTCGACGCGCTGGGTCGAGAGCTTGATGTCGCGGCCTTGGGCTGCCATCGCCGCCAGCGTAAAGCGCAGCGCATCGGCGCCATACTCATCGACGAGATGCAGGGGATCGATGACGTTGCCTTTCGACTTCGACATCTTGGCGCCCTTCTCGTCGCGGACGAGGGCGTGGATGTAGACGGTCGAGAACGGCACCTCCTTCATGAAGTGGAGGCCCAGCATCATCATGCGGGCCACCCAGAAGAAGATGATGTCGAAGCCGGTCACCAGCGTGCTGGTCGGATAGTAACGCTGCAGCTCCGGTGTTTCGTCGGGCCAGCCCAGCGTCGAGAACGGCCACAGGCCGGAGGAGAACCAGGTGTCGAGCACGTCCTCATCGCGGGTGATGAAACCCTCGCGCTTGGCGGGATCGCGCGCCATCTCGGCACCCTGCTCCGGGGTGATCACTTCCTGTTCGACGTAGTAGCCGAGTGCGTTGCCGACGGCTTCTTCCTCGGTCTCGGCAACGAACACCTTGCCGTCAGGGCCATACCAAGCCGGGATCTGGTGACCCCACCAGAGCTGGCGCGAGATGCACCAGGGCTGGATGTTCTCCATCCAGTCGAAATAGGTCTTTTCCCAGTTCTTGGGCACGAAAGTGGTCGCAGCCGAGCGCACCGCGGCGATCGCCGGCTGCGCCAGCGTCTTGGCGTCAACGTACCACTGGTCGGTTAGATAGGGCTCGATGACTGCGTTCGAGCGGTCGCCATGCGGCACCATGTGCGTGTTCGGCTCGATCTTCTCAACGAAGCCAAAGTCCTCCAGGCGCGCGACGATCAGCTTGCGCGCCGCGTAGCGGTCGACATTGTGCAGCTCTTCGGCAAGCATCAGCGCGCCCTCGGGCAAACCGCGCAGATAATCCTCGTTCTCGACCAGAGAGAGGCGTGCCTCCTTGTCGAGGACATTGATGCGCGGAAGACCGTGGCGGTTAGCCACTTCGAAGTCGTTGAAGTCGTGCGCCGGCGTGATCTTCACCGCACCCGATCCCTTGTCCGGATCGGAATATTCGTCGGCGATGATCGGGATCTTGCGGCCGACCAGCGGCAGGATGACATGCTTGCCGACCAGATCGGTGTAGCGCTCGTCCTCCGGATGCACGGCAACACCCGTGTCGCCCAGCATCGTCTCGGGCCGCGTCGTGGCGACGACGATGAACGTCTTGGGATCGGCCGGATCGAACTGGCGGCCCTCGATCGGATAGCGCAGGTACCAGAGGCTGCCCTTGACCTCGATCTGCTGAACTTCGAGATCGGAGATCGCGGTGAGCAGTTTCGGGTCCCAATTGACCAGCCGCTTGTCCTTGTAGATCAGACCCTCGCGGTGCAACTCCACGAACACCTTGAGGACAGCCTTCGACAGCCCCTCGTCCATCGTGAAACGCTCGCGCGACCAATCGCAGGAAGCGCCGAGCCGCTTGAGCTGGTTGACGATGGTGCCGCCGCTCTCGGCCTTCCACTGCCAGACGCGCTCGAGGAATTTCGCGCGGCCCATCTCGCGGCGGCCGGGTTCCTGCCGCTCCATCAACTGGCGCTCGACCACCATTTGCGTGGCGATGCCGGCGTGGTCGGTGCCGGGTTGCCACAGCACGTCCTTGCCGCGCATGCGCTCGAAACGGCAGAGAATGTCCTGCAGCGTGTTGTTGAGGGCGTGCCCCATATGCAGCGAGCCCGTCACGTTCGGCGGCGGGATCACGATGGTGAAGGTCGCGGCATCCTTGCGCTCGGGCCGGCCAGCCCGGAACGCGCCGCTGTCCTCCCAGATTCGGGCCATGCGGCTTTCAATATCGGCGGGCTGGTAATTCTTCTCGATCATGGCACAGCTGGGTCTGGGGATTTGAAGGGGTAAAGAGCCGCCGCAGCCGCGCGAGTCAACACGCGACAGGCCCGAAAAGACCGGATTAAGCCCGAATGGATGGCTGAATCAGGGCTATTTGGCCCTCTTTTCTGCGCATGACCTGGTCCGAAAACCGGCTTCCACTTTTCGGGGTCATGCGCGCCGCCTAACGGCCTCGCGATACCCGCTCGATCTCGGCCTTGACGATGCGTTCCACCAGCCCGGGCAGGTTGTCGTCGAGCCAGGATTTCAGCATCGGGCGCAGCATTTCCTTGACCAGATCTTCCAGCGTGCGCGCATTGTTGCTGAGCACGGTGTGGGCCAGCGTGTTGAAGGCCGACTCCACCGCATTCACGGTTGTGCGCGACAGGATCGGCGGCATCGGCATTTCCAGCCGGAGCGGTTCGGGCGCGGGCTGGCGTTGCGCCGCCTTGGCCTCGGTGAATTCGAGGTCGTCCTGCGGATCGATCTTGTTGAAGGCGGCAGCCGGCGGCGGCGCAGTAGCCGGCGGAGGATCGGGCAGCGCCATCTCGTCGGTGAGCTCGAAGACGTCGGCTTCCGCGTCAGGCTCCGGCGCCTCCTCGACCGCGGTGTCCGCCTCGAGGCTCGCCAGCATCGCGTCGATGTCGTCCTGGCTGTTGCTGGCGTCGACGGCCGCCGGCGGCGGGGCTGGGGGCGGTGCCGGCTTCGGAGTCGGCGCCGGCCTTGGAGCGGGCGCAGCAGCCTTGACGGCGGCCGCCTGCGCAGCCGGAATCGCCGAGGGCGGAATGTCCTTCATCGCGGGCTTTGCGGGCGGTGCAGGCGCGGCAGGCGCAGGTGCGGCTGCCGCCGCCGGCTTGTCGCCCGGCTTGGCCTCGTCATCGGCGATGATACGACGGATCGACGCCAGAATCTCCTCCATAGAGGGCTCTTGGACCTTTGCAGGTTGCGTCATCTCCGACTCCACATCGTCAACATCGAATCTTACACCAAGCGGCCACGGTTTTGCCGGTTCCGAAAATTGCTGTTCGGCAATTTCATGAAACGTGCCTGACTTGTCCCCAGATCAAAACGCCCCGCGATCCGGCCCCCCACGCTGCCTCGCGCCCCGTTCCGTCATGACGCCGAATCACGACGGCCGATCAACGAATCGCGGGCCGCGAATCGCTTCGCTGCCTCGAACAAGGCTACGTCATGGCAACAATTGTGCAAGCAAAGGCGGGGCCCGGGCCGATACGGGGCCGCCGCGCGGCCTTACTGACCGGAAGGCGTGCGAACGCCGACCCAGCTGTCGCGCACCTGGTGATAGTGCACGCTGGAGTCATAGGTTTCGGTCGGCAGGTTCATCACGATCGGCGACAGGCGGCCGACCGCGTTGAGAACCGAGTAGGACGCCACCACGCGGTCGTGCTGCGCGGTCACCAGCGCGACGCGCGCGTTGACCAGCGCCTGCTGGGCGTTCAGCACGTCGAGCGTGGTGCGCTGGCCGGCCTTGGCTTCCTCGCGCACGCCGTTCAGCGCGATTTCCGATGCCGTCACCTGCGCCTGCGCGGACTGCACCTGCGCCTTGCCGGCTTCGAGCTGGCCCCATGCCTGTACGACATTGGCGCGGGCCTGATCGCGGGTCTGTTCAAGCACGAGACGCTGCTGCGTCAGCGACTCCTTCGACTGGCGGATCAGCGAGTATTCGGCGCCGCCCTGGTAGATCGGCACCGACACCTGCGCGACCGCAGCGCCCGTGAACGAGCGCTGGATCGTCAGCGTCTGCTCGTAGTTCTGGGTCGCCGACGCCTGCAGCGTCACGGTCGGGAACAGCGCGCCCTCGGCCACCTTGACCTGGAGAAAGCTGACGTCGATGCCGAACATCGCCGCGGTGACGTTCGGATTCTCGATCAGCGCGAGTTCGACGGCAGACGTCAGCGTCCCCGGCAAATAGCGGTCGACCGGCGAGCCCGGCTGCAACGCCACCGGCTCGCTGCCGATGATGCGGCGGAAATTCGCGCGCGTCGTGGTGAGATTCGATTCGGCGGTGAGCTGCTGGGTCTTGCCGGCGGCGAGCTGCGCCTCGGACTGCGCGACGTCGGTGCGGGTCACTTCACCGACATTGAAGCGGTCCTTGGTCTGCTTCAGCGTCTGCTCGAGCACCCGCACGTTGCTGCGCTGGACCTCGACGATGGCGGAGTCGCGCAGGAAATCCATGTAGATGGTGGCGCCCTGCAGCAGCACCGTCTGCTCAAGCACGCGCAGCGCTTCGCGCGCGGCCGACACCTGGCTCTCTGCGGCGCGGGTCCTGTTGGCGGTCTGCTGGCCGTTGAAGAGCGTCTGCGAAATCGTCAGGCCGGCGCTGCGCGGCGCGTTGGTGCCGTGTACCTGCGAACGCACAAGCGCCGTCGCCGTGCCGCCCGCGGTCGTCGCCACATCAGTGTACTGCGCGCCTGCGCTTGCGGTGACCGCCACCTTGGGGCGGTAGCCGGACAGCGCCTGCGGCACGTTCTCGTCGGTCACACGCACCTGCGCGCGCTGCGCATTGAGCTGCGGATTGGTCTGATAGGCGCGCACCAGCGCGGCCTCGATCGTGTCTGCGAGCGCGGGTACCGGCCCCATCAAAGCTATCAGAAGGGCCGAAGCAGCTGCTCCGGCAAAAACCTTCGTCCCACGCATCCCCAAAAATCCAATCATGTTCTTTTTGCCCGCCCCAACGCATAGGAAGGCTTCACCAATTCAGGTGAGTCTCGGCTCACCTTATTCCGCAGCTAGGCGCGACGGAACACCCCGACAAGCATGCAACGCCGAAACTCTCCAGAGTGGGGCAATCCGGCCACACTTCTGATTTCGATGGGATTTTATCGGCCACCCGGGCGGAAATAACGGCCACGGACGGCGGAAAAGCGCCTAGAAAACGAATTCGGCGAGGCGCTCGAGGCCTGGGAGCACAGGTGCGGCGGCATCAAACAAAGTGCGATGGCCGAAATCACCATGAGTCAGGGTCACCGCCATCGCCCGCGACGGCCTGGTGGCGGCAAACACGCCCACCAGCCGGCCACCTTCCGCGAGTTGGCTGAAAAGCCGCTGCGGTACAATTTCCGTCGCACCATTGAGAATGATGACATCGTAGGGAGCCGAAGCAGCATCGCCGTCCGCCGCCGCTGCGGTTCGAACTGCGACGCTGGCAAGGCCGAGGCCGGCAATCGCGGTTGCGGCCCGCGATGCAAGCGCCGGATCGCTCTCGGTTGCCGTCACCCTGGCGGCGATCCTGGCGACAAGCGCCGCCACATAGCCGGAGGCGACGCCAACCACGAGCACATTGTCGGTACTCTTGATCTCGGCAGCTTGCAGCAGCTTCGCGGTCAGCGCCGCCTTCAGCAGATAGCGCTTCGTTCCGCCGGAACCCACATCCAGATCGAGGTCGAGATAGGCAAGTGCCTGCTGCGCGGCGGGTACGAAAGCCTCGCGCGGCACGGCCAGCATGGCATCGAGAATCCGGCTGTCGGTGACGTCGCTGGTGCGCACCTGGCCATCGACCATTTTCTGGCGCGCGGTCGAAAAACCGGACATTGGCAGACCCCGAAATCGAAGCGGAAACCGGTCACCTTTTGGAACAAGAGGGCCCAAAACGCAACGGCGTTCGATTGCCCGTTCTCGAATGAGTTCGAGGCGCGAACCACAACAATGCTGTAGAGGAAGCTGGCTCCCGGAGCTGGATTCGAACCAGCGACCATTCGATTAACAGTCGAATGCTCTACCGCTGAGCTATCCGGGAATAAGGCGAAACAGGCGTTCGCCGGCGGGCCTGCGTATAACAAAGGCTTTTGCCGTTGCAAAGGTCCAATTGCCCCCTTGCGGCCCTGGTCGAGCGATCGGGCCAAACCCGCTGCGCGGCAAGGGATTTCCCTGCCGCCCTGCTCCTTTGGCAAGGCCGCGTTCCCGCTGTTCCGCTATGTCCGGAGGGCCGCAAATTCGTTCCCATCCGGCCTGTGGCGCTGCCGGGCCGGATTTGACGATTCGATGGCGAAAGGTACGTGGACCAAAGCGACTACGCCGGTCGATGTCCTATTGCGCCGCCTGCTCGAACGCCGCGCGGCAGGCATCGCTCAAGCTCGCCCTGTTGCGGCGCAGGCACGAGGTGATCGCCCGCACATTGGGGATTTCACCGGCACAGAGGCGATAGACATCGGGCGTACAGGCGCGGCGCTGCTCGGGCGTACCTTGGTACTGGGCGAGCGCGGCCCCGCCAGCGAACAGCGACAGGAACAGACCGAGCGTAGCGCTCTTGCCGGCACGACTGGTTAAGGCGGGGAATCGGAAGGATCTCGGCTTCATGGCGCGTCTCGCGGATCAGGCTGGCGCAGCGAGTGCGCCTTTGCTAACCACAGGCGATACCGGAAATTAATTTCGGCAAATGTGATTTCTCTCACACTTGGGCTCTCACGCGGACGGGTAGGTTCCGTCGTGGGGATGCCAACACTTTAGTAACCAAAGTCGTCGCCAGGGCTTGGATCGCTAAAATTCGAGCGATCCGTTCAAGCCGAAGACAAAGGCGTTTTGCGACCTTCCGCTGCCAGAAGCGGGAGAGCGCGATGAGCGAAGTTGAGTTCGATCTATTGCTGGACGCCGTGCAGACGGCGATCGCGCCAGATTTCGATTTTGGGGAGGAATTCGTGGCCCAATCTTTGCCGCTTCGTCAGCCGTTGCCGCGCGCTGCCAATGACAATGACCGTAAAGGCTGGCCACTGATTCCGTTCCCGGACGGCTGGCACGCCGCGAGCTGAACCTACCGCCGGCAAGCGTTGCCATGGCCTCTGATGCAATCGGGCTAAGCCCTTGATTAGAAGGATGGAGGCCACGACCAGAATTGAACTGGTGTACACGGTTTTGCAGACCGTTGCGTAACCACTCCGCCACGTGGCCCCACTGGTGGAAATACCTGAAAAATCAGTAGGTAGGAACCGATTTTTCCGTTCCGTGCCCGGCGCGCCAACGCGCTCGAAAACGGTGAAAATTCCCCACAGCTCTGGCGTGATCCGCAGGCGAGCCAAGCCATTATATGGCCGGGTCAGACCGGTCAACCCGAACGGGCCGCCCAAGCGCGTGACCCCGGCGCATCCGCAAAAGAGCGTTACCGGGCAAGCCTCCCCACTCAGGCCGGCAGTCTGACGGTCTTCGGTCGCTACTTTTGCTGGATACGATTCAGATAATCGATGACGGCGAGGATGCGCGCGCGCACCACGACTTCCGGACTCTGCTCCGGCCCGGCCAGCTTCCAGTAGGACGGGTCAACAGCGTGAGGCAGGTTGACGATGGGGTTGAATCGCTCCCCCCAGATCGGCATTTCTCGCGTGCCGTGTGCAGGAATTGTCTTCGATCCATAGATGGTTTCAAAAACAGCGTTGGTCGGAAAGACGCCGTTGTTGTTCTTGACGAGCAACGTCAAATCGGAAGGCGGCACCTTGAGCTGCGCGCTGACAGGCCCTTTGCCCTTTCCATCCGCGCCGTGACAGCTCGCACACGAAGACTGAAACTCCGACTTGCCGATGTCGACGTTTTGCGCCTGAGCCGCACCGGCAAACCCGGCAGTGAGGCCGGCCATCATCAGCCACTTCAGGCAACCGGTGATCATGACGTGCCCTCGCCCGCAGTTTTGGGATGCACCTTACTAGCGGCGCAGGATGCCGTTCGGCTTGATGCAGGTCAACTGGAGCGGCATGCCGGCGCACATCAGAGAACCCAGAGAAATCACCCCCGCCTTCGCCGCCGAAAATCCCGCTTTTTCGGCTTCGGCGCCAGTTCCGGCATGGCGCGCTGAACCTCGCGATAGCGCGCCAGCATCCGGTCGAAGCTGGCATTCAGCGTCGCCGCGATATCCGGCCGCTTCTCCAGGGCCCCGAGCACCAGACCCGCCGCTTCGATGGTGGAGAGCCCTTCGCTTCGCGGTTCTTTCCGCAGGTGCCCGTAACGCGAGGGCTGCCTCGGCCCCAGGACCAGGCGCTGGCATTTCAGCATCCAGGCATTGCGCCACCACAACGCCTTGGCCTGGCTCCAGGTGCCGTCGAGCAGCACGATGCCCTCGATGCTCTTGAGGATGGCGCGTTGCCCCTCCTCCATCTCGCCCTTGCGGTTGACCGCGACGATCTCGGCGTCAGTGTCGAAGTCGCTCACCTTGACCGAGCCCAGATAGAGCACGGCCCAGCGCGAGGGATCGGGCACGGGCCGTCCGAGCGCCTTTGCAAGGCTCGGCCAGGACAGGCCGATCTTCACCACCGCGTCCTTGAAGTGGCGCGCGGTCAGGCGCGCCGTGCCGAGCGCACGATCCTACTCC
>JAKFVP010000152.1 GCA_021732175.1 Bradyrhizobium sp.
GATGTGCTCCTGGATTACGCGGGCCATCGGCCGCGCGCCCATCTGCTCGTCATAGCCATGCTCGATCAGCCAGGCCTTCGCCGGCTCCGACAGCTCGATCGTGACGTTGCGGTCGGCGAGCTGCGCCTCGAGCTGCAGCACGAACTTCTCCACCACCATGCCGATCACGTCGGCATTGAGGTGCGCGAAGGAGACGATGGCGTCGAGACGATTGCGGAACTCCGGCGCGAACTGCCGGTTGATCGCCTCGTGGTCGTCGCCTTCCCGCTTCGACCGGGTGAAGCCGAACGCCTGCCGCGCCAGATCCGCGGCGCCGGCATTCGTGGTCATGATCAGGATCACGTTGCGGAAATTGACTTGCTTGCCGTTGTGGTCGGTGAGCCGGCCATGGTCCATGATCTGCAGCAGCACGTTGTAGAGATCGGGATGCGCCTTCTCGATTTCGTCGAGCAGCACCACGCAATGCGGATGCTGGTCGACGCCGTCGGTGAGCAGGCCGCCCTGGTCGAAGCCGACATAGCCGGGAGGCGCGCCGATCAGGCGCGACACGGTGTGCCGCTCCATGTACTCGGACATGTCGAAGCGCAGCAGTTCCACGCCGAGCGAGGCGGCGAGCTGCTTTGCCACTTCGGTCTTGCCGACGCCGGTGGGGCCCGAGAACAGATAGCTGCCGATCGGCTTTTCCGGCTCGCGCAGACCGGCGCGCGCCAGCTTGATCGAGGCGGAGAGCGACTCGATCGCCTTGTCCTGGCCGAACACCACGCGCTTCAAGGTCTGCTCGAGATGCTTGAGCACCTCGGCATCGTTCTTCGACACGCTCTTGGGCGGAATCCGCGCCATGGTCGCGATCGTGGTCTCGATTTCCTTGATGCCGATGGTCTTCTTGCGCTTGCTCTCGGCGACCAGCATCTGCGCCGCACCGGACTCGTCGATCACGTCGATCGCCTTGTCGGGCAGCTTGCGGTCGTGGATGTAGCGCGAGGAGAGCTGCACCGCCGCCTCGATCGCCTCGTTGGTGTATTTCAGGCGATGATAGTCCTCGAAATACGGCTTGAGCCCCTTGAGGATGGCGATGGCGTCTTCCACCGTCGGCTCGTTGATGTCGATCTTCTGGAAGCGCCGCACCAGCGCGCGGTCCTTCTCGAAGTGCTGGCGATATTCCTTGTAGGTCGTCGAGCCCATGCAGCGGATGGTACCCGAAGCGAGCGCCGGCTTGAGCAGATTGGAGGCATCCATGGCGCCGCCGGAGGTGGCCCCTGCCCCGATCACGGTGTGAATCTCGTCGATGAACAGGATGGCGTTGGGATGCGCCTCCAGTTCCTTCAGCACCTGCTTCAGCCGCTCCTCGAAATCGCCGCGATAGCGCGTGCCCGCGAGCAGCGTGCCCATGTCCAGCGAGAACACGGTGGCCGCCGCCAGTACTTCCGGCACTTCTGAATCGACGATGCGCTTGGCGAGGCCTTCGGCGATCGCGGTCTTGCCAACGCCGGCATCGCCGACGAACAGCGGGTTGTTCTTCTGGCGGCGACACAGCACCTGGATGGCGCGGTTGATCTCGGCATTGCGTCCGATCACCGGGTCGATCTTGCCGTCGCGCGCCTTCTTGTTGAGGTTGACGCAATAGGTCTCGAGCGCCTCGCCCTTCTTCTTGGAGTCGTCGTTGCCCTTGGCCTCGGTCTCCTCGTCGACACCGCGCACCGGCCGGGCCTCGGAGACGCCGGGCCGCTTGGCGATACCGTGGCTGATGTAGTTGACGGCGTCGTAACGCGTCATGTCCTGCTCCTGCAGGAAGTACGCGGCATGGCTTTCGCGCTCGGCGAAGATCGCGATCAGCACATTGGCGCCGGTCACTTCCTCGCGACCGGACGATTGCACGTGAATCACCGCGCGCTGGATCACGCGCTGGAAGCCTGCCGTCGGCTTGGCATCGTCGCCGGAGTCGGTGACGAGATTCTCGAATTCGGTCTCGAGATAATTGACGAGGCTGGTACGCAGCTTGTCGAGATCGACGCTGCAGGCGCGCATGACGGCAGCCGCATCGGAATCGTCGATCAGCGACAGCAGAAGATGTTCCAGCGTCGCATATTGATGGTGCCGCTCGTTGGCGATCGCCAGCGCACGGTGCAGCGACTGTTCAAGGCTTTGGGAAAAAGTTGGCATTCGCGTCCTCTGTAACCCCCGGCATCATGATCGCCATTACCCCCACAGGCAACAACAACCTTTGTCATCTTAAGTCATATAGTTACGCCCGATCATGGCGAAAGCCCGGTCCGAAAACGATCGTTTTCCTCTGGAATCATTCGCAACGCCGACACGCTACAACCACCCCCGCAAATCACCGGGGACGCCGCTAACACGTATCCAACCATTCGATGCAAGACCCGTTCCGTTTTGCCGGGCCGACCGAGGCGTTACTTCACTTCTTTTCCATCACGCATTGCAGGGGATGCTGGTGCTTGCGTGCGAAATCCATCACCTGCGTCACCTTGGTCTCGGCGATCTCGTAGGTGAACACGCCGCACTCCCCGATCCCGTGATGATGGACGTGGAGCATGATCTTGGTCGCAGCCTCGACGTCCTTCTGGAAGAATTTCTCCAGGACATGAACGACGAATTCCATCGGCGTGTAGTCGTCGTTGAGGATCAACACCCGGTAGAGGTTCGGGCGTTTGGTCTTCGGCTTGACCTTGGTGATGACCGACGTCGAGGGACCGTTCGTCCCTCCCGGCTTCTCATCATTGCCCATTCGGGTTTCCGAGGCGGCAATGAGAGGCGGAACGATATTGGAAGCTGATTGCAACATGGCGCAGGCGTTCAAATTCCCCACGGTAAACCGGACCAAAGGCCCGCATCGCCCGAAAGGCCGCTCGCCACCGAGCTCCCCTCCCGGGTTCCCGGACCCGTTTCCCGGATCGCCGGTTCGTCCGGCACGACCCCGTCATGCCCGATCGACCGCATGAATATGGGGCCATGACGGGCCTGCCGCAAGCGCACCGAACGCACCTGCCGGCAAGGCCGATTCCCGGACCGGCGACCGGCCCAAGGTTAATCAATCCTGCCCGTTTTGACAAAAAAATGCGGCATCCGTTTAGCCGGTGTTGACGATGCCGCGGGCTTTCCCGGCCGATTCGCCCTGCCCGCGGCCTTTGAGGCAGTTTTCACCGATCGGATTTACCAGCTATTCAGCCGGCCGCGGCGAAGTAGCGGGGTTAGAACCCAAATTCGGTGGACAGCCATGTCTGGAGCATCCGTTTTCCGCAAAGTCCGTGACGCCGTCGGCCGTTTTGCCAAGGCACGCGAAGGCAATATCGCCGTCATTTTCGCCCTGTCGGCGATCCCGATCATCACCTTTGTCGGTGCGGCGATCGACTATACCCGGGCCACGACCGCGCGCACTTCCATGCAGGCGGCGCTCGATTCGACCGCGCTGATGCTGTCGAAGGATCTCACCGCCGGGACGATCTCCACCTCCGACATCCAGACCAAGGCAAGCGAATATTTCGCCGCCCTCTATACCAACAAGGACGCGATCGCCCCGGGGGTCATCGCGGAGTACACGCCCCCGACCGGTTCCACCGCCGCGAAAATCGTGCTGACGGGAAAGGGTTCGATCGCCACGGATTTCATGCGGGTCGCGGGCTACAACAATCTGGGCTTCGGCACCGCCGCCACGACGACCTGGGGCAATGTCCGCATGCGCGTCGCGCTGGTGCTCGACGTCACGGGTTCGATGGCCGACGACGGCAAGATGACCGCCTTGAAGCCGGCCGCCAAGGCGCTGATCGACCAGCTCAGCGCGATCGCCAAGAACCCCGGCGACATCTACATCTCGATCGTGCCGTTCTCGAAGGACGTCAATGTCGGGGCCAGCAACTACAACAAGTTCTGGATCGACTGGTCTCTCTGGGATGCGGCAAACGGCTACAGCACGTGCACAGCGTGGAACTGGAGGGGCAATTGCACCAGTTCCTACTGGACGCCGAACAATCACAATACCTGGAACGGCTGCATGACCGACCGCACCCAGGACTATGACACCAAGAACACGACGCCGACATCAGGCAATACGGCCACTTTGTTCCCGGCGGAGCAGTACTCCTACTGCAACTCCGGCAACAGCAAGTACATCCCGCCGATCATGCCGCTGACCTATGATTGGGCCGCGTTGAAGGGCAGGATCGACTCGCTGGTGCCGACCGGCAATACGAACCAGGGCATTGGCCTGGCGTGGGGCTGGATGACGCTGACCGCAGGCGAGCCGTTCAACCCGCCGGCGAAGGATCCGAACTACCAGTACAAGGACGCGATCGTGATCCTGTCGGACGGCTTGAACACGCAGAATCGCTGGTACACCAACGCTTCGCAGATCGACGCGCGGCAGAAGATCCTGTGCGACAACGCCAAGGCGCAGAACATCACCATCTATACGGTGCAGGTCAACACGGGCGGCGATCCGACCTCGGCGGTGCTGCAATATTGCGCGCAGAACACCTCGAGCTTCTACCTGGTCACCTCGGCCTCGCAGACGGCCGGCGTGTTCAACCAGATCGGCAACCAGCTGTCCAGGCTGCGCGTCTCGAAATAACCCGCGCCATTGGATCGCGTGAAAAGGCCGCCCCTCGCGGGGCGGCCTTTTCATTTCATGGCCTCAGGCGGCCGAAAGGCAGCTTGGAACGGCACAGAAGTGCGTTGCCATCCTCGCCTCGTCGATTGGAGGTCAGTGCATCAGCCGAAACTGGACGACATAGACGGCTGCTCCCGCGAAATAGCCGAGCGCTGCCAACCAAGCGATGCGGCGCATATACCAGATGAACTGGATTTTCTCGATCCCCATGGCGGCAACGCCCGCGGCCGATCCGATAATCAGGATCGAACCGCCGGTGCCGGCACAATAGGCCATGAATTTCCACAGGAAGCTGTCGGTCGGATACTGCGACAACGGGTACATTCCCATCGACGCCGCCACCAGCGGCACATTGTCCACGATCGCGCTGAGCAGGCCGAGCAGCAGCACGATGACGTCCTGACGCCCGACCGCACGATCCAGCCATCCTGCGAGCGCCTCGAGTATCTTGGCGTGCTCCAGCGTCGCAACGGCGAGCAGGATGCCGACGAAGAACAGCAGCGAGCTGAGATCGATCCGGCTCAGCGCATGAGCCAGCGTCAGCTTGTGCCGCGCCTCCGGCGGCTTGCCCCTGTGCAGGATTTCTCCGACGCACCACAGGATGCCGAGCCCGAACAGGACGCCCATGAATGGCGGCAGATGGGTGATTTGCTTGAAAGCGGGGACCGCAACCAGAACTCCGAGGCCCAGCGCAAGCATCAAATTGCGCTCGAAGGCGGGGACATCGGAAGCTTCGAGGCCGGCCCTGGCCGCCTCGAACGGCTTGCCCCTCAACCCGATGCTCACTATCGCAAGGGGAACGAGGAGATTGACGACAGACGCGAGCAACAACGCTTCGATGATTCCAAGCGCGCTCACCTGTCCGCCGATCCACAGCATCGTGGTCGTCACGTCCCCCATCGGCGACCATGCGCCGCCCGCATTCGCCGCAATCACGATGACCGAAGCGAACAGCAACCGGCCATCGCCGCGGTCGAGCAGCTTGCGCATCAGTGTGACCATCACGATGGTGGTGGTGAGATTGTCCAGGATGGCACTGAGTACGAAGGTCACCCCGGCCACGAGCCACAACAGCGCCGTAAGCCGCTTCGTGCGAATGCGGGAGGTGATCAGCGCAAAGCCGTCATGGGCGTCGATCACCTCGACGATGGTCATCGCCCCCAGCAGAAAGAATGTGATGCCCGCCGTGGTTGCGAGCGTTTCCCTGAGTTCGTGCCCAAGGCGCTCATGGTCACCGGTCGAGAACGCATAGACCGTCCAGAGCAAGCCTGCGCCGAACAAGGCCGAGGCAGACTTGCTGACCTGGAGCGGATGCTCCAGGGCGATCGCCGCGTAGACAAAGATAAAGATCAGAACCAGCGCGACGACCAAGATGACCCCCGATTGGGCACGTCGACGGCCTTCCTATGCGCACACAAAGGTTCTGACCATGCGGCGACGTGCCCCGCGACGGTCAGAGCCCCGTCGGCAATTTCGGCACCGAAATCGGAATGACGCCGAAAATCTGATCTTGGCTGTTTGAATATTGGATGGCGGCAATCTGCGCCAGGCAAACAAAAAAGCCCGGCTCGCGCCGGGCTTTTTCATTTGAACAGGACGCGGACGAAAGATCAGCTCGCCGGCGTGAACTTGGAGACCAGGCCTTCGAGCGGCTTGAAGGTCTGCTTGGCGAGATCGCTGTAGAGGCCGGCGATCTTCTGCGCGTCGGTCACGAACGTCTCGTAGGCGGTGCGCGCGTACTCGCTCTGCGCTTCCAGCGCCTTGTCGAGCGACTTCACGCCCGAGAGCTTCTCGGCGAACGACTTGGTCTCTTCGAACTGCTTCTTGACGTGCTCGCCATAGGCGTTGGCGATCGCGCTGACGCCGCTCTGGAAGGCGGTCGCATTGGCCGAGGCCTGCTCGAACTGTTCCTTGCCGTAGCTCTGGATGTCTTCGAATTTCACCATCATGGAGTCCTTTCCCAGACTGATTGATCCTGTCCGGAGAAACCGGCTCCGCGACGCCATGTTCATATACCGCGCTGCACAAAAAATCAACAGGAATTTGTGCGTCGCACAAGAAAGAGGGCCAAAAATTTGGCAGAAATCCCGGGGGATTACGCAACGGTTCTTTAATGTTTTGGAAACTCGACCCGCCTAACCTTGCCGATGGACTTGTTCGCCTTCCGGCAAACGCCGAAAAGCATTTGCCAACAGCACCTTAGCTGGAATAGCGGTGCGACCGGCCAGCCCGACTCACACTTTGGTCCGGATCGGCCGTTCGTGCAGGGAACCGTCGCCGTTAGTTGGGCACAATTCTGCCTCACGAACCGGTGATCAAGACAGAAAATGGGACGGGGAAGTTTATGCTTCGCACCACCTTGGCGTCGCGCGCGTTGCGAGCGTTTGCTCTTGGACTGATCACAGTCTCCACTACGATCATCTTCACCACAGAGAGTGCCGATGCGCGCCGTTACCGCGGCCGGCATCATGTGCGTGAAGCCCGTACGAGCTACAGCCCGTCCTTCGCCTCCATCATCGTCGACGGCAATTCCGGTGCGGTACTGCAGTCCACCAATCCGGACGCCAGCCGCCACCCCGCCTCCCTTACCAAGATCATGACGCTCTATCTGCTGTTCGAGCGTCTCGAATCCGGCAAGATGACCATCGACACCCAGATGGACGTGTCGGAATTCGCCTCCGAACAGGCGCCGACGAAACTCGGCCTCAAGCCCGGGCAGACGCTGCGGGTTGAAGACGCCATCAAGGGCCTCGTCACCCGCTCCGCCAACGATGCCGCCGTCGTGATCGCCGAAGCGATTGCCGGCAGTGAAGAGGAGTTCGCCAGGCAGATGACGCGCAAGGCGCGCGCGCTCGGCATGAGCAAAACAACGTATCGCAACGCTTCGGGCCTGCCCAACGACGCGCAGATCACCACCGCGCGCGATCAGGCCACGCTCGGCCGCGCGATCCAGGACCGCTTCCCGCGCTACTACCGCTACTTCGCGACCTCGACCTTCGTCTACAAGGGCAACGCCATCCGCAACCACAACCGGCTGCTCGGCAGCGTCGAGGGCGTCGACGGCATCAAGACCGGCTACACCCGCGCCTCCGGATTCAACCTCGTGAGCTCGATGCGCCGCGGCAACCGCCATCTCGTCGGCGTGGTGCTGGGCGGCCGCAGCGGCGGCGCGCGCGATGCCACCATGCGCAGCCTGCTCGCCGAGAACCTCGAGAAGGGTTCGACCAAGCGCACCGTTGCCGCGATCACCGAGCGCGGCCCGGGCGAAGCCAATACCGAAGTCGCCGATGCCAGGCCGCAGGTCCAGGCGCAGGGCGCGGTGCAGGTCGCCGCCTCCTCTGAACCCGGCCTCGATGTGATGCAGACCACCCGCTCCGCCGCCGCCGCAAAGCCATCGCTGATGGCGGCGGCCGCCGCTTCCTTGCCGCCGGCGCAGCCCAAATCCGAGGCCAGGACCGAAGCGAAGGCCGAGATGCAGTCCAAGCCGGAGCCCGCTCCGCTCACCAGCGGCGTAATCCAGGGTCAGCAGCTTGCGGCCATCCCCGGCTCTGCCGAGCCGATGAAGCCGGTTCGCGTCAAGACCGTTCAGGTCAAGGCCGGCGCGATGAAGCTTGCTTCCGCCGGTCCCGCCCAGCCGGTCACGACAGTCACCAATGCGCTTCCGCCGCGGGCCGAGACGGCCGAGACCTCCAATGCGGTGGTGGCCAAGGCGTCTGACAAGGCCGAGCCTGCCAGGACCGAGTTCGAGCCTCCGGCGATCGTTCGTCCGGATCGTGCCGGGGTAGCCCTGCCGCCGCAGCCGGCGGGCCACGGCACCGGCCGTGGCGTGCTCGGCGTACTGCCGGCGTCCAGCGCTTCCGCCGCGCCCGCCCCCGCCGCGCCTGCGCAGGCTATGGCTTACGCAGAGCCTGCCAAGCCGCAGCCGCAAGTTCAGGTCGCCTCCGTTCAACCCGCCCCGCAGGCCGCGCCGCAGAACGCCGCCGCCAAGCCGACGGTGCCCGCCTCGGCGCGCTCGGGCTGGATCGTGCAGGTTGGCGCCCTTGAGAGCGAAAGCGAAGCCCTGCAGCGCATCGAGGCTGCCAAGAACAGCTCGCGCGGCATGCTCAGCAAGGCCGATTCCTTCACCGAGCCTGTGGTCGCCAAGGACAATCGCAAGCTGTTCCGGGCCCGCTTCGCCGGCCTCGAGCGCGATCAGGCCGAGGCGGTTTGCAAAACTCTCAAGCGCGCCGACATTACCTGCATCACGGTCCGCAACTGACCTTCCCCTTCGGGGGTTCGCTACCCAAGGCTGGGGCAAACCGCTCCGGCCTTTTTTGTTGCCGTGCCCGCCCGGCGATCCATCTTTCGGCCCGGACGGATGCCGCGCAAACTTCTCGTCAAGAAATTACGGTTAAGTTTCAGAGAATGGGTTCTGCCACGCTGGGCAACGGCGGGTGGGCCTGAAGGGGCGTCGATCAGAGAACAGCGGCTTTCGGAATGTAGCGTTGGTAGCGTTGCCGGAGTTAGCTGTGATGCGTGCGAAGCAGGGTATCCTTGGCCTCGTTTACACGGGCGGCGAGATACGTCGACCCCCCCTGGTCGGGATGCAATTTCTTCATAAGGGCGCGGTGGGCCCGGGCGATGTCGTCGCGGCTCGCCCCAGGCTGCAGGCCAAGGATCTGATAGGCCTCCTCCGCCGTCATTTTGCCGCTCGCCGCCGCGCGGCGCTGCCCCCCTGTCCCGTTGCCCTGCGCGTTCTCACGCCAGGCGGGAAAGCGGCGGTCAAGATAGCTTTCAAGTAAGGCGACGCTCTCGGCATCGAAGTCCGGCATCATCGCCAGCAACTGGCCAAGATCGAATTCGCCCAGCGAGCGGCCGACATGCGCGCCGCTCACAAACGTGCCCGACAGCTCGCCGCTGTCATGGTCAAGGCTCATGTCGAGGTAGGCCGAGCGCACGCGCGAACTCTGTCCTTGCGAGCGCTGGCCACCGAACAGACCGCCGAGATTGGGAAAACCTGTGGTGCCGAAGGGCGACCAGCCGAGCAGACCGGCGCCGAAAATCCCGAGCGGGATGGCGACCGCCAGTTCGCCCCGCAAGCCGGTATAGGCGGCCACTGCCAGCGATACCACGCCGCCGCCGATCTTGATCGCGCGCGCCAGCATCGCCGGATTTGCGGCGCGGAACATCTGCAGCAGCAGATAGAGAAGAACAACGGCGACGACGCCGGCAACTAGCGTAGGCATGGCTGCAATATAATAGCGGCCGCCGGAAAAAGCATGGTCCGGCAGCAGCCGGTCCCGAGAGGGAAAGTTAAGCGGGATGTGAGACAGGATGGGCCATGCAAGGCAGCATGATCCTCCAACCCCACCGCTTCGAAAGCGTGAGCGTGACGACGCCCGCCGAACGCATCTTTGTGGGCATAGCAGGCGCCATCTGCCTCCTGCCCGCCTGGGACTTCTTCGGCCGCCACCGGATCAATCCATTCCAGCTCGGCTTCCTGCCGTTCTGGGTGATCGTGCTCGCTGCTGGAAGCATGGCAGTCGTGTTGCTTGCTGGCGCAATCCTCGGCGGCACGCGGACGGTGATCCTCGATGCGACGACCCGCACGCTCGAACTGCGCCATCGGTACTGGCGGCGCGCCAGGAATAGAAGCTGGCGCTTTGACGAACTCGGTCCGCTTGAAATCGTCGAGGACAATTGGTCCGACGGACCGCCGGATTACCGGCTGATGATCGCAACGAAGCCCGGAAAGCCGGTGCTGCTGAGACAATTCTCGGTCAAGGCAGACGCCGAAGCGGTGACGGCCGCCCTTGAGCAGATGCTGTCCTAGACGGACAAGGCACACACCGCCGATCACTTCATCTGACTGAGCAGCGCGGCAGCCCCGCTGCTGCGCGACAGTTTCAGCGCCTCGCGGCCGCCGGCCGCATAGGCCGCCGCCGCGCGCAACAATTCGCGCAGCTGCGCCGCCGCCCCCGGATCGAAGCGGCACCAGGCGCCGCCGGTCAGCCGCGCGATCTCGCGAAACGCCTGCTCGGCCGCGGCATCGCTGCCTTCCTGAAACATGAAAGCCGGCACTTTCAACAGGCCAAGCTCGCCGGCCTTGGTGCAGAGCGCATCGACGTCTTCTTCCATCGCATCGCCGACGAACACCAGCGCGCGCACGCCGGATGCGACTGCTTCGCGCCGTGTTTCCGACAGCACCTTGCTGATCTGCGTGTTGCCGCCCTGGCAATCGATCTTGCCCATCAGCCGCGCCAGTTGGGCGGTATCCGAAATCCAGCCCGTCGCACGGCATTCTCCGAGGCCGCGATAATAGACCAGGCGGATGTCGAGGCTGCCGACGGAAGCCGCCTCGCGAAACATGTCGGCCTGCAGCGCGCAGGCCATGTCCCAGGTCGGTTGCCGGCTCATGGTGGCATCGAGCGCGAACACGAGGCGGCCCCGCGCGCCTGCCGCATGCGGCGACATCGCGCGCGCCTTCGCGACAAAGGCGGCGATGTCGTCGGAGCTGGACGTGCGCCCTTCGGGCAGCGAGCCGTCCTTGCGCGACGGCACTTCGCTGCCGGATTTCGGTTTGGTGGGTTCGCTGGCCATGCGTGCTCGCTGGGAGTGGCTGCACGCTCTATGTGGGACCGCGGCCTGACGCGGTCAATGCGTGTGCCGCCGTCAGTTGGCGACCTTCGCCGGCTTGCTGCCCGGCGTCGGCGCGTAGAGCGACACGGGGCCCGGCTCGGTCAGGACCTTCGGCACGGTCTTGGAGGTGTCGACCGGCCTGATCGCGCTGTCCGTCGAGTCGAGGAACTTGTCGAGCATGCCCTGGATCGAGGTCTTTGCCGCGTCCGGACCGGTGTCGCGCATGTCGTTGTGCTGGAAGCCGGTGTCGACCACGGTGATGCCGGCCTTCTCGCACTCCTCCGCATCGGGAACGACGCCGGGATCGGGCCTGAACTGGTTGTCCTTGGAGCGGAACGACAGGATCTTGAACTTGCCGTCAGTCATGAACGGCACGCGCAGATTGTCCAGCGTCACGACCTTCTTGATCTCGTCGGGATACTGCTTGGCGAAATACATCGAGATGTCGCCGCCCATGGAATGACCGACCATGGTCAATTGATCGTAGTCGGCGTTCGGCATGATCTTCCGCATCTCCTCGACCGCGAACTTGATGTTCGCGACGCCGCGCTGAATCTGCGGCAGGCGGCCGACATAGAGTTCGCCCGGCTTCGTCACCATCGGCGGATCGGTCGGCAGGTCGTGCTGCGGGGCGACCACGAGGTAGCCGCGCGCTGCAAACGCGTTGGAGAGGAAGGAATACTCGGTGTGCTTGACGGTGTTGCCGTGATTGACGATGGCGACCGGCAGCTTGATCAGCCCGGCTTCAGCCTGCGCCAGCCTGTCTCTGCGCACGGCGATCTCCACCGCGACGAGCCGGTTGTTGCGATCGGCGTCATGCAGCGCGATGGTCTCGTGCTTGATCGCCCATTTGCCGGCGGCGAAGTAGGCGACGACCAGAAGCGCGGTCAACGAAAGCAGAACGGCAATTCCACGTTTCATCTTATCCTCGGCGCAACCCCTGTTAGGGCTTGTTCCATATTCGGGACTCTGCGGGCCCTTGTCGATGATATATGTCACGGTGACGTGACGGAAAGTCCAAATGTTGTGAATTCCGTGTCATGTCTTTGTGCGTTGCACCTATCCGTTGTGCAGCCATCCAAAGACGGTTCGCGTCTCCCCGGCGATACGTTTCTTGTCGCCTACTCATACGACGGAACCAGTCAAAATTCGGTTCGGTCGGCTCCGTAAGAAAACGGTGTTCCGGACGCTCCGGTTCCCGTCAGAGACAAGGTGTCTAATTACCTCGGATCAGGCGGGCCCATATATCACCAGCTTCAGGCCGGGATCGTCGTTGGCCTGGAAGCTCGCATGCTCGAAGCGAAGCCGGCCCTTCTTCGGATGATTGAGCGACTTCAGACCTGCCGCCGCGCCGCTGATGTCGTGCGTGCCCCACCAGCCCTCGAATTCCGGACAGCCGGCGCGGAGCCGCGCCAGCAGGTCGCGAAAGGCGGGATCGCCGGCCCACAGGTCATGCGTCGCGCGAAATTGCGCCACCATGCGCTGGGCCTCCTTGGCCCAGCCCGCGCCGAACAGCCGCCGTGTCGCCGGTTTGGTCAGGACGGAGATCAGCGTATTGCGATCAGCCTCCGGCAGCCGGCTGAATGCGAAGATTTCGTCGGCGGGCTTGTTCCAGGCCAGCACATCCCAGCGGCGGCCGGTGACGTAGGCGGGCAAATTGAGATTCTCAACCGTGCGCCGCACCGCATCCGGCACCACTTCCGCCACGAACGGTCGGCGATCGCCGCCCTCCGTCAACGCCCGCAGATGCGCGTGCTCGGTCTTGCTGAGCTTCAGCGCACGCGCCAGCGCGTCGACCGTCATCGCCGACGGACTGACGCTGCGGCCCTGCTCGAGCCGGATATACCAGTCGACGCCGATGCCGGCGAGTTCGGCGACTTCCTCGCGGCGCAGGCCCGGCGTGCGCCGCCGGCGGCCTAAGGGAAGGCCGACCGCCTTCGGGCTGAGCTTTTCCCGGCGCGAGCGCAGGAAGTCGCCCAGTTCGCTCTGTCTTGCCCCGCTCGCTTGCATGGCAGTTTCCTCGTGTGGGAGGGATTTTCAATCCTAGGATAATACCAGGTCTGCCTGACGCCAAGCCGCCCTGCCACAATGGCCTCGTTCCTCACCGAAACGAGAAGCCCATGAAAGCTGCCGTCCTCAAGACCTTCGGATCCGACGTCGTCATCGAAGACATCGCCGAGCCCGCGCTCGGCACCGGCGAGATCATCGTCGACGTCGCCGCCTCCCGGGTGCTGCCCTATTCCAACGAGGTGTTCAGCGGCGAGCGGCAATATCTGCTCGACCTGCCCGTGGTGCCCGGCCCCGGCGCGATCGCCCGTGTCCGCAGCGTTGGTCCCGATGCGACGCACCTCAAACCCGGCGACTGGGTCTATTGCGATCCGACCGTCCGCTCGCGCGACAATGTGCTGGCGCCCGACATCACGCTGCAGGGTCTCAGCGCGCGCGGCGACGGCGGCATGAAATTGCAGAAGTATTTTCGCGACGGCGCCTGGGCCGAGCGCATGCGCCTGCCCACCGAGAACGCGGTTCCGATCGGTCCGATCGCGCCGCACGAAGCCGCCTCATGGTGCGCGATGGGCACCTGTCTCGTGCCCTATGGCGGATGGGTTGCCGCTAACCTCAAGCCGGGCGAGGGCGTGCTGGTGAGCGGGGCCACCGGCAATTTCGGCAGCGCGGCGGTGACCGTGGCGCTGGCGATGGGCGCCGCCTTCGTCGTTGCGCCCGGCCGCAACGAAGCCATGCTCGCCGACCTCGTGCGCCGGTTCGGCAAGCGCATCCTGCCCGTGAAGCTCACCGGCGTTGAGGCCGACGACAACAAGCGCATGCTGTCGGCAGCTCCCGGGCCGGTCGACTGCGTCATGGACATCATGCCGCCTTCCGTGACGACGGCGACGGTGCGGGCGGCGCTGATGACCGTCCGGCAGAATGGCCGCGTCGTGCTGATGGGCGGCGTCGGCATGCTCGGCGGCGCCGGGCTGGAACTGCCCTACCCCTGGATCATGCGCAACTGCATCAGCATCCACGGGGTCTGGATGTATCCGCGCGAGGCGATCCCGCGCATGATTGGCCTGGTGCGCGCCGGGCTGTTGGACCTCGCCCAGTTTGCCGTCACCGAATTCCCGCTGGCGCGCGCCAACGAGGCCGTCGCCCATGCGGCCGCCAATGGCGGCCCGTTCCGGATGACGGTGCTGAAACCGGCGTAGGCGTCAGGTGCCGAGGATAGAGCGCTTACGCGCCGAGGATTGGAGCGCTTACGCGCCCAAGCTCGAGCGCTACGCGCCGAGGATGTCGTGGACTTCCAGCGGCTTGTCGACCGAGTTGAACCACTCGGTGCGGTTGGCGGCGCGACGGCGGCCGCGCTCGTCCAGCGGCAGTTTGAGCTGCCGCAGCAGGCTCGTCACCTCCTCGCGGGCGGTGACATGGCCAAGGCTGGGCTTGGTGCCCAGCGTCGTCTCATCGATGTCGTCGAGTGCGGTCAAGCCGCGCGGGAAGAACTCGCGATAGACCACGCGTTCGGCAAAGCCGTCCACCGACCGGAATCCGAGCCGGAACGACAGTTCCTTGAGGCCGTCGGCCACCAGCTGCTTGTTGCGCGAGCCGATCATGGACAGGCGGTTGCGCACCACGATCCAGTCGGAGCTGGCGCCATCGAGCTGGCGGCGCTTGCGGCGGGTGTCGCGAACCATCTCGGCATAATGGCTTTCGCCCGTCACCGCGTAGGTCTGCGGATCGACGGTGCCGAGCACGTCGAAATCGAGAAAACTGTCGTTGATCGGGGTGACCAGCGTGTCCGCCATCGAATGCGCCAGCCGCATCAGGTAGCTGTCGGTGCCGGGCGTATCGATCACAATGAAATCAAAGGTACGCTCGACGTCGCTGACCGCATCGGTGAACTGCGTGAGCTCGGAATTCTCGTTGTCGGCGACCTGCATGGTCAGCCCGGCCTTGATGCAGCGATGCACCGGCAATTCGAGCTCGATGCCGGTCCGGCGGGCCCAGGCCTGGCGGTTGTTGATATAGCGGGTGAAACTCTGCTGGCGGCAGTCGAGGTCGATGGTGGCGACCCGCTGGCCAGCTTTCATCAGGGCGACAGCAATGTGCAGGGCGGTGGTTGATTTTCCCGAACCGCCCTTTTCGTTGCCCAGCACCACGACGTGTGCTGAACCGGACTGCCCCTGACTGGCCTGCACGAGCATGACTCAACCCCTGCTACATCTTCGAGACGGGCGGAACCGCGGTCAAGCAGAATAGGCGGTAAACCTCTCGAATTACTCAAACTACGCGCAATATCCTGAATCATGTGTGCTTCAGGTCACGCCTTGGTTCATTTTTTTTCGTTCCGGCGCATCTCCGCGTCGTCCGGCGGACAGCTTGGCGCTGGCCGACTCACCTTGGTAAGGTCCGCCTCCCTCGCCACAGGCAGGCAAGGCTCCGCGCCGCCCTGCTCCCAACCGTCCTGAGTCGTGATGCCCCGAAATCCCATGGTCGCCCGCAACGTCCCCGCCCTGCGCCGCGCCCTCGACGGCCTGCGCGGCCGGAAAGCCACAGTGGCGCTGGTGCCGACCATGGGTGCCCTCCATGACGGGCATGTGTCATTGCTGTCT
>JAKFVP010000629.1 GCA_021732175.1 Bradyrhizobium sp.
CCATTCCCGTCGAGGTGATCGGCAACCTGCTTGACGTTCCCCATGACGAGCGCGGCCCGCTGCGCGACTGGTCGCTCGCCATTCTGGGCGCACTCGAACCTGTCGTGAGCGCCGAGGCCGCCGCGCGCGGCAACAAGGCGGTGAGCGATTTCCTCGCCTACCTGCAGACGCTGGTGGCGCGGCGGCGCGCAAAACCCGGCGATCCCGCCAAGGACGTGCTGACGCGGCTGATCCAGGGCGAGGAGAATGGCGAGCGGCTGACCGAGAAGGAGCTGCTGCACAATTGCATCTTCCTGCTCAATGCCGGGCATGAGACCACGACCAATCTGATCGGCAATGGCCTCGTGACGCTGTCGCATAACCCGGAGCAGAAGCAGCGGCTGATCGACCACCCCGACAGCATCAAGACCGCGGTCGAGGAGATGCTGCGCTACGAGAGCTCGAACCAGCTTGGCAATCGCATGATCGTGGAGCCGGTCGAAATCGGCGGCATTGCGATGCCGGCCGGCACGCCGGTGACCTTGTGCATTGGCGCCGCCAACCGCGATCCCGCGCAGTTTCCCGATCCCGAGAATTTCGACATCGGTCGCACGCCGAACCGGCACCTTGCCTTTGCGTCCGGCCCGCATCAATGCGCCGGGATGGCGCTGGCGCGGCTGGAAGGCGCGATCGCGGTGTCGCGCTTCCTGGCGCGGTTTCCGGGATATGCGCTCGACGGCGAGCCCGTGCGCGGCGGACGGGTGCGGTTTCGCGGGTTTCTGAGTGTGCCGTGTCGGGTTGGGTGATTTTCGCGAGGCGGTTGCTTCCCCCTCGCCCCGCTCTTGCGGGGAGAGGGTCGGGGTGAGGGGCTCTCTCCGCGCTGGTGCTCCATCGATACACCTGTACCCCCTCACCCGGATCGCATCTGGCGATGCGATCCGACCTCTCCCCGCAAGCGGGGCGAGGTAAAGCGAGCCTCCGACATGCGCTCTCATTCTCACGGCGCGGTTTTGCCTGAGTTTTGCCAATTCGTTGGCCCTCTCTTGAACAGAGGGCGCAGGGAAGGCCGGGCGCCGGATGCACCCGTAGATCCCGCGCGCTGAAGCGCACGGGCATCCCGCGTGCCGAAGCACACGGGCAAAACACTACAGGTACAGCCGAGACATCCCGGCCTTCCCCGCGCAATGGCTTTACGGCTTATACGTGCTCACCCCGGGGAACGGCCTTTCTTGCCCCCGTTGCCAAGCCCGCACAGGCAGGCCGGATAGACGCCAGGGTCGCGGCGCCAGGTCCACACGACTTCGCCGTACGCTCCCGGCGTTTCGTCGGGCTCGCCGAAGCAAGCCTGACGCCGCAAGCGTCCATCGCAACCCGCGCCACGTTTCGTGACGACCGCGAAGCGCCCCTCATGGCGACACGGGCTGAGTCGGGTGATACCGCAAATCAGAATTCCGGTAAAGCGAAATATTTTCGATCACGGGGCTTGACACGATTCCGGTGAGTTGCCCGTCGTGTCGTTGAGGCAACAGTGGCGCGCCACACTCCGTGTCGCCCCGGCGAAGGCCGGGGCCCATAACCACGAATGTGCGTGGTCAAGCCGGGCCGGAGCTCCCAGCGCGTTGCCAATAACAAGCATCGGTGGTTATGGGTCCCGGCCTTCGCCGGGACGACAGTGGGCTACACCACCGTCTTGTGGCGCTCGATGCAGGTCCGCAGCACCTCGTCCATGGACCTGCCCCACCAGTCGTTGGAGAAGATCTCGATTTCGGAATAGCCGGCATACCCTTGCGCCTCGACGGCGGCGCGGACGCGCTTGATGTCGATGACCCCGTCGCCCATCATGCCGCGGTCGTTCAGCATGTCCCTGGTCGGCACCAGCCAGTCGCAGACATGGAAGGCAAGGATGCGATCCTTCCCCGCGCGCGGGATCTGGGCCATCACGTCGGGATCCCACCAGATGTGATAGACGTCGAGCGCGACGCCGAGCATGCCGCTTCGCGCGGGATCGATGGCGTCGCAGAGGTCGAGTGCCTGTTTGGTCGTGTTCACGCAGGCGCGGTCGGCGGCGTAGGCAGGATGCAAGGGCTCGATGGCGAGCGGCATGTTGGCAGCGCGCGCATATTCCAGCATCTCGGCGATGCCGTCATGGACCTGCGACCAGGCCATCTCGATGTTCTTTGACGGCGCGCTGCCGGGCCGCGAGAATTGCGGCAGGCCGCCGGCGACGAGCACGATGCAGGAGGTGCCGAGCGCCTTGGCCTCATCCACCGCACGGCGGTTGTCGTCGCGCACTTCGGTGCGGAGCGCGCTGTCGGCAACGAACATGCCGCCGCGGCAATAGCCGGTGAGATCGAGGCCGGCATCGCGGATTGCGCGCGCCGCGCGGTCGATGCCGACGGCGGCCACCTGATCGCGCCAGGGATCGATGGCGCGGATGCCATGGCGCGCGCAGGCCTCGATGATCTCCAGCAGGCTGCCCTGCTTGCGGACCGTCGCCGTGTTCAGCGACAGCCAGCGGTGATCGGCAGAAAAATCGCGCATCAGGCCTCGACGCCGCGCGTGGCCAAAAATGCCTGCATGCGCTGGGTCGCCAGTTCAGGCTTGGCCAACAGGCCGGCCTTGTCGGCAAGACGAAACAGCTCGGCGAAGTGAAGCGTCGAGCGCGCGCTCTCCTGCCCGCCGACCATGGTGAAATGATCCTGGTGGCCGTTGAGCCAGGCCATGAAGACGACGCCGGTTTTGTAGAAGCGCGTGGGCGCGCGGAAGATGTGACGCGACAGCGGCACGGTCGGGCCGAGCACGTCGTGGAAGCCGGCTTCGTCGCCTGCCGCAAGACGCGACAGCGCGTAGGACGCTGCCGGCGCGATCGCATCGAAGATGCCGAGCAGCGCGTGGGAAAAGCCCTGCTCGTCGCCGGCGATCAGTTCGGCATAGTTGAAGTCGTCGCCGGTGTACATCTTGACCTTCTTGTCGAGACGGCGGCGCATGTCGATCTCGCGCTGCTTGTCGAGCAGCGACACTTTCACGCCATCGACCTTGGCGGCGTTGGCATTGATGATGGCAACCGCGGTGTCCATCGCCTTGTCGAGATCGGCGGTGCCCCAATAGCCTGCGAGCGCGGGGTCGAACATGTCGCCGAGCCAGTGGATGATGACGGGCTCTTTCACCTGGCCCAGCACGCGGTTGTAGACCTTCGCGTAATCGTCGGCGTTGCGACCGATTTTCGCCAGCGCGCGCGAAGCCATCAGGATGATGCGGCCATCGGCCTTCTCGACGGCCGCGATCTGCTCCTCATAGGCGCGGATCACGTCGTCGATGGATTTCGCGTCTTCCACCGCGAGATGATCGGTGCCGGCGCCTGAAAATACCAGCGCGCCGCGCGGCTTCGCCGCGCGCACCGAGCGCTGGATCAGCTCCAGCGACGTTATCCAGTCGAGGCCCATGCCGCGCTGCGCGGTGTCCATCGCCTCGGCAACACCAAGGCCGAGATCCCAGATATGCTCGCGGAACGCAATGGTGTGGTCCCAGTCGATCGCCGCATTCAGCCACGGGTCATTGTCGGCCAGGGGATCGGCGACGACATGCGCCGCGGAAAACGCGACGCGGTTGAGCGGGCCGGTCAGCTTGGCCGGAAAGCTGCGCGAGGCCGCCAAGCGATAATTCTCGATCGTGCGATCCGCCGTCGGCAATTTCAACGACAGCGAAGACATCGGCAGGACGGGCTTGTTCATGGTTTTTCCTTCCTCGGTCTCACCTCGCCCCGCTTGCGGGGAGAGGTCGGAATTCAAGCGCAGCTTGAATTCCGGGTGAGGGGGATTCTCCACGAATCCAGCCCTCACCGCATTTGCGGAAATAGCCCCTCACCCCAACCCTCTCCCCGTAAGAACGGGGCGAGGGAGCGCACCTGCTATGCTTATCCAGCCTCATCTCGTCTCAAACCTTGATCGGGGCGACGTCGATCCAGCGGCGCTCTTTCCAGCTTTGCAGCGCGCATTCGGCGAGCTGCACGCCCTTGGCGCCTTCGAGCAGCGTGTATTTATAGGGCGCATCCTCGCAGACGTGGCGGATGTACATCTCCCACTGCTCCTTGAAGCCGTTATCGTACACGGCATTCTCGGGCATCTTCTGCCAGTCGCCGTAGAAATCGTGCAGGCGCTTCTCGTCGGGATTCCATACCGGCCGCGGCGTGGCCTGCCGGGCCTGGATCACGCAGTCGGTGAGCCCGGCCACCGCCGAGCCCAGCGTGCCGTCGACCTGGAAGGTGACGAGGTCGTCGCGGTAGACGCGCGTCACCCAGCTCATGTTGATGTGGGCGATGACGCCGCCCTTGAGGCGGAAGGTGGCGTAGGCGGAATCATCCGCGGTCGCCTTGTACGCCTTGCCCTTCTCGTCGCAGCGCTCGGGAATATCCGTGGTGCCGAGGCAGGAGACGCTCTCGACCTCGCCGAAGAGATTGTCGAGCACGTAACGCCAGTGGCAGACCATGTCGAGGATGATGCCGCCGCCGTCTTCGGCGCGGTAATTCCACGACGGGCGTTGCGCTTCCTGCCAGCCGCCCTCGAACACCCAATAGCCGAACTCGCCGCGCACCGAGAGCATGCGGCCGAAGAAACCGGAGTCGCGCAGGAACGCGAGCTTCTTCAGGCCGGGCAGGAACAGCTTGTCCTGCACCGTGCCGTGCTTGAGGCCCTTTGCATTGGCGAGCTTCACCACGGCAACCGCTTCTTCCAGATTGGTCGCGATCGGCTTCTCGCAATAGACATGTTTGCCGGCGTTGATCGCCTTGGTGAGCAGGCTCGGGCGCGCCTGCGTGGTGGCGGCGTCGAAGAAGACTTCGTCGTTCTTGTCAGCTAGCGCCTTGTCGAGATCGGTGGTGTGGCGCGTGATGCCATAGCGCTTGGCGAGCGCGCCGACCTTCTCGGCGTCGCGACCGACAAGAATGGGATCCGGCATGACGCGGTCGCCGTTCGACAGCAGCACGCCGCCCTGGTCGCGGATCGCGACAATGGAGCGGATCAGGTGCTGGTTCAGCCCCATGCGGCCCGTGACGCCGTTCATGATCAGGCCGAGGCGTTTGGTCGTCATGCAGTACGCTCCTTGAGTATTGTTTTTGGCCGCGCCAGAGGCGGAATGCTGGACCAGTCCGGATGGACGGCGCTGGCAAAACCGGGCGCGGCCAGCGATCCCGTCAGGAGATCGCCGTCGTGGATGACGAGACACACCTTGCCGCCTCTGATCTCATAGAGATCGGGATGGCCGGCGAGGAAGCGCTCGGCCTCTGCCGCCGGCGTATCGCCGAAGCCGTCGACGTAGTGGTGGCCGTTGCGTTCGGCATGGGTGATGCCGATCAGCGCGCCGAGCGCGAGGTCCTGCTGCACGGCGAGGCCCGGCTGGCAGGTGAGGTCTTCGCCGGCAATGAAGTGGCGCGCGCCTTCCGCGCTCCACTTCGCCGCGCGGGTGGCGTTGATGACGGATTTGTAGAGGCCCTTGCAGGATTTCGAGGAGATGCCGCGATAGCCGAGCGCACGCGCGGCCGGAAATGCGTCGTAGGAATCATCGGCCTCGTCGACGATGAAATCGCGCCGCGCCAGCGCGCCGAGCGGCGATTTCCGCGTGATGTCGCGCGGCATCGGCTGCTCGATGTAGAGCAGTTTCGCGGCAATCGGCTTCAGCGCGCTGTCGCGGTCGAGACGGTCGGCAAGCGCGGCGAGTGCATCGAGGTCGGCATACTGCTCGTTGGCGTCGAGCGTGACCTTGTAGTCGTATGGCAGGCCGGACAGTTCCTTGCCGATCCGGATCAGGCGATCGGCGTCGTGGGCGGGATCGCCGTTGAGCTTGAGCTTGAAATAGCGCGCGCCGACGTTCTCCCTGGCGTCGGCAACGCCGCCTTCGCCTTCGATGGTGTCGTCGAGGCCGACGGTGTGGCGGATGGCGACGCGGTCCAGCCGCTTGCGTCCGGCCAGGAACTTTTCGATCTCGTCGTTGTCGAGATCGCGCGACAGGCGCGCGTCGATGCCGGCGACGTTCTGCGCCATGCCGTCGAAGAAATTGCTGCTGGTGGCGCGGAGCAGCGCATCGAGCACGGCCTTGTCGATCTCGGCGGGGCCGTAGGCAGCCGCAAGGCGCGGGATGTCTTCCTTGGCGCAATGCTTGACCTGCCGGGCAAGGCAGGCGGCGTGCAGACCGAAGGCTGTCTCGAATTCCTTGTGCTCGAGATAGAGCTCGCGCGCGATCAGGAGCGAGCAGCGCAACTCCTCGACGGTCTGGTCCGGCGACAGATGCGCCCGCTTGTCGAACCATTTCGGCACGAGAAACTCGGCTGACGCGCCGACCGCCCTGCCCTTGCCTTCGACCTCGATCTCGACCAGCACGAAGGCCTGCGGAGTCGCATTGATCGTGATCGCGCCGAAGCGGAACGGCCGGGCAAACGTCACCGGCCGTTCAAAGAGCGCGATATCGCGTATGGCGAGGCGCGGTGCCATCGGTAGCCTTTAGTCCAGCGAGCTCTGGGTGAAGAAGTGTTTTCGGATGCGCTGCACCAGTTCCGTGAACACAGGATCGGCCATCGCATCCAGCGAGCGCGGGCGCGGCAGCGGCACGTCGTAGATCGCCGCGATCGCACCGGGACGCTCGGTCATCACGAGCACGCGGTCGGCGAGGAACACGGCCTCGGGAATCGAATGCGTGATCAAGAGCACCGTCTTGCCGGTCTCGCGCTGGATCCGCATCAGCTCGACATTCATCTTCTCGCGCGTCATGGCATCGAGCGCGCCGAACGGCTCGTCCATCAGCATGATCTTGGGATCGTGCACCAGCGCGCGGCAGATCGAGGCGCGCTGCTGCATGCCGCCGGAAAGCTGCCAGGGCAGCTTCTTCTCGAAACCTTCGAGGCCGACGAGTTTCAGAAGCTCCTTGGCGCGCGGCAGGAACTTGTCGCGCGGCAGCTTCTTCATGTCGATCGGCAGCATCACGTTGGAAAGGATGTTGCGCCAGGGCAGGAGCAGCGCGTTCTGGAACACGATGCCGACATTGCCGTGCGGTTTCGTCACCTGCTCGCCCTCGACGAGGATCTCGCCCGTCGTCGGCGGCAGCAGGCCCGAGATCATCTTGAGCAGCGTGGACTTGCCGCAGCCGGACGGGCCGACCACGACAAAGAACTCGCCCTCATTGATGTGAAAGTCGAGCGGCCGCAGCGACGGCACATCGCCGTCGCGCGACCGGTAGGTTTTCGACACGCCGGAGAGCTTGATCCCCGACGCGCTGTTGCCCGCGGCGCGGTCCGACACCAGACGCAGATGCGCGCCTGCCTGATCGGCCGCCGCTTTCGTCACTGCTTTCATCACTTCGGCAGGTACTCGTTGGTGTAGAACGCCTTGGGGTTTTCCTTGGCCTTGGCGTCGAGCCCGCCATATTCAACCAGCGTCGCCACCGTGTCGTTCATGTTGCCGTCGGTGACCTGGAACGGACGCCTGCCCTTGGTCTCGGCGGTCCGGTACAGCGGAATGGTGAGCTCAAAGCCCTGCGTCAGCGTCTCGATCTTGCCGCCCTTCGGGTTGGCATCGAGAATCGCCTGCGCCGCGGCCCTCGGCTCCTTCTCGGCGGCTTCCACCGCCTTGGTCGTCGCCGACATGAAGCGCTTCACCACATCGGCGTTGGCCTTGATGTAATCGGTATTGGCGATGATGCCCGAGCAGACCATGTTGATGCCGTAGTCGGCAAACTTGATCGCGTTGACGTCCTTGCCGGTGGCGTCCTTGATCTTCATCGATTGGTCCATGACATAGCCGAGCAGAAGATCAGCCTGACCGTTGATGACGGCGTTGAGCTTGGTCTGGCCGTCGCCGGCGACCGTCTGGAAGTCGCTTTCCTTGAGACCCGTCTTCTTCAGGAACAGCGGCCAAATCTGCGTCATGGAGTCGGCCGGCGTGATCGCGACCGTCTTGCCCTTGATGTCTTCGGGCTTCTTGATGTTCTTTTCGACAAAGCCCATGGCGGACATCGGGCTGGTCTGCAGCAGCACGCCGGTGGAGATCACCGGCGCGCCCTTGATCGCCGCGCGCATCATGGTGGGCACGTCGACATAGCCGAAATTGGCGGTCTTGGCGGCCACCGCCTGCGTGGTCGCGGCCGAGCCCCGGCCTTCCTGGATTTCGAGGTCGATGCCTTCGGCCTCGTAAATGCCCTTGGCCTTGCCGTAATAGAACGGCGCGTGCTCGCCATAGACATACCAGTTCAGCATCAGCACGACCTTGTCGGCGGCCGACGCCTGCGCGGTGAAGGCCAGCGTCGCCGCCAGCGCCAGAATGTATTTCATCATGTTCTCTCTCCCGGTTGATGGTGCGGCTTGGCCGCCGCTTTTTGTTAGCCGCTTCTCACGAAGCAAAGATGATTTCGCGCTGGCTGACATGCCAGGGAATGACGAGGCGTTCGATGCGGTCGACGACCCAGAACAGGATGACGCCGAGCAGCGCGAGGATGACCAGTGCGGCGAACATCGTCGGCAAATCGAAGGTACCGATCGAGCGCTGCATGACATAGCCGATGCCGGAATTGGAGCCGACGAATTCGCCGACGACGGCGCCGACCACGGCGAGCGTCACCGAAACCTTCAGCCCGGCAAAGATCGCGGGCATCGCATGCGGCAGGTTGACGGCGCGGAACACGGCAAAGCGGCTGCCCTGCATGGCGCGCGCGAGATCGACCATGTCGGGATCGACCGACTTGAAGCCCTGCACCGCCGAGACCACGACGGGGAAGAAGCCGAGCAGGAAGGCCGCGATCACCTTCGGGATGATGCCGAAGCCGAACCAGACCACGAACAGCGGCGCAATCGCGATCTTCGGCACCGACTGCGAGAACACCAGCAGCGGATAGACATAGCTCTCCACCGTCTTCGAGCCTGCGATCAGCATCGCCACGGGAATGCCGAACACGGCCGACAACAGAAAGCCGCAGATGGTGGCGTAGGTGGTCGGCCAGGACTGCCGCAGCAGTTCCGGCCATTCGGTCTTCAGCACGGCAAGGACGTCGCCCGGCGAGGGGATCTGGTAGGCCGGAATCCGAAACACGCGGATGGTCACGTCCCAGAGCACGACGATGAAGATGAGGAACAGGAAGGGCCGGACCCACGCTGCATTGAGCGCCCGGGTCATAGTGCCCACGACCTTGTTGCGCTCGGACTCGGCCACGTCTCACTCCCCGTTTCCCGATTGATTTTCTGGGTACAAATTAACCCGTTGGATAATTACTGTCCAGCCCTGCTTTCCGAAGCAAATGGGCACGAAATGTCGCGGGCTGACCGGCTCTACGACCACAAATACCGTGTCGTCCCGACGAAGGCCGGGACCCATACGCCGCGGCGGAGATTGCTCTAACTCGATGCTAGCTGGCTTTCCCTCAACAACATCGAGCTGGGGTTATGGGCCCCGGCCTTCGCCGGGGCGACGGCGAAGGTCAGCAGCGCGTCAGGCGGTATGATGTGCGGGCGAGCGCGGTTTTGCGGGCTTTTCCTTCACCCCCTTGGCAAACAACGCGGTGGATTTGCCGGTCAGCGCGGCCAGCACCAGCGCGACCATGTGCTGAAGGCGCTCGTCCCTCGCCTCCCGGGCGAGGAGGTCGCGGCCAAACACGACGCTGAGCGTCGCGCTGTTGGACAGGTAAAAGAAGCTGAGCGCGGCGATGGAGATATAGAGCTGCACGGGATCGACGGCGACGCGGAAATCGCCGCTGGCAACGCCCCGCTGCACGACGTCGCGGATCATCTCGACGAAGGGCGAATGCATCGACTTGATCTTGGTGGAACGCTTCAGATTCTTCGCCTTCACCAGATTTTCGGTGTTGAGTAGCGCCAAAAATTCCGGGTTCCGAATGAAATAGTTCCAGGTGAAATCGATCAGCCGTTCAATCGCCTCGGGCGGCGCGAGATGTTCGAGATCGAGCTCGCGCTCCTCGGCGCGGATCTTCTCATAGGCGCCTTCGAGGACCGCGAGATAGAGATCCTCCTTGTTGCCGACGTGATAATACAGCATGCGCTTGTTGGCGCCGGCCTTCTGCGCGATGCGATCGACCCGCGCCCCGCCAATGCCATGGGCGGAGAATTCCTGCTTGGCCGCCTCGAGGATGCGCAGCCGCATGCCCTCGGGGTCGCGCTGCCATCGCAAAACTCGCTTTCTCTTGGCCAAATCAGCTCGCCCGGTGATTGGGGATGGCTGACGTGTAACACGGCTTTCGCGAATTGCGAAAGCGTGCATTGCGGCGTCCGGCCGAGGGCGCTGACTTATTTGAGGCTTTCGGGCGGCGGCAAGGCGTGCGGCGTCCTGGTCCGGTCGACCGCAGGCCATTGCTCGGACAGCGGCGGCAGCAGCGTTTCCTTGCCGGTCATGCGCTCGATGGCGAGGGCATAGACGGTGATGATGTCGAGGCGCGGGAAAAATCCCTTCGGCCGGGTCGTCTCCGGCGAGCGGTATTTTGCCATCAATGTTTCGCAGAAGCGCTGCTTGACTTCCCTTTCATCGACAATCCGGATGCGGCCGAACAGGCAGACGCTCCGATAGGCAAGTCCGGAGTCGCATTCGAAGCGGCCGTAGTCGAACACGCCCTGCTGCTCGTCGATGGCGAAGCAGGCGCGCGGATCGCTGTCGATATTGCTGCGCAGATGCCCGCGTGCCGCTGTCGTGTGCAGATAGACTTCGCCGTTCATCCAGACATAGAGCAGCGGCACGCAATAGGGAAAGCCGTCCGCGCTGACAGTGGCAAGACGGCCGCTGTAGCCGCGTTCGATGAACTCCGGAATGTGCGCGTCCGGCATGACGCGATCGGCCCGGCGGATTGACGGTGAACTCATGGCCGGCACGCTTCCGGATGCTGTCTTGAACCAACGAACATTTTCATTCCCTTGCTGATGGAAACAGCTTAGGAATCCAGTGGTCCTATCGATAGAGCCACTTTCTTCGGTTGTGACATACCACTTGGAAGGCGGGGTTTGCCGTGAACCGCAGACAGAGCTTTGCCGATCTCTATGCGTTCGACATCGACCGCGCGGCGGATGCGGCGGTGTTCCGGCAGATCTACGGGCAATTGCGCTCGGCCATTCTCTCGGGCGCACTGCGTGCCGCCACCAAGCTGCCGTCGTCGCGCGCGCTCGCCGAACAGATCGGCGTGTCACGGTCGGCCGTGGTCTCGGCCTTCGAACAGTTGCTTGCCGAAGGCTATACGGTCAGCCGAAAAGGCGCAGGCACATTTGTCGCGTCAGATCTTCCCGCACCGTTCGAACCGGTGCAGCGGCGCAGGAAGCAGCAGGCATCTTCAGCCAGAGCCACGGCGCCGATCCGCGATCTCGGCGAATGGATCGACGTCACGGCCGTCAGCAACGAGCGGCCGTTCAATCTCGGTCGCACGCTGGTGGATGCGCGCACCGCCGAACTCTGGCGCAAGCTCAATGCGCGCATGTTGCGTTCGTTCGAGCGGTGCCACCTCGGCTACGGCGATCCGCACGGCATGATCGCGCTGCGCCGGTCGATCCGCGACTATCTCGCGGCTGCGCGTGGCGTGCGCTGCGAGGCGGAGCAGATCGTGATCACCGCGGGCACCCAGCAGGCCGTCGATATCGTCGCGCGCCTGCTGCAAGGCGAGAATCGGAAAATGTGGGTCGAGGACCCCGGTTATCCCATGACGCGCCTTGCGCTGGCTACCGCAGGCGCAACGATCTGTCCGATCCCGGTCGACAGGCACGGCATCGATGTCGCTGAAGGCATCCGCCGCGCTGATGATGCACGCGCCGTGTTCATCACGCCTTCGCACCAGTTCCCCATGGGCGTGCCGCTGTCGATGGCGCGGCGGCTAGAGCTATTGACCTGGGCGCGCGACTCGGGCGCCTGGATCGTCGAGGATGATTACGCCAGCGAATTCCGCTATGGCGGCCGGCCGCTGGCCTCGCTGCAGGGCCTCGATGATGCCGAGCGCGTCATCTATATCGGCACGCTCAACAAGGCGCTCTTCCCCGGACTGCGGCTCGGCTACGCCGTGGTGCCGCGCCCGCTGCTGCGCACCTTCGTCAACATGCGCAGCCTGATCGACCGCCAGCCATCGACCCTCCATCAAGCTGTTGTCGCCGCCTTCATGGAAGAAGGACATTTCGCCGCCCACATCCGCCGCATGCGGGAGATGTATCGCGGCCAGCGCGATACGCTGGTGGCTGCGCTGCGCCGCCGCCTCGGCAGCGAGTTGTCGGTCGAACCGCCGGACCAGGGCATGCATCTCGCCGCCTACCTGCGGCGCGGCTTGTCGGATGCGGCGATCGCACGGGCGGCGCGCGAGCACGGCATCGTCGTGCACGCCCTAAGCCGGCTTTATGTCGAGGCAACGCCACAATCGGGATTGTTACTCGGCTTCAGCGGCTACCCGCAGCAGACCATCGCGCCGGCGGTCGCTCGCCTCGCGCGGGCATTCGGGAAATAGATCAATCCGGCTTCGGTGTCTTCTCGATCAGCAAGGTGGGCACGCCGCAGGTGCCGCTCTTCACCGTCATCACCCGCGTGCCGGGCTTGCGGCCGATGCGCACTTCGGAGACGTCGACGCCGGCGGCTACGAGGCGCGCATGGGTGGCGTCGATATCGAGCACGCGCCAGCAGATGCCGCGCAATCGGTCGGGCCTGGTTTCATCGCCCTTGCCGGGCTTCGACGTCACCTCGACGATCACATCGCCGCAGCGGAAGAACATCAGCCGCCCCCAGTCCGGGTGCGAGCGGTCGAGCGCCATGTCGAGCCCGAGCCGCGCGCCATAGAGCGCAGCGGCGCGCTCGGGATCGGCGGTGGAGACGACGACGTGATCCATGGCGGTGATCGAAGCCGGCACGGAGCGGACCGACAGCGGCCGCGGCTTTTCCAGTTCGAGAAAGAACATCCGCACGCCGCGCGTGGCGTCGGTCGCCGTGCGCATGCGCTTCCATGACAGCGTCGCTCCGCTGGCATCGTCGCGGCTGACGACCTCTGCAATCGGTTCCGGCCTCAGTGCAAGCCGATCGAGCCTTCGGTGCAGCTTTGCGATGTCGCCGGTCCGGAAACAAAGGCTTGCCATCCCCTCGCCCTGCTCGGCGAGCAGGCTGCGGATACGCTTTGCCGCAGCGCTGTCGCCCTCCGGCGCCATCAGCTCCAGCGTTGCGTTGTCCAGCGTGAACAGCGCGCGCGCCGCGCCGTCGCCGGCGTTGCGCCAGGAAGGCGTCCGTGCAAACAAGGTCTGGTGGCTCGCCACCGCAGCCTCGATCTCGTTGACGAGCACGACGACGTGGTCGAGACCGGTGATCACGGAAACAGACCTCGCGTATTCTTGGCGGCGCGGACTTTTTCCACGCCGATCGCCATCGCCGCGGTGCGATGCGAGATCTTGTCGGTGCTGGCGCGCAGCAGCATCTGGTCGAAAGCGCGGTCGAGCAGCTTGTATTCCCGCCGCATCACTTCCTCTTCCTCCCAGAACAGCTGCTGCAGATCCTGCACCCATTCGAAATAGCTGACCACGACGCCGCCGGAATTGCAGAGGATGTCGGGGATCACGAAGACCTCGTCGCGGCGCTTGTCGAGCACGAGATCGGCGTCCGGCGTGGTCGGGCCGTTGGCGCCCTCGGCGAGGATGCGGCATTTGAGGTTTTCGGCGACTTTGGCGTCGATCACCCGCTCCAGCGCCGCCGGCACCAAGACCGTGCATGGCAACGTCAGCACATCAGCCGGATCGAAGGCGAGCTGGTTGGAGAAGCCGGCGATGCTGCCATGCGCGGAGGTGTGGCGCATCAGTGCGGGGATATCGAGCCCGTTGGCGTCGTACAGCGCGCCGGTGTGGTCGCTGATCCCCGTGATCTTCAGCCCGTAATGATGCAGCTCCAGCGCCGCATAGGAGCCGACATTGCCAAAACCCTGGACCACGGCGGTGGCCTGGTTCGGCGTGATGTTCAACTCCTTCATCACGCGCTTGGAGAGATGGGCGACGCCGCGCCCCGTCGCCTCGCGCCGGCCGAGCGTACCGCCATTGGCGACCGGCTTGCCGGTGACGATCTCGGTCACGGTCTGACCTTGGTACATCGAATAGGTGTCCATGAACCAGGCCATCACCTGCTCGTTGGTGCCCATGTCCGGCGCCATCACGTCGGTGTGCGGGCCGACAAAGGGGATCATCTCCTGCATGTAGCGGCGCGACAGCGACTCCAGCTCGCGCTTGGACAGTTTCGAGAGATCGACATTCACCCCGCCCTTGGCGCCGCCATAAGGCAGTCCCGCCAGCGCGCATTTCCAGCTCATCCAGATCGCCAGCGCGCCGACCTCGCCGATGTCGACGGTCGGCGCAAAGCGCGTGCCGCCCTTGGTCGGCCCCATCGTGAGGTGATGCTGCACGCGATACCCCTCGAACACCGCGACCGTGCCGTCGTCGCGGTGGATCGGGCAGGACACCGTGACCGCCCGCTTCGGCATCAGAATGCGGTCGCGCTCGTCCATGGGGATTTCGAGGTGGTTGGCGATGACGTTGAATTGGTTGACCGCCATTTCGAACACGGGGCCTGAATAGACCGTCATCGTCACCCTCCCTGCCGGCGTCGCCGGCCGGAAACCAAATCGGCGGTCCCGGCGTTATGCTTGCTTGCGACGCGTTGCCACGGTGGTAGTCC
The DNA here is from genome assembly GCA_021732175.1 of Bradyrhizobium sp. Lineage (GTDB taxonomy): Bacteria > Pseudomonadota > Alphaproteobacteria > Rhizobiales > Xanthobacteraceae > Bradyrhizobium. Next base: position 14,631 of record JAKFVP010000629.1, read on the forward strand.
GCCCGCGGGCCTTTCTCAAGACATCAAGACAGAAAGGCGGCAGGATTTGCGAATTTTTTCAGCGATCACAAGCGATAAGCGGTGCTAATGTGTTGGCGCCGGGCGGGTCCACCCCTTAGCCCATGGAAGACGAATGCAGGCTCTCTTTATCGGACAGACCTATATCGACGTCACCTTCATCACCGACCACATGCCCGTTGGCGACGAGAAGCACGTCGCCTCCGACTATGCGGTGTCCTTTGGCGGCAATGCGGTCACGGCAGCCTTCTGCTGCTCCAAGCTCGGGATCGAGCCGGACCTGATCGCGACCGTCGCCAATGACTGGCTCGGCCGCATGTTCCAGGACATGGCGACCAAATACGGCATCTCGATTCATCCGCGCAAAGTGAAGACGTCCTCGCTGTCCTTCATCATGCCGAAGGACGGCAAGCGCGCCATCGTGCGCTGCCGCGACGACGAGCACATCCACCCCTTCCCGATCCTGAACCTGGCGGGCTGCCGCGTGCTGCATGTCGACGGGCACCAGCCCGATGCGGCGCTGCACTACGCCAAACTTTGCCGCGAGCAGGGCATCCTGACCTCGCTCGACGGCGGCGGCCTGCGCAGCAATACACCCGAGCTGCTGCAATATATCGACGTCGCCATCGTCGCCGAGCGGCTGTGCGAGCAGATGGACATGACGCCGGACGCGATGCTCGACTATCTCAAGGGCCGCGGCTGCAAGATCGGCGGCGTCACCATGGGCGAGCATGGCCTGCTCTGGTATGACGAGAGCGGTGCGGTGAAGCGCCTGCCGGCGCTGCCGATCCCGCGCCATAAGGTGATCGACACCAACGGCGCCGGCGACGTCTTTCACGGCGCCTACGTCTATTCGTACCTCGCCCACCCCGACAAGGACTGGGCGTATCATTTCGAGTTTGCGCGCGCCGCCTCAACCTATAAAATCCAGAAACTCGGCAACGAAGCGGGGCTGCCGACGCTTGCGGATATCGAGGCCGTGAAGAACGGATTTCAGATCAATCGCAAGAAGGAATTCTGGGACTAGAGC
>JAKFVP010000438.1 GCA_021732175.1 Bradyrhizobium sp.
GGGTGAAGGAGGTGAACGACAAGGGCGGCCTGATGCTTGGCGGCAAGCGGGTGAAGATCGAGGTCATCGAATATGACGACCGCTCCAATTCCGAAGAAGCCGTGAAGGCCGTCGAGCGCCTGATCGAGCAGGACAAGGTGGACCTGCTGTTTCCGCCCTGGGGCACCGGCCTCAATCTCGCGGTCGGCCCCGTCTTCAACAAATACGGCTATCCGCAGCTCGCCTTCAGCGCGGTGACCGACCGCGCGCCTGACTTGGCGAAGCGCTGGCCGAACAGCTTCTGGTACCTCGGCACGTCGAAGCAGTATGTCGATGCGCTGGTCGACCTGCTGTCGCAGATGCGCAAGGACGGCAAGATCAACGACAGCATCGCCATGGTCAGCATTGCTGACGGGTTCGGCATCGACCTGTCGAAGGCGGCGCGCGAAGGTTTCGAGAAGGCGAAGTTCAAGCTCGCCTACGACAAGAGCTATCCGATCGGCACGCAGGATCTCTCGCCTCTGCTCGGAGAAGCCCAGCGTTCCGGCGCCGACACCTTCGTCGCCTTCAGCTATCCGCCAGATACGGTGGCGCTGACCGACCAGGCCAAGGTCGCCTCCTTTGCGCCGAAAGTGATGTTCCTCGGCGTCGGCGTCGGTTTCCCGCTCTATCCGCAGCGCTTTGGCGAGAACACCGAAGGCATCATGTCGCTGGGCGGCTGGCAGGCCGACAACAAGGCGACCGCCGAGTATCGCGCCAAGCACAAGGCGATGCACAACCGCGATCCCGATTATTGGGGCAGCCAGGTCGGCTATGCCTCGCTGCAGATGCTGGAGCAGGCGATCGAGAAGGTCGGCAAGATCGACCGCCCGGCCATCATCAAGGAGCTGCAGACCGGCACGTTCGACACCGTGATCGGCAAGATCAAGCTGGAGAACAACATGCCGGTGAACGCCTTCCCGCTGATCGGGCAATGGCAGAAGGGTTTTTACACCGGCGTCGCGCCGGCCGGACCGGGCATGGCGGCGGTGGTCGTGCCGAAGCCGGCGTGGAAGCAATAGGCCTGGCGTAGACTGGAACTCGGGTCGCCGCTCCGTCGCGGCGGCCCGAAGCCATTTTCGGTTGGATCAATGTTCACTGCCGCACTCACGTCCGGACTGGTTCTGGGCGGCATGTACGCCCTGATCGCCATGGGGCTGACGCTCCAGTACGGCGTCGCGCGGATCATGAATCTTGCCCATGGCGAGCTGATGATTGCCGCGGCCTTCGCCGCGCTGTGGCTGTTCACGTCGGCGGCGGTGAACCCGCTGCTCGGGCTGCTGATCATCGTGCCCGCGGCCTTCGCGATCTCCGGGACGATCTATCGCCTGTTGCTGACGCCGCTGGTGCGCCGCGCGCCCAACCGCGACGCGCTCGAGGTCGACAGCATTCTGGCGACCTTCGGCATGTTGTTCGTCATTCAGGGCATCATGCTGGTCATGTTCGGAGGCGCCTATTTCAGCTACAGCTTCCTCGCCTTCCCCGTCACCATCGCCGGCGCCACCGTCGCCGCCAACCGCCTGCTGGCGCTGGCCTTCGCCGCCGTCATTGGCCTGGCGCTCTATCTCTATTTGACGCGCACCCGCCTCGGCACCGCCGTGCGCGCCGTGGCGGTCGATCCGCAATCGGCACCGCTGGTGGCGATCGACGTGCGCGCCACGGCTGCGCTCGCATTTGCCTTCGGCGGCGCGCTGGTGGCGGCGGCCGGCGTGCTGGTGTCGATGTTCCTCACCTTCAACGCCAATATCGGCGTCGTCTTCACCATGAAGGCGCTGATCGTCGTCATCATGGGCGGCGTCGGCAACCTGCTGGGTTGCCTCGTCGCCGGGCTCATTCTGGGCCTCGCCGAAACCTTTGTGGCGACCTTCGTCGACCCCGGCCTGACGCTGGCGACCACTTACGCCCTCTTCCTCATCATCCTGCTGGTCCGCCCGCAGGGCCTGTTCGGAACGGCGTCGCGATGAAGCCGCTCCTCATGCTCGCCGCCGGCGCCATTGCGGTCGCCATCCTCGCCACGGTGCCGCTCTATGCCAACGGCTATCAGCTGTCGCTGGCGATCACGCTGCTGAACTACACCGTGCTCGCCACCGCCTGGACGCTGTTCTCCGGGCCGACGCGCTACGTGTCGCTCGCGACCGTCGCCTTCTTCGGCATCGGCGCCTACACCGTGGCCGTGCTGGCCGAGCGGATGGCCTGGCCATGGATCCTGCTGATCGCACTCGCGGTCGGCGTTGCCGTCGCGTTGATCGTCGGCCTGTCGACGCTGCGACTGTCCGACGTCTATTTCGTCATCTTCACCTTCGGCCTCGCCGAACTGATCCGCCAGATCGTGACCTGGTACGAGGTCAACGTCACCCGCACGCTCGGCCGCTACATCTTCGTCGGCATCGATGCGGCCGACATCTACTGGCAACTGCTGGCTCTCGCGGTGCTGGTGTTCGCCGCCGGCATCCTGATCCGCCGCTCGCGGCTGGGGCTGGCGCTGCGCGTCATCGGCGATGACGAGACGGTGGCGCGCCATATCGGCATCAACACCACCATCGCCAAGGTCGCGCTGTTTGCGCTTTCCGCCGCCTTCATGACGCTGTGCGGTGCCGTGATGGCGCCGCGCTGGACCTACATCGATCCGGCGATCGCGTTCAATCCGGTAATTTCGTTCCAGGTGCTGATCATGGCGCTGCTCGGCGGCGTGCACCGGCTCTACGGTCCCCTGTTCGGCGTGGTGCCGCTGGTGCTGCTGTTCGAATTCCTGCTCGCGCGGTTCCCGAACCACTTCAGTATTCTCGTTGGCCTTGCCTTCATGCTGATCGTCTACGCCATCCCGCAAGGCATCGTCGGCTTTGTCGAGCGCCTCCTGCGCCGCAAGGGGGCCGCCGCATGAGCGCCGCCCTGCTCGAGGTCTCCGGCCTGACGCGCCGCTTCGGCGGGCTCGTCGCCGTCGATGACATGTCGCTGGCGCTGGCGCCAGGTGAAATCCTCGGCCTGCTCGGTCCCAACGGCTCCGGCAAGTCGACGGTGCTGAACCTGATCTCGGGCGCGCTATCGCCCGACCGCGGCAGCATCCGCCTCCACGGGCACGAGATCGCCAGCACGGCGCCGCATCGCATCGCGCGGCTCGGCGTGGCCCGCACCTTCCAGCTTGTGCGCGTGCTGGCTTCGCTGAATTGCCGCGAGAATGTGCTCGCCGGACTTGCCTTCGGCCGCGACAGGTTGTGGGGCCATGCCGCTGAACAGCGCGCCGACGAATTGCTGGCGCGCGTAGGGCTCGCAGGCCGCGCCAACACCGCCACGACTGAGCTCACCTATATCGACCAGAAGCGCCTCGAACTCGCTCGCGCGCTGGCGTTGGACCCGCAATTGCTGCTGCTCGACGAGTGGCTGGCCGGCCTCAATCCGACCGAGCTGCGACAAGGCATCGCGCTGGTGCGCTCACTGCGCGGCGAAGGAATGACCATCCTGCTCGTCGAGCATGTCATGGATGCGATCCGCTCGCTTTGCGACCGCTGCGTCGTGATGAATGCCGGCCGCAAGATCGCGGAGGGCTCTCCCGATGCCGTGCTGGCCGACGCCGAGGTGATCCGCGCCTATCTCGGAGACGACGATGCTTGAGGTCTCCAACATATCGGTTGCCTATGGCAAGCACCTCGCCGTCGACAGCATCGGCTTGCGCGTCGCGCCCGGCGAGATCGCACTGATCCTCGGCGCCAATGGCAGCGGCAAGACCTCGCTGCTCAAGGCGATCGCCGGCATGCAGCCTGCCACCGGCGCTTCAGTCCGCCTCGCCGGCCGTGAACTTGCCGGACTCCCTGCGCATACAATCGTCGAAGCGGGGCTTGCGCTGGTGCCGGAAGGCCGCGGCGTGTTCGGCGAGCTGACGGTGCGCGAGAATCTCGAGCTCGGAGCGTTCGCGAAGCGTGCGCGCCCGGCGGAAGCGAAAAACCTGCGCCATGTACTGGAGCTGTTTCCGCGCCTCGGCGAGCGGCTGGCCCAGCAGGTGCGCACCATGAGCGGCGGCGAGCAGCAGATGGTCGCCGTCGGCCGCGCGCTGATGTCGGCTCCGGAGATTCTCCTGCTCGACGAGCCCTCGCTCGGCCTGTCGCCGCTGATGTGCAAGGAGCTTTTTGCAGCGCTGGCGCGCATCCGTGACAAGGGACTCGGTATCCTCCTCGTCGAACAAAACGCCAAGCGAAGCCTCGCCATCGCCGACCGCGGTTACCTCATCGCCAATGGCCGCATCGTCGGCGATGGCAGCGCTGCCAGCCTGCGCGACGATCCGGCGGTGCAGCGCGCCTATCTCGGCGCGGCGGAGCCGGGGCGCGCCATGCCCCCACCGGATGGAGCCTGACCGCACATGAAGCTGCTCGACGGCAAGATCTGCATCGTCACCGGCGCCGCCGGCAGCTTGGGGCTTGCGACAGCCGAACTGTTCCTGCGCGAAGGCGCCAGGGTGACGCTGGTAGATCGCGACGCGGCGGCGCTGCAGGCCGCAGCATCGCTCCTCGGCGATCATGCGGAGCATCTGATGGTGCAAACCGCCGATGTGGCCGATGCCAATGCAACGTCCGCCTTCGTCGCGGCAACGCTGGCGCGCTGGGGCGGGCTCGACGTACTGTTCTGCAACGCCGGTGTTGCTGGCGAGATCTGCCCCGTGGTCGACTATCCCGAGGACGTGTTCGACCGGGTGATGGCGGTGAACGTACGCGGGCCGTTCCTCGGCTGCAAATATGCGTTGCCGAAAATGCGCGACGGCGGCAGCATCGTCATCACCTCCAGCGTGGTCGGCACCACCAGCGATCCCGGCATCGCCGCCTATGCCACCTCAAAACATGCCGTGATCGGCTTGATGCGAACGGTCGCCAAGGAGGCCGCGCCGCGCGGCATCCGCGTCAATGTGGTGGCGCCCGGCCCGATCGAGAATGATTTCCAGCGCAATGTCGAGACCGGACTTTCTCGCGCCATCGGCCGCGACGCCGGCAAATTCCTCGACGGGCTGATCCCGCTCGGCCGCCACGGCCACGCCGAGGAGATCGGCCGGCTCGTGCTCTATCTCGCTTCGGGACAGAGCAGCTTTTCCACCGGCGGCGTGTTCATGGCCGACGGCGGCATGTCCATCTGACGCAGCGAACCGACGGAGACTCCCATGCCCGAGCTTGCGAAGAGTGAATTCTGGAGAGACCTGAAACCTATTGCCCAGGTGTTCAGGACGGATGCGCTGCCGGAGGCCTACATCGCCAACGCGGCAACCGAGGACGAACGCTACTACGTGCCGTTCACCGACACCGTCTCCTCGCGGCCGCTCTGGATCTCGCCGTCGCAGAACAAATGGTGCGACATCCTGATGGCAAAGGGCGCAGGCCTCGTGAACCGCCACTATCACCCGCACGAGGTGTTCGCCTACACGATTTCGGGCAAATGGGGCTATCTCGAACACGACTGGACCGCGACGGCCGGCGATTTCATCTACGAATCCCCCGGGGAAGGCCACACCCTCGTCGCCTATGAGCACAAGGACCCGATGCGGGTGTTCTTCATCGTCACCGGTCCCCTGATCTGGCTCGACGAGAACGGAGGCTCCGCCGGCCATTTCGATGTCCACGACTACATCGCGATGTGCCGCGCGCACTACGTCAAGGTCGGCCTCGGCGCAGACAAGATCGACGCGCTGTTTCGCTGACGCCATGCCGGCGCTGCACCTCTGCCGCGCGGCGGACGCCGGCGGATGACGGCTACCCTATCCCCGCGACGCTGTTACACTGGATCGCAACGACAGATTCCGGGAGGCGTCGGATGACGGAGATCGTTTCGCTCGAGGCGCTGGCGGCCGATGTCCGGCCAAGCCAATCGCTCGCCATTCCCGTGACGGGCGTCTCGATGGCCGCGACCGCCGCGCTGATCGAAGCCGGTATCCGCGATATCAGGTTGATATGCGTGCCGATATCGAGCATGCAGGCCGACCTGCTGATCGGCGCCGGCGCCGTCGGCGCGATCGAGACCAGCGCCGTTTCGCTCGGCGAGGCCGGCGGCGCGCCTCGCTTCAATGCCGCGGTTCGCGCCGGCAGTTTTGCGCTGCGGGACTCGACCTGCCCCGCCATCCTGGCCGGCCTGCTCGCGGCGCAGAAGGGCGTGCCGTTCATGCCAATCGCTGGCATCGTGGGCAGCGACCTCCTGAAGGTGCGGCCGGACTGGAAGGTGATCGACAGTCCGGTGGGCGAGCCCGGCAAGGTCGTGGTGGTGCCGGCGATCGCGCCGGATATCGCCCTCTTCCATGCTCCCGAAGCCGACCGTGCCGGCAACATAAGGATCGGGCGGCTCCGCGAACTGGCGGCGATGGCCTATGCGGCCAAGCAAACCTTCGTCACCGTGGAGCGCATCGTCGATCGCAATCTGATGGAGACCGAGGAATCCGCGGCCGCCGTGCTGCCCTCGCTCTATGTCGACAAGGTCGCGGTCGCCCCGCGCGGCGCCTGGCCGCTGCCGCTGCCGGGCGAATATCCCGGCGACGATGTCGAGGTCGCGCGCTATGCGGCCATGGCGCGCTCCGAGGAAGGCTTTCGCGCCTATCTCTCCGGCTTCCTGTCGCAGCGCAAACAGGTGGCCTGAACCATGTCCGGTGAGCGCGAGCGCCGCGAACTCCTGATCAACGTCATCGCCGGCCTGCTCGATGGCATCCGCCATGTCGCGGTCGGTGCGTCCTCGCCGATCCCGGCTGCCGGCGCCATGTTGCTGCGCGCCCGCAACCAGCGGGACGGCAAGCCCCCGGTCCGGGTCTCCATCCTTGGTTCGCAGGAGCACAATTTCTTCACCAACGGCGCCGTCGAGGTGTTCGACTGCGCCGCACAAGGCCGGGTCGACGCGTTCTTCCTGGGCGGCGGCCAGATCGACGGCGCTGGGAACATCAATTTGGTCGGCACCGGCCCCTACCCGCAAACTGACGTGCGCTGGCCGGGTTCGTTCGGGTCGGCCTATCTCTATCACCTCGTGCCGCGGGTCATCCTGTTCCGGGAGGAGCACTCGCCGCGCGTCTTTGTGCCCAGGGTCGATTTCATCAGCGCTGCGGCAACGACGCCGGAGGTCAAGCGTCGCGGCGGGCCCCATGCGCTGCTGACCAACATGGCGCTGTTCGATTTCGACCGGGAGCGCGGCGGTTTTGCGCTGCGCTCGGTGCATCCTGGTTTCGCTTCGTCCGACATCCGCGCGCAAACCGGTTTCGACTACATCGAGCCGGCGAAAGTCCCGACGACGCCCCTGCCCGATCCCGAAACGCTGTCGCTGTTGCGCGGGCGGATCATGGACGAGCTTGCCGAGACCTATCCGGCGTTCGCGCGCTCGATGCTGCAGGCGGCGTAACGGCCAGCCTCGAATCCCCGCGCGAAAATTATTTCGGCACGCGCGGAATAATTCGCGCTCGCGGTGATTGATGTCTGGGCCATCATGGCTGCGTCGAAGGGTCGCATTAGCGCGAAGTCTAGTTGCCAAAGGTCCGCACAAGCCTTTGTCTTGCCGACAATAATTAACGGGCCGCTCAACTGGGGACGGCCGCATCACGGGAGAGAGACGATGACCAAATCGACCAAGGACAAGCGGACGTCGCGCCGGCGCTTTTTGAAGACGGCGGCAGCGGCCGGTGCCGCAGCGACGGTGGCAGCGCCCGCCGCGATCGCGCAGACCGGCCCGATCAGCATGCGCTGGCAGAGCACCTGGCCGTCGAAGGATATCTTCCACGAATACGCGCTCGACTACGCCAAGAAGGTCAACGACATGACCGGCGGCGAGCTCAAGATCGAAGTGCTGCCCGCGGGCGCCGTGGTGCCGGCCTTCGGCCTGCTCGACGCGGTCTCCAAGGGCGTGCTCGACGGCGGCCACGGCGTGCTGGTCTATCACTACGGCAAGCAGACCGCGCTGGCGCTGTGGGGCTCGGGCCCCGGCTTTGCGATGGACGCCAACATGCTGCTGGCCTGGCACCGCTATGGCGGCGGCAGGGAGTTGCTCGACAAGCTCTACGCCTCGATCAACGCCAACGTGGTGTCGTTCCCCTACGGACCGATGCCGACGCAGCCGTTCGGCTGGTTCAAGAAGCCGATCACCAAGCCGGATGACATCAAGGGCCTCAAGTTCCGTACCGTCGGCATCTCGATCGACGTGTACACGGCACAGGGCGCCGCGGTGAACGCGCTGCCCGGCGGTGAAATCGTCTCGGCGATGGACCGCGGCCTGCTCGACGCGGCCGAGTTCAACAATGCCACCTCTGACCGGCTCCTCGGCTTCGCCGACGTCTCCAAGGTCTGCATGCTGCAGAGCTTCCACCAGAACGCCGAGCAGTTCGAGATCATGTTCAACAAGGACAAATACAACGCGCTGCCGGACAAGATGAAGGCGATCATCGCCAATGCGGTCGACGCAGCCTCGGCGGACATGTCCTGGAAGGCGATCGATCGCTATTCCAAGGATTACATCGAGTTGCAGACCAAGGATAACGTCAAGTTCTACAAGACGCCGGACTCGATCCTGAAGCAGCAGCTCGAGATCTATGACACCGTGGCGATGAAGAAGGCGGGCGAGAACCCGATCTTCAAGGAGATCATCCAGTCGCAGCTCGCCTTCGCCAAGCGCGCGACGCAGTGGGAGCAGGATACGGTGGTGAACCGCCGCATGGCCTACGACCACTATTTCGGCAAGGACGGCAATTCCAAGAAGTTCGGATAAGTTAAATAAAGCCGGCAAGGCACCGTCCGGGGCATCGCCCGGGCGGTGCCTTGTGTTATAGGGATACCACCTTTTCCTGCCGCCGAATTGCATCACATGAGCGTCCAGAACGTCCTGCACACGATCGACGAGATCTCCACCTGGGTCGGCAAGGCCACCGCCTGGCTGATGATCCTGCTGATGAGCGTTGTCTGTATCGAGGTGTTCAAGCGCTACGCGGTCAACATGCCGACCGCATGGATCTTCGACGCCGAGAACATGATGTACGGCACGCTGTTCATGCTGTGCGGCGCCTACACGCTGGCGCAGAACGCCCATGTCCGCGGCGACTTCCTGTATTCCTCGATGCGGCCGCGCACGCAGGCCACGCTCGACCTCATTCTCTACATCGTCTTCTTCATTCCGGGCATCGCCGCGCTGGTCTATGCCGGCTACTTCTACGCCGCGGAATCCTGGCAGATCAACGAGCACTCCAACGTCACCGCCGATGGTCCTCCGGTCTACCATTTCAAGGCCGTGATCCCGCTCGCCGGTGCGCTGATCATGCTGCAGGGGCTGGCCGAGATCGTGCGCTGCATCGTCTGCCTGAAGACCGGCGAATGGCCGAGCCGACTCAAGGACGTCGCCGAAATCGACGTCGTCGAGGAGCAGCTGGCGCATTCCGAATACGTCGACGAGGAATCGCGCAAGATCGCCATTGAAGGCGCGGCGCGCATCGATGAGATGGCCCGCCAGCGCGGCATGGGCGGGGAAACACAGACATGAGCGATCCGGCACTTGGCCTCTTGATGCTGACGCTCATCGTCGTCGTCATCCTGATGGGCTTCCCGACGGCGTTCACGCTGATGGGCCTCGGCATGTTCTTCGGCTTCATCGCGTTCTACGATCCGACGCAGCTCTGGACTCACAACAAGGTGTTCGAGCTGATGGTCCAGCGCACCTACGGCGCCATGACCAACGACGTTCTGATATCCATCCCGTTGTTCGTGCTGATGGGATACGTGATGGAGCGCGGCGCGCTGGTCGACAAGATGTTCTACTCGATCCAGCTCGCCTTCCGCCGCCTGCCCGCCTCGCTGGCGGTCGCCACCCTGATCGTGTGCACCTTCTGGGGCATCGCCTCGGGCCTGGTCGGCGCTGTCGTGGTGCTGATGGGCGTGATCGCCTTCAACCCGATGCTGCGCGCCGGCTACGACGTCAAGCTCGCATCCGGCGTCATCACCGCCGGCGGCACGCTCGGCATCCTGATCCCGCCGTCGGTGATGATCATCGTCTACGCGGCGGTGGCCGGACAATCGGTGGTCAAGCTCTATGCAGCGGCGATGCTGCCGGGCTTCTTTCTTGCCTTCCTCTACCTCGTCTACGTGATCGGCTGGGCGATGATCAATCCGAAGATCGCGCCGCAACTGCCGGAGGAGCAGACGCGGGTCCATGTTCCGGAGTGGATCAAGAAGCTGCAGGCACTTTATTCGCCGAACATGGTTGTCGCGCTCGCCAAGGCGATGGTGACGCCCGGTCCAGCCCGGAAGCTCGATATCGACGGCAAGCCGATGAGCTACGGCGCGATCACGCAGAACTTCGTGATCTCGCTGGTGCCGTTCCTGCTCTCGGTGGTGACGCTCGGCATCATCTGGTGGTACGTCGTGATCCATCAGCAGGCCGGTGCGGCCTCGGAGGCGGTGGAAGGTCTGCAACAGCTTGGCAGCGCGGCGGCAACGCCGGAACCGTCCGCCGCCGACAAGGGCCCGGCCAGCGGATTCTATATCGGATTTGCGATCTTCGCAGTGCTGCTGGCGGCCTGGAGCCTGCGCTCGTTCCTGCGCATGGATGGCGAGCGCTTCGAGGTGCTGCGGCTGCTCACCTCCTCGGTGATGCCGCTCGGCATCCTCACCGTGGTGGTGCTCGGCGTCATCCTGTTCGGCATCACGACGGCGACCGAATCCGCCGGCGTCGGCGCTGCCGGCGCCTTCCTGCTCGCGCTGCACGCGCGCACGCTGGACTGGAAGCGTACCAAGGAGGCGGTGTTCCTGACCGCCAAGACCACCGCGATGGTGTGCTGGCTGTTCGTCGGTTCGGCGCTGTTCTCGGCGGTGTTCGCTATCCTCGGCGGCCAGGCGCTGCTGGAGAGCTGGGTGCTCTCGCTCAACATGACGCCGGTGCAGTTCATGATCCTGTCTCAGGCGATCATCTTCCTGCTCGGCTGGCCGCTGGAATGGACGGAGATCATCATCATCTTCGTGCCGATCTTCCTGCCGATGCTGAAGCACTTCGGCATCGACCCGATCCTGTGGGGCACCCTGGTGTTCGTGAACCTGCAAGCTGCCTTCCTGTCGCCGCCGGTGGCGATGTCGGCGTTCTACCTGAAGGGCGTCGCACCGAAGCATGTCACGCTGAACCAGATCTTCGCCGGCATGATGCCCTACATGCTGATCGTGATCCTCTGCATGGTCATCATGTATCTGTGGCCCGGCATGACGCTGTGGCTGCCGACCTATCTCTACGGCGGCTAGACGCGGCGAGCCGTCCGCCGGCACAGCCGGCGGCGGCGCCGCCCGAACCTCTACCGCTGGCGATTGGTTCCGCGTAGGCATTCGTTAATCAGAACGCCGCTTCATCGCGCGGCGGGCGCCTTGCACACCCGATCTTAACCCTGCCTTAGCGGGACAACCCCTAAGCGAAGAGGTCACGCTGGCCCGGGACTTTCCGGGCCGCGGGCGGTTGCTTCGATCGTGAGGGGCTCGTTGATGGACGCGGCGGAGGCTTTGCGCGGCTCCGGGACCGACCAGGGGACCGGGACGATCGGGCCGTACCTGCGGCGGTACGGCATCTACATCTTCCTGATCTCGTTCCTGTGCGTGTACTACGTCAGCAATGGCGCGCTGATGCTCGGCCATTACGATCTCGGCTGGCATCTCGCCGCCGGCGACGTGATCCGCCAGCAAGGCCATGTTCCCCTGAACGATCCCTGGTCGTTCACGGCGGCCGACAAGCAGTGGTTCAATCTGTCCTGGCTGTGGGACGTCATCGCCAGCGTCGTGTTCCAGTATGCGGGGTTCGGCGGCATCATCTTCATGGTGGTCGCCAGCGGTGCGGCCATCGCCTTCTATCTCGCCTCGCTCTGCCTTCGCTACGGCGCCTCGACCGCTTCGATCGGCATTGCGGTCTTTGCCGCCTGCCTGCTCTACCCGGCGTTCGCGGCCGCCCCGAACATCTATCTCGCAGCTTCGCCCAACATTGCGACGATGCTGTTTGCCGTCCTGTTCTACGGCGAGTGCCTGAAGCGGTCGCGATGGCTGCTCGCACTCCCCGCGGTCATGGTGCTGTGGGCCAATTTGCATGGCGGCTTCCTGCTCGGCTTCTTCGTGATCGGCGTTTTCGGCGGCGTCGCCCTGCTGCGCCGGGATTGGGCCGACGTCAGGCTATTTGCGCTCGTGGGCGCCGCGTGCCTTGTCGCCACTCTTGTCAATCCGCTGGGCCTCGGCATCTACGAAGGCTCGGCTGCAACGCTCGGCCATTTCGTGCAGGCCTACATCACCGAATGGCAGTCGTACTACCAGAACATGGAAATGCCCGAGAGCATTCCCGGCATGGTCTATGTGCTGCTCTTTGCGGCGCTCGAGCTCCGCTTCTTCAAAAATGCCTGCCCGGTCGAGGCGCGGCTGTTGTCCTGGCTGTTCCTGGTGCTCGGCATCTATCAATTCCGCTACATGTCCTTTTTCTTCCTGTTCTCGACGCTGCCCCTGGCGCTGCATCTCGACCGGCTGCTGGCAAAGCGGCTGGACAATTTCAAGGTCCGGAACGCGATGGCCGCGGCCGGCATCATGGGCGTCATCGCCCTGCCCGTGACTTACGCGCAGGCAAGATCCTCGTTCACCCTGCCGCACATGATCTCGGAGCAAGATGCCCGCTATCTGCAAACGCACTTGCCGAAGGCGCGGCTGCTCAATCACTGGAATGCCGGCGGGCTCCTGATCTTCTACACGCGCGGCAGCGTGCCACTGTTCGTCGACGGCCGCGCCGCCACCGCCTATCCGGATAGCCTGCTGCACGACTATTTCCCGCTGGTCGCATGGGAGGTGGACGAGGCGGCCTGGGACGCCGTGATCGAGAAATACAGGATCGACACCGTGCTGTGGGTGAAGGCGCATGAGCAGCTACGGCGCTTCCTCATCGACAAGCGCGGCTGGAAGGAAGAATATGCCGGCAATTTCGAGAGCATCTACGTCAAGCCGCGCAGATGACCCGGTTCCAAGCCCCTTCGCGACCACGACTTTGCTTCGACTCCTGACAATTTGAATCATTTGTGAAGCAACTGGCGTCCGCAATTTTCACGCGTCAGCGCTAGTTAATGATTGTGACTCCCACTTGGCGCCCAAGGGCGGCAAATACGCGACGAGACTCCGCATGACGATGTTGTATTCCCTGATCGACGAAGTTCAGAGCGCGGCAACTCCGGGGGCGACACGAAGGCAGCTCAAGGCGCTGATGCGCATCACGGACCTGTTTCTCGCCGGCTCCGGCCGTTATTCGAAGCAGCAGACCGAGATGTTCGACGACATCTTCAAGACCATCGTCGGCGTGATCGAACTGAGGACCCGCGTCAAGCTCGCCCAGCACTACGCCACCGATCAGAAGGCACCTGCCACGCTGGTCAGGGCATTCGCCTTCGACGACGAGATCAGCGTCGCAGCGCCGGTGCTCAGCCAGTCGGCGGCGCTGAGCGAGGAAGACCTCGTGCTTGGCTCCAGCACGAAGAGCCAGGGACATCTGCTCGCGATCGCGCAGCGTCCGACCTTGAGCGAAACCATTACCGAGCTGCTGATCGAGCGCGGCGAATCCGTCGTCGTCCATGCCGTTGCGCAGAATCTCGGCGCGCAGATTTCCGACCGCAGCTTCGGCGAGCTCGTGGTGCGGTCCCGCGAGGACGGCCAGCTTGCGCTGCATGTCGGCACGCGCAGCGACATCCCGCGGCATCACCTGCTGAAGATTCTCGAAACCGCGTCGACGGCCGTGTGCCGCAAGATCGCCGCGGCGCACCCGAAATGCGCCGACGTCGTCAAGGGCGCGGTGACCGACGTGATCGACGACATCAACCTCGTCGTCCGCAAGAACTCCGGCGACCACGCCAAGGCGCGCAAGCGCGTCAGGCGGCGCACGGAGTGGAAGGATCTCGGCGAAGGCGACGTTCACGCCGCGGCGCGGGCGCAGGATTTCGAACGGACGGTTATGGCGCTGTCGGCGCTGGCGGGCTGCCCGATCGAGATCGTCGAGCGGGCGGTGCTCAACGAGAATCCGGGCGCGGTGCAGATCGTTGCCAGGGCCGCGGCTTGTTCCTGGGCGACCACGAAAGCCCTGCTGTTGATGACGGCGGCGGAACGCAAGATGACGCGGATGGACCTCGAGCGCGCGCGGGAGAATTTCGAGCGGCTGGAGCTCGCGACGGCCAGGCGCGTGCTGGAGTTCTACGAGATGCGCCGCAACGCCGGCACGGATGCGGGCGAGCCGGCGGCTCCGATGGAGTCCGAAAGCCGCAAGGCCGCGGTGGGCTGACCCGGAGAGGCCTTCAAGAGTCGGTTATTTCCGGTCCAGAAATGCTTGAGATATCGATGAGCTTTTCGCGACGACGCGCGCTGCATGTGAGCTCACAGCGAACATAGCTACCGAAAGGCTGGGGTAAAAAGTCCGTCTTCGCTCTCGCTGCGCTCAAGCTTTGCCGGACACGCTTCGCCATTTCACTGGCGTGGCTGCGCCACGCGCAGCCTGCGAGCGAAGCGTGGTGCCCAGGGGCGGGATCGAACCACCGACACTGCGATTTTCAGTCGCATGCTCTACCAACTGAGCTACCTGGGCATGCCGGCGAGGGCCTTTCGGCCGATAGCGGGCGGGCGGTTTATAGTTGGGTCGGACCTTCCTGTCTACCCACCCGGGCCGGCGGGATGAGGCCGCGAAATGCCGCGGAATCAGTGAGTTGGCGGCTACACCGGTGCGCGCAGCCAAAAATCCCGGTCGTTATGGCCGGGCCTGTCCCGGCCATCCACGGCTTTCGGGCGGGAAAATCGGAGGCGTGGATGCGCGGGGACAGATCCAGCGGGAAGACGCGCTTCGCGCTTTAGCCCGGACATGGCGAATGAAGGGATGCAGCCGAAATGCCCGCCCGCCTACTCCGACTCTTCCTCTTCGCCCTCGCGCGCGGGGATGGCGTAGGAGCCGGAGAGCCAGCGGTTGAGGTCGACGTCGCGGCAGCGATCCGAGCAGAACGGCTTTGCGGCCGCGACCGACGGCTTGCCGCAGATCGGGCACGGTTTGGCGGGCTTGCCGGCAGCGCCGGTCCTGGCGGAATCGTCGGCCATCGCTTCAGTCTATACAAAGTTGATCGCGCGCGAGCGCGTCAGACGCCTGTAGCCGCGGCGTTGAGCCAGCCGAAGCGGATCGGAAAGCCTTCGCCGCCGAGCAGCGTGCAGGACTCATACAGCGGAAGGCCGACGACATTAGAGTAGGAGCCGACCATCTTGACCACGAAGGATCCGGCGATGCCCTGCACCGCATAGCCGCCGGCCTTGCCGCGCCATTCGCCGGAGCCGATATAGGCTTGGATGTCGTCCTCCGACAGGCGCTTGAAGCGCACGCGCGTTTCGACCAGCCGCTGGCGGAACGCTTCCTTTGGCGTGACGAGGCAGATCGCGGTGTAGACGCGATGGTTGCGGCCCGAAAGCAGCCGCAGGCACTGCGCGGCTTCATCGACCAGATTGGCTTTCGGCAGGATGCGGCGGCCGACCGCGACAACAGTGTCGGCGGCGAGGATGAAGGCGCCGCGCAGCGCGGCATCGAGCTGCACTGATTTCAGCGCCGCGTCCGCCTTGGCGCGCGCGAGCCGATTGGCGCAGGCGCGCGG
>JAKFVP010000395.1 GCA_021732175.1 Bradyrhizobium sp.
CTGATGCGTTCCACCTCTCCCCGCGCTTGGCGGGGAGAGGTGGAACGCATCAGGCCGCGTTGACGCCGACGCCGATCGGGCAGGACACGCCGGTGCCGCCGAGGCCGCAATAGCCCGCCGGATTCTTGGCGAGGTATTGCTGATGGTAGTCCTCGGCAAAGTAGAACGGACCGGAGGCCGCGATCTCGGTGGTGATCGCACCCAACCGCTTGGCCGACAGCGCCTTCTGATAGGTCGCCTTCGATTCTTCGGCCGCCTTCTTCTGCGCGTCGCCGAAGGTGTAGATCGCCGAGCGATATTGCGTGCCGACGTCGTTGCCCTGGCGCATGCCCTGGGTCGGGTCGTGGTTTTCCCAGAACGTCTTCAAGAGCTTTTCGTAAGAGACCTTCTTCGGATCGAACACGACCAGCACCACTTCGGTGTGGCCGGTGCGGCCCGAGCAGACCTCTTCATAGGTCGGGTTCGGCGTGAAGCCGCCGGCATAGCCGACCGCGGTCGTGAAGATGCCCTCGCCAAGCTCCCAGAACTTTCGCTCGGCGCCCCAGAAACAGCCGAGCGCGAACACGGCCTGTTCGAGGCCCTCGGGATAAGGCGGCAGCAGGTTGTGGCCGTTGACGAAATGGCGCGTGGCCGTGGGGATCGGCGTGGCGCGGCCCGGCAGAGCCTCGCTCGCACTTGGCAGCGCGGTGGTCTTGCGCATGAAAAACATGGATTACCTCCAGGCGGGACTTTCGGCCAAAGCCCGAACGAAGCCTCGAACGGCCTCGGCCGCGTGACATCTATATATGTCTTTACGCAAGGCTTGGCAGTCCCGTTACGGAAGCTGCCGAGCAGCTTTAGTCCCGCGAATAGCCGATCAGGGGCGCCCGCGGACGGAACAGGATCATCAGGATAAGGCCCAGAATGCCCATGACGGCAAAGACTGGCTGATCCAGCAGCACCTTGAACACACTGTCCCAGAGCCAGGGCACGTGACCCTCGACCCAGGCCCGGAAAGCCTGCTGGCTGGACTGGTGGATGTCGTTCCAGAACTGCCCGAACCGGGTGAACTTGAGGTTCTGGTCGGCCACCCAGCGGGCGCCGTCATAGACCACGAAAATGAAACCGCCGGCCAGCAGCAGGAGCCCGATCAGTCGGAATAAGCCGCGGATCATGCATCACCCTGATTTTGCCAAGCCCCCGAATGCCGTCAGCCAATACCGGGACGCTCTGAGAAATTCAACCACTTCAGCACCTTATCGCCAACCCCGGGCGTCAGCCAAAGGCCAGCCCGCGGCGGGGAAAGCGTTGACGCTGGCATGTCGGCCCTCTATAAGACCGGCCAATGGCGGCGGGCGCAATCCCGCCGCCGCTGTTCTTTGAGCGGCGCCGCGCGCCTTGCGAGCATACTCTGCTCCGGCCCAGGCATTCACCAGAGAACACCGGAACAATATCAGCGTCGATTGCGAGATTGGAACGCCGGGGCGAGATGAGCCCGGCCAGCCGCGGTCGGTACCTGTCGAAGGATATTTGAAGAGATGGCCAACACGACCTCCGCCAAGAAGGCGACCCGCAAGATTGCCCGCCGCACCATCGTCAACAAGGCGCGCCGCACCAAGCTGCGCAGCGCAGTTCGCACCGTCGAGGAAGCGATCAAGAGCGGCGATCGGAATGCGGCGGTGACCGCGATGAAGAGCGCCGAACCCGAACTGATGAAGGCGGCGCAGCACAACATCATCCACCGGAACAATGCCAACCGGAAGGTCTCGCGCCTGACGCATCAGATCGCCAAGCTCGGCAAGTAAGCAAAGCTTCGAACTGTTAAAAGAAGAAATTCGTCAGAGGCCCGGTTCGCCGGGCCTTTCTTTTTTGCGTCGCGTATTTCTACAATCGCAATTGGCTGGCCGGGACCACGCGTGTCATGGTCGATCGCAACCTATTGCTTGGCGAACGTCCGTAGTTCTACGAGTTCCAAGGGATTATGGCGCGCGTTTCCTACGCAAGTGCGAGAAGGCCGCATGCCGCAGGGCTAACTTGCAACAGTCGGCGCGGGTTACCCGAAAATTCAATCGCGAAAAACTTCGCTTCGATAATCACTTATCCACATAGCGCTCGCACCCATTTTGAAAACTGCCTTGCGAAGCGGCGAACGTGAAAATTTTGCGAATTATTTTTGCGAGTGCGGCCAAATTTGTCACACGCAGGAATCTGCACGACGATTCAACGAATTGGTTTCAGAGTACGCACGTGCAGTGTTGCAACACTTCGGAAGAGTCGCCGTCCCCGTGAAATTCCGTGATTGTCAGAACTGCACCATGGTGTAGTTATTAAATCGCTCGCGGCGTTCAGCGGTTCTTCCAGACCAGCGCGGTTTGAGAACCTTGAGCGGACGCGCAAATCGGCGGCGGTGTGCGCGTAGCGACGCTTTCCAAGCGATGCTGGGTTCGTAACTCATAGCAATATGAGAGCGGCTGTTCTGTGTCTAAATTTTCCCGAGCGCATCACGCGCGTTGAACCTGGGAAAGCGGCGCGGGACCAAAGCAAAGGCGGGGAACGCGGAGCCTGCAGGCAGGTTGAACTTGACTGAGGTACGCGGCGTAGCGGCGCCGGACATCCCGATGTTCGGCTGCGGCGGACTGAAGTTGGAATCACTGGCGACATGAATGACTCGCCGCGACCTGTCGCGGCGGGAGGGGGAGGCGACATGCTTTACGGAATCAACACAGCATTGGACCAAGTGCATTTTTCAGACGACCCCGTAATTGCTGATTACTCCTGCTCTTTCACCGTGTTCCACGCGCCTGCTCCGGACAGACCGTTGAGTACGCGCTGACCTCGCGAAGCGACTTTTTCTTTTTCAGTGGATGAATTTGGGCGCGCGGCATTTTCGCCGCACGGCCGATCTATGCCCTGAAGATTGAAGTCGTTTCGCTCGAGGTCACGCCGTGCGGCATCTAATGTGCACGGCGATTTCACAACACCCTATTCCTCTTAATGAAAAGATTTCGGCAATGACAAACACGGAACAGGACCGCTGGTCGCGCGTGAAGGGCAGGTTGCGGTCAAGCGTCGGGGAAGATGTCTACACAAGCTGGTTTGCGCGAATGGATCTGGAAGCGGTCCAGGATGAAAGCGTGCATCTGTCGGTTCCGACGCGGTTTTTGAAGAGCTGGATCCAGGCCCATTATGCCGAGCGCGTGCTGTCGGCCTGGCAGGCCGAGCTGCCGGAAGTGCACCGCATCGACCTCACTGTGCGCTCGGCGATGCGCGCGGCGATGCCCGCCAAGGAGGCAACCGCCCCGGCCGAGGCACGCCGCCCCGAACGGGCCGACGCCCGCCCGATGCAGGAACTGCGCGCGGTCGCGATCGCGCCGGTGTCCGCCAGCCATGACGCGCTCGGCGGTTCCCCGCTCGACCCGCGCCTGACCTTTGCAAGCTTCGTCGTCGGCCGCTCCAACACGCTGGCGCATGCCGCCGCGCGACAGGTTGCCGAAGGCCGCCGCGGCGATGCCGTGATGTTCAACCCGCTCTACATCCATGCCGGCGTTGGGCTCGGCAAAACCCATCTGCTGCAGGCCGTGACCTGGGCCGGCAACGCGGCGGGCGAACGCAAGGTGCTTTATCTCACCGCGGAAAAATTCATGTACGGCTTCGTCGCCGCGCTGAAGACGCAGACGGCGCTGGCCTTCAAGGAAGCGCTGCGCGGCATCGACGTGCTCGTGATCGACGATTTGCAGTTCCTGCAGGGCAAGTCGACCCAGGCCGAATTCTGCCACACGCTGAATGCGCTGATCGATGCCGGCCGTCAGGTGGTGATCGCCGCCGACCGTCCGCCGTCGGATCTCGAAAGCCTCGACGACCGCGTGCGCTCGCGCCTTGCCGGTGGCCTCGTGGTGGAGATGGGCTCGCTCGGCGAGGAACTGCGGCTCGGCATCCTGCGCTCCCGGGTCGCTGCGGCCCGCGCCCATCATGCGAGCTTCGACGTGCCTGATCCGGTGCTGGATTATCTGGCGCGCACCATCACCCATAACGGCCGCGACCTCGAAGGCGCGATCAATCGCCTGCTCGCCCATTCCAAGCTGAACAACCAGCCGGTGACGCTCGACATGGCCGAGCGCGAGGTACGCGACCTGATCCGGCCGCAGGAACCCAAGCGCATCAAGATCGAGGACATCCAGCGCGTGGTGGCGCGGCAATATAATGTCAGCCGCTCCGACCTTCTGTCGTCGCGCCGCACCGCCAATGTGGTGCGCCCGCGGCAGGTCGCGATGTACCTCGCCAAGACGCTGACCTTGCGCTCGCTTCCCGAGATCGGCCGGCGCTTCGGCGGGCGCGATCACACCACGGTGCTGCACGCCGTGCGCAAGATCGAGGCATTGGTTGCCAGGGACACCGCACTGTCCGAAGAGGTCGAATCGCTGAAGCGCCAGTTGCAGGAATAAGGCGCTCCGGCCCTCCCCGGCGAACCCAGGGAGGGCCGCAAATCCGCTGCAAAACGCGGAAAACAGCACGTCTTTCCCTTGAATTTGCGGCCCTTCCGCGCCACCTTGCGGTCCCCTCGGGCGTTTGGTCAAATCTGTCATCGACCGGATTTTCGGGTCTTCCAACGCCGCGGCGCGCCTTCCGGCCGCCCGGCTTTTCCATCTCAGGGATCGGGCGGATATTGCTATGAAGGTTACCGTCGAGCGTGCGCAGCTCCTGAAATCGCTGGGCCACGTGCATCGCGTGGTCGAACGCCGCAACACCATCCCGATCCTCGGTAACGTGCTGGTGCGCGCGGAAAGCGCCAAACTGTCGCTGAAGGCGACCGACCTCGATCTAGAGGTGACGGAGACGCTGGCGGCGGAAGCCGGAACCGGCGGTTCCACCACGGTGCCCGCCCACATGTTCTACGACATCGTGCGCAAGCTGCCCGATGGCTCGCAGATCGTGCTGGAAGGCGACGGCGACCGTTCCGTGCTGGCGATCCGCGCCGGCCGCTCGCGCTTCACGCTGCAGACGCTTCCGGAAAGCGATTTTCCGGATCTCGCCGCCAGCGACATGACGCATTCGTTCACGCTACCCGCCGCCGACCTCAAGCGCCTGATCGACCGCTCGCAGTTCGCGATCTCGACCGAGGAGACGCGCTACTATCTCAACGGCATCTATCTGCACACGGCGGGAACCGCCAAGGCGCAGACCCTGCGCGGCGTCGCCACCGACGGCCATCGTCTCGCGCAGATCGACCTCGTCTTGCCCAAGGGGGCGAATGGAATGCCCGGCGTGATCGTGCCGCGCAAGACCGTCGGCGAGGTGCAGCGCCTGATCGAGGACACCGAGGCCGAAGTCGGCATCGAGCTGTCGGCCGGCAAGATCCGCTTCACCATCGGCAATGTGGTGCTGACCTCGAAACTGATCGACGGCACCTTCCCCGATTACGGCCGCGTCATCCCGCAGAACAACGACAAGGAACTCGTCGTCGACAAGAAGGATTTCGAGGCCGCGGTCGACCGCGTCTCCACGATCTCCAGCGAACGCGGCCGCGCGGTGAAGCTGGCGTTGTCCGCCGGCAAGCTGGTGCTGTCGGTGACCAATCCGGATTCCGGCAGCGCCACCGAAGAGCTGGAGGTCGAATACGCCTCCGACCCGCTCGATATCGGCTTCAACTCGCGCTACCTGCTCGACATCGCCGCCCAGATCGAGGGCGAGGTCGCCGTGCTGAGGCTCGCCGATCCCGGCTCGCCGACATTGGTGCAGGACAAGGACAACAAGGGCGCGCTGTATGTGCTGATGCCGATGCGGGTGTGACTCGCATTTGTGCGCGCAGTAATTAGTTTTGCGTCATGGCCGGGCTCGTCCCGGCCATCCACGTCTTGGAGGCCAGAAAGGCGTGGATGCCCGGCACAAGGCCGGGCATGACGGATGATAGATCGAACCATGACCTCGTCCCGCATCCATCGCCTGTCGCTGACGCATTTTCGCAATTACCGCGCGGCGACTATCTCCGCGCGCGGCGATGTGGTGGCGCTGGTCGGGCCGAACGGGGCGGGCAAGACCAATTGCCTGGAGGCGATCTCGTTCCTGTCGCCCGGGCGCGGCTTGCGGCGTGCGACGCTGGAGGATGTCGCCGACAACCAGGGTGACGGCTCGTGGGCGGTATCCGCCGAAATCGAGGGCGCGCTGGGGCTCGCCACGCTCGGCACCGGCATCGATCCGCCGCAGAGTGACGCAAATGGCGCCAGCCGCCGCTGCCGCATCGACCGCGAGCCAGTGAGTTCCGCCACCGCCTTCGGCGATCACTTACGCATGGTGTGGCTCACGCCCGCGATGGACGGACTGTTCATGGGCGCGGCTTCCGAGCGGCGGCGCTTCTTCGACCGCCTGGTGCTGGCCATCGACAGCGAGCATTCCAGCCGTGTTTCCGCGCTGGAGCGATCGCTGCGCTCGCGCAATCGCCTGCTGGAAGTGCGCAATTACGACGACCACTGGTGCGATGCCATCGAGCGCGAGACGGCGGAGCTTGCCGTGGCGGTGGCGGCCACGCGCAGCCAGACGCTGATAAAGCTCGCCGAGATGCTGCGCACGCGCGGCGCGGCATCGCCCTTCCCGTCCGCCGAGATCGCGCTCGACGGCTGGATGGAGAACGCGCTCGCCAGCGAAACCGCCACAGCGGTCGAGGACCGCTACCGCGAAATCCTGCGCTCCAGCCGCGCGCGCGATGCGGCTGCCGGCCGCACGCTGGATGGACCGCACCTCACCGACCTGCAGGTCGTCTACGCCCCCAAGAACATGCCGGCCCGCGATGCCTCGACCGGCGAGCAGAAGGCGCTGCTGATTGGCCTCGTGCTCGCGCATGCCAGTCTCGTCGCCGAGATGACCGGCATCGTGCCGCTGCTGCTGCTCGACGAAGTCGTGGCGCATCTCGACCCGAACCGGCGCAAGGCGCTGTTCGATGAACTCGCCAAACTCGGCGCGCAGGTCTGGATGACCGGCGCCGATCCCGCCGCTTTTGCCGACATCGGCCGCTCCGGCGAAGTATTCAACGTCGAGTCCGGACAGGTCGCGCGGCGGAGCTGAACGCTATTTGCGCGGGCCCGCCGGCGACGCCAGGATGCGGTCGATGATCGCACCGATCAGGTAATCCGAGCCCTTCTCGGTCAGATGCGCCTGATCGCTGATGATGATGTCGGCCGCGCTGTCGCCGACGCGGATCAGGCAGCCCTCTTCATTGCACAGCTCTTCGCGCGCCGAGATGAATTCGGCGCCCAGCGGAAGCAGCTTCTCGCGCATCAGATTGTCGTACACGCTGTCCGACCTTGCGACGCCGGCAACGCGCGGCGGCACGAGCCGGTGGTGCATCATGTAAAACCGCAGCACCTCGTTCGGCACGCTGCGCCGCCAGGCCGGCAGCGGACCGAGCACGACCACGCGGGCGTGGGTTTGCTGCTTCAGCGCAGCGACGGTCTCGGCGACATTGTCGAGATGCTTTTCCCAGGTGCCGTGCAGCAGCACGACGTCAGGCTGCAGCTCGCGCGCCAGCGCCAGCACCTTGTCATTCATGGCGCGGCAATTCGGGTTGTCGGCGATGTCAGCCTTCAGTGCCGGGATGCAGGAGCTCGAGGTGAACTGCGCAACACCGAAATTCCGTGTCTTCTGCGCGTCGCGCAGCCCGGGAATCAGCGCGCCCGCGGTGGAATCGCCCCAGACCAGCACCAGTGGCCGGCGGTCGCGGTCGGCGCAATCGGCGGCGAAGCTCGTCTTGTTCGACAGATCCAGCATGCATTCACCGATGCGCCAGCGCTTCGATTGCGTCGGCACGCTGGCCATCGCGCGGATTTCCGCCGGCAGGCGGAAGTCGAAGCCGCCGCCCCGGACGGTGGCGCCTCCGGCGATGCCGATCAGCACCATGGCCGTACACAGGCCGGCCACTTTGCGCGGGCTCGGCCGGCCAAAACGGATCGGGATTTCGATGAAGCGATAGGTCGCCCATGCCAGCAGCACGCTTGCGATCAACGCCAGCTCGCGCTCGAGCAGGGTCAGCGGCGCAAACTTGATGGCGGCGCCGAACACCAAGAGCGGCCAGTGCCACAGATAAAGCGGATAGCTGATCAGGCCGATCCACACCATCGGCGGGCTTGCCAGCACCACCCGGCAGACCCACGCGCCGGGCGCCGATATCAATAGCGCCGCGCCTGCGACCGGCAGGGTCGCCCACCAGCCGGGAAAGGCGCTGTGGCTGTTGAGCAAGGCAGCCGCGGCCACGATCATCGCCGCGCCCAGCCAGCCGCGGATTTCGCTGGCCCGCCGGTCCTGGCTGACGCGATCCCAGCTACAGGCCAGCACTGCACCGAGCAGCAATTCGAACGCGCGCGTGAAGGGCAGATAGAACGTCGCCACCGGATGCAAGCCGATCAACGCGACGTTCAGGAT
The DNA here is from genome assembly GCA_021732175.1 of Bradyrhizobium sp. Taxonomy (GTDB): domain Bacteria; phylum Pseudomonadota; class Alphaproteobacteria; order Rhizobiales; family Xanthobacteraceae; genus Bradyrhizobium. Next base: position 8,389 of record JAKFVP010000395.1, read on the forward strand.
GAAGGAAGCGATGCCGAGCGTGGCGGCGACCGCGACGATCGACAGACGCAGGCGGGCCGTGAGCATCAGCAGCAGCGGCCAGGCGAGATAGAACTGCTCCTCGATGCCGAGCGACCACAGATGCAGCAGCGGCTTCTTGGCGGATTCGACGTCGAAATAGCCTGATTGCAGCAGCAGCGCGATGTTGGCGGCGAACCCGGCGCTGGCAACCACGTCGGTGCCGAGCTGCGCGAATGCCGCCGGCAACATCCAGAACCAGCCAAGTATCAGCACCAAGGCAAGCACCACGATCAGCGCCGGAAAGATCCGCCTGACGCGCCGGATGTAGAAAGTGAGCAGGCTGAAGCGGCCCTGCTCCAGCTCCCGCGCGATGATGCCGGTGATCAGAAAACCGGAAATGACGAAGAAGACGTCGACACCGATGAAGCCGCCCGGCATCGCCGCCGGGAAGGCGTGGAAGTGCAGCACCAACAGGACCGCAACGGTGCGCAGGCCATCGACGTCGGGGCGATATTTTGCTGATGGCAACGACAACGGCAGCCAATCCCGATTGCGAAAGACGGCATGCGGCGATGCCGGAAAGTTCTCTAGCAGGTATCGCGCCTACTGCAATTTGGCAGCGAAAAAACGCCTTCGGAATCGGCGATTTTCGCTCCCGGAGCACCCCCTCGAATCGCGCTTTTTTCGGCCCGCAGAATCGGCCCTTGGCGGCCTTGAAAGAGTGTTAAAAATGTCTATCTATTCAACAGCTTGCGGACCGAGACTTTGCGCTAGGCGCAACGCCTCTTTCGTGGCACAAATAGCGTGATTCAGCGCCTGGTTTTGCGCAGCTGATTTCAGACATCTCTCGCGTTGCGCATCGGCTGATTCCAGACATCTCTCAAGGCTTCACATGACAGAACCTGCCCGGCAGCAACCCGCCGACACCGAGCATTCCATTCCCGTTGAATATGGCGCGGACTCGATCCGGGTGTTGAAAGGCCTCGATGCCGTTCGCAAACGGCCGGGCATGTATATCGGCGACACCGATGACGGTTCCGGCCTGCACCATATGGTCTACGAAGTCGTCGACAACGCCATCGACGAGGCGCTGGCGGGACACGCCACCGCGGTCGAGGTGATCCTCAACGCCGACAATTCGGTGACCGTGCGCGACGACGGCCGCGGCATTCCCGTCGACATCCACAAGGACGAAGGCATCTCGGCGGCCGAGGTCATCATGACCCAGCTGCATGCCGGCGGAAAGTTCGACCAGAATTCCTACAAGGTTTCCGGCGGCCTGCACGGCGTCGGCGTCTCCGTCGTCAACGCGCTGTCGAGCAAGCTCGAACTGCGCGTCTGGCGCGACGGCAAGGAGCACTACGTCGAGTTCGCCCATGGCGACGCGGTCGCACCGCTCAAGGAAGTCGGCGACGCCAATGGCAAGCGCGGCACCGAGGTGACCTTCCTCGCTTCCACCGAAACGTTCACCAACGTCGAATATGACTTCGCGACGCTGGAGCATCGGCTGCGCGAACTCGCCTTCCTGAATTCCGGCGTCAACATCCTGTTGTCCGACCAGCGTCACGCGGTCGAGAAGCGCGAGGCGATGCGCTACGACGGCGGCGTCGAGGAATTCGTCAAATATCTCGACCGCAACAAGAAGGCGATCGTGCCTGCACCGATCATGGTGCGCACCGAGATGAACGGTATCGGCGTCGAGGCCGCGCTGTGGTGGAACGACAGCTACCACGAGAACGTGCTGTGCTTCACCAACAACATCCCGCAGCGCGACGGCGGCACGCATCTCGCGGGCTTCCGCGGTGCGCTGACCCGTCAGGTCACCAGCTACGCTGAAGCCAACGCCAAGCGCGAAAAAATCGCGCTGACCGGCGACGATTGCCGCGAAGGCCTCACTGCCGTGCTGTCGGTGAAGGTGCCTGATCCGAAGTTCTCGTCGCAGACCAAGGACAAGCTGGTGTCCTCGGAAGTGCGCCCCGTGGTCGAGAACGTCATCAACGAGGCGCTCGCCGCCTGGTTCGAGGAGCATCCGACCGAAGCCAAAACCATCGTCGGCAAGGTGGTGGAAGCAGCCGCCGCCCGCGAAGCGGCTCGCAAGGCGCGCGAGTTGACGCGCCGCAAAGGCGCGCTCGACTACGCCTCGCTCCCCGGCAAGCTCGCCGACTGCCAGGAAAAGGATCCTGCCAAGTCGGAACTGTTCATCGTCGAGGGCGACTCGGCCGGCGGCAGCGCCAAGCAGGGCCGCAACCGCGAATTCCAGGCCGTGCTGCCGCTGCGCGGCAAGATCCTCAACGTCGAGCGCGCGCGCTTCGACAAGATGCTGAGCTCCGAGCAGATCGGCACGCTGATCACGGCGCTCGGCACCGGCATCGGCCGCGAGGACTTCGATCTGTCGAAGCTGCGCTACCACAAGATCATCCTGATGACCGATGCCGACGTCGACGGCGCGCATATCCGCACGCTGCTCCTGACGTTCTTCTTCCGGCAGATGCCGACGCTGATCGAGGGCGGCTATCTCTATATCGCCCAGCCGCCGCTCTACAAGGTGACGCGCGGCAAGTCCGAGCAATACCTGAAGGACGAGCGGGCGCTGGAAGATTATCTGATCTCGACCGGCCTCGACGATTGCGTGTTCAGGGCCGCGTCCGGCGAGGAGCGAAGCGCACAGGACTTGCAGGCGCTGGTCGAGGATGCCCGCGTGATCCGCAACGTGCTGCGCAATCTGCACAGCCGCTATAACCGCAAGGTGGTCGAGCAGGCCGCCATTGCCGGCGTGCTGCGGCCGAAGATTTTCGGCGACCCGCCCAAGGCGATGGCTGCGGCCGACTACATCGCCAAGCGGCTCGACGCGCTGTCCGAGGAGGTCGAGCGTGGCTGGACCGGACGTTATGCGGAGGGCCAGGGCTTCGTATTCGAGCGCACGGTGCGCGGCGTCAAGGACGTCGCCATCATCGACGACGCCCTGCTTGGCTCCGCCGACGCGCGCAAGCTGGATGAATATGGCGTCAGGCTGCAGGAAGCCTATGCCCGCCCCGGCCTGCTCCGCCGCAAGGACAGCGAGACCCCGATTTATGGTCCGGTCGGCCTGTTCGAGACGGTCACCGAATCCGCTCGCAAGGGTGTCGCATTGCAGCGCTACAAAGGCCTCGGCGAGATGAACCCGGACCAGCTCTGGGAGACCACGCTCGACACCAACGAGCGCTCGCTGCTGCAGGTGAAGGTCAAGGAGGTCGACGAGGCCGACGATATCTTCACCAAGCTGATGGGCGATGTGGTTGAACCGCGGCGGGAATTCATTCAGGATAATTCGCTGAGTGCCAATGTCGATGTGTAGGGTGTAGGAAACAGCCGTGCCGCCCATTCAGTATATTGTCGAGGGCGGCCAGCGCCTCTCCGGTACGATCGAGCCCTCCGGCAACAAGAACTCGGCGCTGCCGATCATCGCGGCCGCGCTGCTCACCGAACATCCCGTCACCCTCGACAATGTGCCGCGCATCCGCGACACCGAGACGCTGGTCGAGCTGGTGCGCTCGGTCGGCGCCACCGCCGAGTGGAAGGCGCGCAACACGCTGCTGATCCACGCCAGGGAGATCCGCGCCGCCGATCTCGACCCCGAACTGTGCGCCCGCATCCGCGCCTCGATCCTGCTGGCCGGCCCGCTGCTGGCGCGCTGCGGCGAGGTGGCGCTGCCGCCGCCCGGCGGCGACGTGATCGGCCGCCGCAGGCTCGACACGCATTTCCTCGCCTTCGAGCAGTTAGGGGCCACCGTCACGGCGACGCACCGCCTGGAATTCAAGGCCTCGCGGCTGAAGGGCGCCGACGTCTTCCTCGACGAACCCAGCGTGACCGCGACCGAGAATGCGCTGGTGGCTGCCGTTGCCGCGCGCGGCACCACCATCCTGCGTAATGCCGCTTCGGAGCCGCATGTGCAGGATCTCGCGCACTTCCTGGTCAAGCTAGGGGCCAGGATCGACGGCATCGGCACCAACACCATGACGATCGAGGGCGGCTCGGCGCTCGGCTCGGCCACGCACACGATCGGCCCTGATCACATCGAGGTCGGCTCGCTGATCGGGCTTGCGGCCGTAACGCGCTCACCAATTCGTATCGCGAAGGCCGGCGTCGAGCACCTGCGCTCGATCCGCATGGGCTTCGAGCGGCTCGGCATCGTCTGCGGCGTCGAGGACGACGACCTCATCGTGCCGTCCGGCCAGACCATGAAGATCCATGACGATTTCGGCGGCCATGTGCCCAAGCTCGAGGACCAGCCCTGGCCGGCCTTCCCGGCCGATTTGATGTCGATCGCCATCGTCACCGCCACGCAATGCGACGGCGTGATCCTGATGTTCGAGAAAATGTTCGAGTCGCGGATGTTCTTCGTCGACAAGCTGATCGCGATGGGCGGCCGCATCGTGCTGTGCGACCCGCATCGCGCCATCGTTGCCGGCCCCAGCCGGCTGCGCGGCTCGGCGATGACCTCGCCCGACATCCGCGCCGGCATGGCCATGCTGCTCGCCGCCGTCTGCGCCGAGGGCACCTCGACCATCAATAACGCCGACCAGATCGAGCGCGGCTATGAGCGGATCGAGGAACGCCTGAACGCGCTCGGCGCCAGGATTACCCGGGTGCCGGAGCGCGTGCGCGCAAGCTGACGGATCGCCTACGCCCTTGAAGACCTCTCATTCCGGATCGCGCGTCACCCACCGCTTCAACGGATAGGTCATCTGCGCCAGGAACGTCTGCGGGACCGCATCGGAGCAGCCGAACCGCGTCGGCCGTTTATGTCGTGGCATGTAGAAGGTTCCGAACAGGATATCCCAGACCGGAAAAATGGCGGCAAAGTTCTTGCCAAGGGCCTGAGGCTCATCGGCGTGGTGCCAGCGGTGGAACAGCGGCGTTGCGATGACGTAACGCAGCCACCCAAAGTCAATGGACGTATCCAGGTGGACCAGTATGCCGATCAACCCGGCGATCGGCGCCGCCACGACAAGGGCGGACAGCGGAAAGCCCAGCGAGACGACGAAAGCCGCGGACGCAATCTGCATGGCGAGGCGGTCGAACGGATGTATCCGCAGCGCCGAGTGCCAATCGAGTTCCTGCGAGGAATGATGAATGGCGTGGATCGGCCACAGAGCGCCCCGGTGCATGAGGCGGTGGACCCAATAATTGGCAAAATCGGCGCACACCAGCGTGAGCATGACTGAGGCCCAAAGTGGCAACGCGGCGGCGGGCCCGAAACCATCCCAGCGGTGGCTGACGTCGCGAAACGCGATCAGTCCGCCAAGCAGGAGCAGACTGCCGATGACGGCGCGCGAGAGCCAGGTCGCGAGCGTCGGAGCCACGAGCCAGTACAGTGTATCGAGCCTCAATCCGGCGGCCGGCCAGCGCCGTCGCGACGAACGATGACGCCAGGTCAACGCGCCAAGCGTCAGCAACGACAGAAACACGACTGACAGAAACAACGCCTTCTGCATGAAATCCTCCGGCCGCGCGGGATCGGCGCGCGATGACCGCGCGCCAGCGCTGCGTCCATGCGGGTCGTGTGCTACTTGCTGCTCTGAGCGCTGATGATCTGCTTGCAGCGGGGAGAGAGCGCGTCCGCGTGCTCGTCCAGGCACTTTCGAATCCGGCCGCCACCCGGCATGATTCCCGTGCAGAGCCGGCGGTAGTCAGCCTCGCATGCTTCACGCGCCTGACTGCGGGCGTCCTGCGCCAGCGCCGGCAGGGCCGCTGCCACGCAAGCAACGGCCAGCGTTACCTGAACGAGCGTAGCGGCGGGTCCGGAAAACGTCCGCACATGCTCCCTGCTGATCTCGATTTCGTCCGCTATTTGCTGCACCATGATGCCTGCATCTCCTTCCACGTGTTGAGGTCGATGTAGGTGATACGGACGAGCGGCCCGGAACCCTCGCGTTTCCAGCTAAAGAAAGCCTCCCACCAGCTGCCGCCGCCCTTTCGGTGAAATCTGCTCGAGCATCTCGACAAAGGTCTCGATCACGGCATCGCCGATCGCAAGTCGCTTGTCGCGCGACTCCTTCACGGCTGCCCGCAGCGCCGGCTTGTCGAGATCGTTCTGCCCGGCCAGTTGCATGGTCCGCAGCAGCGAACGGGTATATTCGCTTTGCATGGGCAGGATTTGCGGTTCCTTGCTACGATAGATGCGCCAAAGGATGTCGGCATCTTCCTTTGGCAATCGCATCGCAGCCTGCTCGATCATGCGCATCGGAGCAGCTGCGTTGCCGGGGGTCCAGCCCGGCCGCAGCCACTGTGCCGACACATAGGCGACAAACCCGACATTGACGCAAAGCGATGCAAGCAGCAGCCAGCGCGAGCCATGCCGAAGCAGCGAAGGGGAATTCATTGCACCCTCCCAAGCGTCATCGCCGTGCTGTCGAACACCATGCTGACTACTGACAGCGCTTCGTCGTTCTGGCGGTAGGGTAGCGCGCCCGCAAGCCAGAGGCCGACCAGCGCCGAACAAGCCAGACTGGTGGCGGGCAGCAGGCGGCGCAAGCTCCAGCGCAGGCGCGGCCCTTGCAGGGTCGAATGGGAAACCTGCTGAAGCACGGCAAAACCGACCCGGCCGGCACGCTCCTCGCTCACCTCCGGGGCGAGAGCAAGCAGTCGGTCGAACCGAATCTGATCATCGAGGATCCGCCGGCCCTCGTCACCCGCTGCCAGCACGCGCGCCGCATCCCGGGTCGACGGCGGCCAGCGACCGATATTGCCTCCCCACGTCTCGGCCAATTGGCGGAATTGATCCAAGGTCATGCGCACTTCCTCCCGTTCTGAATATTCTGGACGTGTTCCTTGAGTGTCGATCGTGCCCGCGCAAGCAAGGATTCGAACGCCTTGGCGCTGACGTTCATCGCTTTCGCTGCCTCCTCGCCGCTCAGTTCCTCGATGTGAAACAGTGCAATCGCGGCGCGATGACGATCCGTCAGGCGCGCCATCGCAAGCTCGAGCGCGCGCCGCTCTTCGTTTTCGATCATTCGCTCCACCGGCTCGGGATCGCCCGCGCTCACTTCGCTCGCCTCCTCGATT
>JAKFVP010000061.1 GCA_021732175.1 Bradyrhizobium sp.
CTGACGCCATCGAGGTGATGAACCGGGCGATGCAGTCGGCGGTTTCCAGCCTGCCGGAGCCGGTCAGTTCAGCCGCCGTTACCGCGATCGCGGAGTCGATCCTGCGCACCGCCAAGGACGGCGAGCGCGATCCGGTGACGCTGGAGCGGATGGCGCTGCTGGAACTGGCGATCACCCCGCACGAGCGCGAGTAAACCGCGTTAGCCGTGCACCACCGATTTCGCGATCATGCAGTGAATGCCCTTCGAGCCGTTCACGGTTTGCGTGACACGAAGGTCGGCAGCGAGGCTGCACAGCGTGTAGGCGTCCTCGCGCGAGAGGTTTCGCTTTTCCCCGAGCAGCACGATCATGTCGCGCAGCGCGCGCACCACGCATTGATCGAGATCGGGGTCCATCGCCATGGTCATGTAGTGGTCTGAGGTTTCGGCGCGGGGATAGGCGAGCTTGAGGTCCTTGCGCAAGGTGAGGCGGAAGCGGCCCTGCAGCGCGGTCTCGATCGCGGTGACGCAGACTTCGCCGTCGCCCTGCACGCCATGGCCGTCGCCGCAGGAGAACAGCGCGCCCGGCACGAACACCGGCAGATAGAGCTTTGCGCCGGCACCCAGCTCCTTGTTGTCGAGATTGCCGCCCATCGCGCGCGGGATCAGCGAAGTGATGCGGCCCCAGGCCGGCGGCGGCGACGTGCCCATCACGCCAAAGAACGGCTTTAGCGGCAGATCGAGTCCCCAGGGCAGACGGCCGGTCATGCGCGCGCGATCGAGGGGAATATTTAGGATGCGCGTTTCGTGGAAATCGTCGGGCAGGGTGCCGGCGAGCGGGCGGATCAGATTGTAGCCCCAGTCCTGCCTAAGCTGGACGTCGAGAATATCGACCTCCAGCACGTCGCCGGGCACGGCGCCTTCCACCGCAATCGGGCCGGTGAGGATATGGCCGGGCACCATGCGCTCGGATCTCGCGTGGATATCCAGCAATTCCGGCGGGATGTGGAATTTGCTCTTGTCCGGCAGTTGCTCCGGGCCGCCGCTGACGGTGTCGATGGTGACCTCGTCGCCGCTCTTGATGGTCAGGACGGGCTTCAGCCGGGCCTCGAAGAAGCCCCAATGGCAGGTTTCCGGGCTCGAATGCAGGTGATGATGGGCCATGTGCGGTCTTTTTATTGCGACTGATGCAGCGTAAGACGCTGTACCAGAATTTCTTGCGGGAGCGTTCTTGTTTTTCGCATTGTCCAAGACGGTCGTCTATGTCCTGCTGCCGAGCAATTTCCTGATCGGGCTGGGGTTGCTCGGTGCGCTGCTGCTGCTGACGCGCTTTGCAAGGGCGGGACGCCGGCTGATGGTGACATCGCTGGTATTGCTGGCGATCTGCGCCTATTCGCCGCTGGCCAATTTCCTGCTCTATCCGCTGGAGCAGCGCTTTCCGAAATGGGATTCCTCGCGCGGCGACCCCGATGGCATCATCGTGCTCGGCGGGCCGCTCGATGCCGACATGTCGTCAGCGCACGGCGTGCCCGTGATCGCGGGCGCGGCCGACCGGCTGATCTCGGCGGCAACGCTGGCGCACCGTTATCCCAACGCGCGAATCATCTATACCGGCGGCAGCCCGAATCTTCTGCACAACGACGCCAAGGAAGCCGACTACGCCACCGCGCTGTTTCAGGGGCTCGGCATTCCCAAGGAGCGCCTGACGATGGAGCGGCAGTCGCGCAACACCAAAGAGAATGCCGAGTTCACGCGAGACATCGCCAAGCCGAAACCCGGCGAGCGCTGGCTTTTGGTGACGTCGGCCTTTCACATGCCGCGCTCGGTCGGGCTGTTTCGCAAGGCCGGATTTCCGGTCGAGCCCTATCCGGTGGACTGGAAGGTTGGCACGAAGGAAGATTTGTTGCGCTATTTCATCGTCGCCAATAATGGCCTCGAACTCGTCGATATCGGCGCGCGCGAATGGCTGGGGCTGATCGCCTACCGCCTTGCGGGAAGCATCGACGCGCTGCTGCCGGGCCCGCAATAGGCCATCGCCACAAGACAGCGGCCGCGCTAGAATCGGTCCAAAGACGATCCGGGAGAACAACGCCATGCAACAACAATCGCCCCCCGAACAATTCGACCTCGCAGGGATCGTCGCCGATCTCAACAGTTTGCTGCGGCTGAAGACCACCGTGATCGGCATGAAGCTGTTTGCGACGGTCGAAGAGATGGAGGCGATCCCGAAGATCCGCCGTCCCAGCGCGATCCACACCACCGATCAGATCGTCAGCATGGCTTCGCGGCTCGGCTGGACCGTCGGCATCACCGGGGAGGATCTCGTCGGCGCGCAGTGCCGCGCGGTGATCGGCCTTGCGCCGCAGGACGAGAAGTGGCTCGCGGGCGAGAACTATGTCGGCGTCTGGCACGGCACGGCGGAAGATGCGCGCAAGCGGCAGGAGGCGCTCGATGTGGTGCCGTTCGGCCAATACAAGGCGCTCGCGGTGAGCCCGCTCTCCAGCGGCCGGCTCGATCCGCCGGACATTTGCCTTGTCTATGCGACGCCCGGGCAGATGATCATCCTGATCAACGGGCTGCAATATACCGGCTACAAGAAGTTCGAATGGGGCGTGGTCGGCGAGACCGCCTGCGCGGATTCCTGGGGGCGGGCGCTGAAGACGCGCGAGCCGAGCCTGTCGCTGCCCTGTTTTGCCGAGCGCCGCTATGGTGGCGTGCCCGACGAAGAGATGCTAATGGCGCTGCCGCCGGCCTATCTCGCCAAGGCAATTGTCGGGATGAAGCAGCTTGCCAAGAACGGCCTGCGTTATCCCATCGCGCCCTATGGCATCCAGGCCGACGTGCGCGCAGGTATGGGCGTGTCCTACGCGGGCAAGAAGTAGAGAATTTGGTCATTGCGAGCGTAGCGAAGCAATCCAGCTTTGCCACAAGAAAGCAAGCTGGATTGCTTCGTCGCTTCGCTCCTCCCAACGACGATCTGAGAGTTTGAGGGAACAGAATATGGCTTCGCCAAAGTTCGACATCGTTGTTTACGGCGCGACCGGTTTCACCGGAAAACTCGTCGCCGAGTATCTCGCCAGCCATTACAAGGGCGATGCCAGCCTGAAATGGGCAATGGCCGGGCGCAGCAAGGACAAGCTCGCCGCCGTGCGCGATGAGATCGGCGCGCCGAAGGACCTGCCGCTGATCGTGGCCAATGCCAGCGATCCCGCTTCGCTGAAGGCGATGGTGGAGCAGACGAAGTCCGTCATCACGACTGTCGGCCCGTACATGCTCTATGGCAACGAGCTGCTGGCGGCGTGCGTCGCCGCCGGCGTCGACTATTTCGATCTCTGCGGCGAGCCGACCTGGATGCGGCAGAAGATTGAACAGCACGAAGCGGCCGCGAAGAAGAGCGGTTCGCGCATCGTGTTCTCCTGCGGCTATGACTCGCTGCCGTTCGAGCTCGGCGTGTTCTGCGCGCAGGAGGAGGCGAAGAAGGCTTTCGGCTCGATGGCGCCGCGCGTGAAGGGCCGCGTGCGCGAGATGAAGGGTACGTTCTCCGGCGGTACCGCGGCCAGCATGCGCGCGCTGTTCGAGGCGGCGGCACGCGACCAGAGCCTGGTGGCGCTGCTGAAAAACCCGTTCTCGCTGACGCCGGGCTTCGAGGGCCCAAAGCAGCCGCCGGGCAACCGGCCTGTTTATGACGAGGAGTTGAAGACCTGGACCGCGCCGTTCGTGATGGCCAACATCAACACGCGCAATGTGCACCGCTCCAACCTGCTGCTGGGACATCCCTACGGCAAGGACTTCGTCTACGACGAGATGGTGATCACCGGCCCGGGTGAGCAGGGCGAGGCGATCGCGAAAAAGGTGATGGCGGCCAACAACAAGCTCTCCGGCAACGATGTGCCGAAACCGGGCGAGGGGCCGTCGAAGGAAGAGCGCGAGAGTGGCCACTACGACCTTCTGTTCGTCGCGATCGCGCCCGATGGCCGGCAGGCGCGCGCGGTCGTCAAGGGCGACCGCGATCCCGGCTATGGCTCGACCTCGAAGATGATCAGCGAATGCGCTGTTTGTTTGCTACGCGACGCCGCCGACACCGCCCCGGGCATCTGGACGCCGGGCGCGGCGATGCAGCACAAGCTGATCAAGCGGCTGGAAGCCAACGCAGGGATCACGTTCCGGCCGGAGAAGTGAGGGTGTTCAACCCGGCGGATGGACGAGCTGCCGTTCCGCTGGCCTGATAGCGCTGTGCGGCGGCGAACATGCCCCACATGCAGCCGAGCATCAGCCAGAAGTGCCGCCAGTGGTCGGTGTCGATGATGAAGCTTTCGCCGACGGTGCCGAGGAAAGCGGCGAAGATCGCAAGATACGTCTTCTGCCAGGGCACGCGCACGAAGACGTAGCGGAAGCCGACAATGACCGTGGTGAAGATCAGCGCGGGATAGCACACGCCGGCCAGCCAGCCGCCGGACATGAAGGCGTTCAGATAGGAGTTATGGGTGTCTTCCGGCATGTACTTGTTGAACTGCAGCGGCCCGATGCCGAACGGCAAATCGAGCGCCATCTCGGCGCCGAGGATGTGGCGGCCGAACCGGCCGAACCGGCCTTCGTCATAGCTCTGATCGAAGCTGGCGCGCTGCTTGAACATCTGCGCGACGGTATCGAGCGACAGCAGCACCGCCACCAGCAGGCCTGCGAGGATGAGCGCTATCAGCGCCATCAGGATGATGCGCGAGCGCTGCTTGTGCGAGGTGCTGGTCAGCACCATCAGCGCCAGCATGAAAGCCGCAGTTACTAAGAGCCCGCCCCAGGCGGCGCGCGAGAACGCCAGCAGGATCGCCAGCGCCATCACGGCGAACGCAACGCTGCTGAGGAATGACTTTACGAGGCGATCCGACACCACGCTCTGCAACACGAACAGCGCCGGGAGAATCAGGAACGCGCCGAGCACGTTCGGGTCCTTGAAGGTGCCGCGGGCGCGGTCATAAAGGGTCAGAATATCCCGCCCGCCGGGCACCAGGTTGAAATAGCCCGCAACCGCCAGCGTGGCGGCGATCATGGCACCGGCGATCAGGCCGCGGCGGAGCATTTCGAGCCGGGCCTTGGTATCTTCCGACAGCGCCATGGCGAAGAAGATGACAGTGATCGCCATGTACCAGGACGTCGCCACCCAGTTGACGACCCCTGGCCGGTCCATCACCTGAACCGCCGACATGGTGTAGCCGACATTGAGCAGGAACAGGGCGAGCAGCAGCGGCATGAACACCAGCCGCATACGCAAGGCGCCGGTGGCGAAGAAGAAGACGGTCGCGAGCAGCGTCGCGATCTCGTAGGGGCTCGGTTCGATGAACACGATGGCGCCGGAGGCGCCGACAAGCCACACCAGCAGCCGCTGCATGGCGACCAGGCCGGGCGCCGCTACAGGCGCTAGTGGGTTGTCGACTGACGCCGCATAGGCCATCGGATACTCACGGACGCAACAGAACTAACTCACACTGTCATTGCGAGGAGCGAAGCGACGAAGCAATCCAGCTTTCTTGTTGCAGCAAAGCTGGATTGCTTCGCTTCGCTGGCAATGACGTTAATACGCGTTCTCGTTCTTGGTCAGCAACGCCAGCGGCGTCTTCAGCAGGATGTAGAGGTCGAACAGCACCGACCAGTTCTCGATGTAATAAAGGTCGAACTCGACGCGCTTCTGGATCTTCTCTTCATTGTCGATCTCGCCGCGCCAGCCGTTGATCTGGGCCCAGCCGGTGATCCCGGGCTTGACACGGTGGCGGGCGAAATAGCCGTCGACGGCTTCGTCGAACAGGCGGCTCTGCAGCTTGCCCTGCACCGCATGCGGGCGCGGGCCGACCAGCGACAGATTGCCCTTGAACACCACATTGAAGAGCTGCGGCAGTTCGTCGAGCGACGTCTTGCGGATGAAGCGGCCGACGCGGGTGACGCGCGGATCGTCCTTGGTCACGACCTTGGAGGCGGTCGGATCGGCCTGGTGGTGATAGAGCGACCGGAACTTGAAGACGTCGATGCGCTCGTTGTTGAAGCCGAAACGCTTTTGCCGGAACAGCACCGGCCCCGGACTGTCGAGCTTGATGGCGAGCGCGACCAGCGCCATCACGGGCAGCGCCAGCAGGAGACAGATGCCGCCGACCACACGGTCGAACAGCCATTTCATCACCAGATCCCAGTCGGTGATCGGCGCCTCGAACACGTCGAGCGTCGGCACGTCGCCGAGATAGGAATAGGCGCGGGGACGGAAGCGCAGCTTGTTGGTATGCGCGGAGAGACGGATGTCGACCGGCAGCACCCACAGCTTCTTCAGCATCTCCAGGATTCGGGTTTCCGCGGAGATCGGCAGCGCAAACAGAACGAGGTCGACACGGGTGCGGCGGGCGAACTCGACGATGTCGTCGACCTTGCCGAGCTTCGGGCTGCCGGCGCAGGCCTCCAGCGCGCGATTGTCGTTGCGATCGTCGAACACGCCGAGCACGTGGATGTCGGAATCGTCCTGCTTGTTGAGGGCCTCGACGAGCTGCTCGCCGTTCTGGTCGGATCCGACGATGACGGTGCGGCGGTCGAGCCGGCCGTCGCGGGCCCAGTCGCGCACCAGCGTGCGCAGGATCAGCCGCTCGGCGATGAGCGCGGTGAGACCGACGAGGAAGAACGCGCCGAGCCAGAGGCGCGATACCTCGCCGCCGAGCTTGGCAAAGAACGATGCGCCGATGAAGAGCAGGAACACGAAGGCCCAGGCGGAAATCATCCGCGTCATCTGCTTGAGCTGACCGCGGAACACCTCGACGTCGTAGATGTCGGCGGCCTGGAAGCTGATCACGGTGGCGAGCGTCATGCCGAAGATCGACGCGACGTATTCCCACTGGAAGCCGCTGCGCGGGGCGACGTAACCGAAATAGAGCGACAGGCCGACGAAGGCGATCAGGGCGAAATCGGCGATGCGCACGGCGCCGGCGATCACGATCGGCGAATAGGCGGACGGCACTTTCTCGTTGGTAACGGCGAGGGCCGCCGGCGTCAGGCGGCGGCGGCGTTCGACGGGCGGCTGGCCCATCGCCGTGCCTGCGGTCATCGCGGCACTGGCCGCGGCATCCAGCATCGAGCGTGCGTTAATCGGTTCCACTTTGTCCACATCCGTTCTTGAGCAGCACGTAAGCATGCGCGTGCCGCAGCGGAATTGCCCACTGCCTGGACTTACGGGACAAATTCGAAGAAACAGTTACGTTGGTAAATAACGGTTAACGGTTGGCAAACGCATCGCGGTAGCCGGCCAGCACGCCCTCGACCATCGCCTTCTGCGAAAAATGCAGGAAAATCCGCTCGCGCAAGGAGCGGGCGCGCGCCCGTGCGGCATCCATGTCGTCAAGCGCGGCCTCGATGGCATCGGCCATCGCACCGGGGTTATCGGGGGCAAACAGCGCATCGGCGTGGTCGGGACCGAAGATCTCGGGGATGCCGCCGACCTTGGCCGCGATCATGGGAATACCTGCGGCGGCCGCCTCGATCACCACATAGGGCATGGAATCGCCGCGCGAGGGAACCACCAGCAGCGAGCCCTTCGAGAAGCCGTAGCGTGCCTTGACGTGGCCGATGAAACGCACGGCCTCGCCGAGGTTTAGCCTGGCCACCTGAGCCTTCAGGTTAGCCAATTCCTCGCCGTCGCCTCCGAGCGTCAACGTTACGTTCTTGCCGTCGGCGCGCAGCCGGGCGACGGCGTCGACCAATAGGTCAGCGCCCTTGATCTCGCGGAACTCGCCGACATAGCAGACGTCGCTCGCATCATCGGCCCTCACGATCGGATCGAATTCGCCGGCGGTGACGCCGTTGAAGACCGTGCGCACCAGGCCCCGGGGCACACCGATGGTGCGCAGAAACGTGTCGCGCGCAAACGCGCTTTCGAACAGGAACAGGTCGGTGCTGTTCATCAGCGCCCGCTCGATCCGGCTGTAGACTTGGCCCTTCAGGGTCGACAGCGGATAGTGCAAGGAGCCGCCATGCGGGGTGTAGACGCGGATCGTGTCTTTCGAGGCGCCGCGCATGCGAAAATAGGCGCCGGCCTTGGCGCCATGACCATGCAGGACATCGGGCCGAAGTTGTTGCGCGAGACGCTTGAACTTGGCCCAGGTCACGAAATCGAGCGGGGAGGGTTCCCGCCTGATTCCAAGACGATGGACGCCAAGCTTCATGCGCGGCGCGATCTCGGCCAGCGCCTGCTCGGCGCGCTCGCCTCCGGTCAGATTGTCGGCGATGATCCCGACCTGATGGCCGCGATCGGCCTGGCCGTTGGCGAGGTCGAGGATGTGACGGAATATGCCGCCAACGGGGGCGCGCACCGCGTGCAGGATACGAAGCGGCTGACCTTCGATCATTGGCATGGTCAGGCCGGTGCCCTGACGGCGCCCATACAGCGCAACTGCATGGGCGCTGACGTCAACAACACAATGTCGGCGCGCACGCCCTGCATAGGAGAATCCCGACGAAACTTTGCGGCCGATTAAGGGCTTTGATGGTTAACAAAACAATACCTGCGGCGTCCGGACCGTCGCCTCACAACCCGGTCGGACGGCCCGATTAACCCAGCCTCAACCTTAATAGACTGTAATCGGGCACGTTCAAGTAGAGTCGTGGCGTCCGCGGGAGAGTGCGATGCGTTTGGCGTTCTGGCGTGCCGATAAGGCGAAGGCGGGGGTGCAGAGGGCGGTGCCCAAACCTGCATCAAAGCCTGCACCTGCCGTCGCCTACAGGCCTGCAGCCGTCGTCACCGACACCGGCGATATCGATCCTCATGCGCTCGCCCAGGCGCTGTCGCGAAAGCGCGCCTGGATCATCGTTCCGACCGTGCTGGCGTTGGCAGGCTCGATCTTTGCGGTCAACCAGATCACGCCGCGCTACAAGTCGGAAGCCCGCATCCTCATCGACGGGCGCGAGAACGTGTTCCTGCGTCCCAATGCCGACCGCACCGAGGGGGAGCGTTCGGCGCTCGATGCGGAAGCGGTGACCAGCCAGGTGCAACTCGTGCTGTCGCGCGACCTCGCGCATGAGGTGATCACCAAGAACAAACTTGCCCAACTTCCGGAATTCGATCCGGTGCTGAGCGGCGTCTCGCCGCTGAAATCGGTGCTGGCGATGATCGGCATTGGCAAGGATCCCTTTTCCATGACGCCGGAAGAGCGGGTGCTGGATGCCTATTATGAGCGGCTGACCGCGTATGCGGTCGACAAGTCGCGCGTCATCGTCATCGAATTCCAGTCGCGCGATCCGGAACTCGCGGCAAAGGTCGCCAACTCCATCGCCGATGGCTATCTGGTGCTGCAACAGGCGGCGCGCCAGCAGCAGGCGAAATCGGCGAGCCAGTGGCTGCTCGGCGAGATCGACAGTCTGCGCAAGAAGGTCTCCGACGCCGAAGCGCGCGTCGAGGATTTCCGCTCGCAATCCAGCCTGTTCGTCGGCACCAACAACACCACGCTGTCGAACCAGCAGATGGGCGAAATCAACACCCAGCTCAACAACGCCCGCGCCATGAAATCGGACGCGGAGAGCAAGGCGAAGCTGATCCGCGAAATGCTGCAGGGCGGGCGGACGATCGAAGCCTCCGAGGTGCTGAACTCTGAACTGATCCGTCGGTTGTCGGAACAGCGCGCGACGCTGCGCGCGCAGCTTGCCGAGCAGTCCTCGACGCTGCTCGACGGCCATCCCCGCATCAAGGAATTGAAGGCACAGCTCGCCGACCTCGACCGCCAGCTTCGTGACGAAGCGGCGAAGGTTTCGCGTTCGTTCGAGAACGATTCCCGCATCGCCGGCGGTCGCGTCGACAGCCTGACCGCGAGCCTCGAGCAGATGAAGAAGCAGGCGACGTCGACCAACAGCCAGGACGTGCAGTTGCGCGCGCTGGAACGCGAGGCCAAAGCGCAGCGCGACCTGCTTGAATCGTATCTCGCCAAGTACCGCGAAGCCACGGCGCGCGAAAACATCGACTCCGGTCCGGCCGACGGCCGCATCATCTCGCGCGCCACCGTCTCCAACATACCGGCCTATCCGAAGAAGCTGCCGATCGTGTTGATCGCGACGCTGGCGACGCTGCTTCTCACCAGCGGGCTGGTCGTGACCGGCGAATTGCTGCGGATGACCGCGCCGCGCACGCTTGCCGTGGCGCCGGCGCAGGTCCAGGCGGCGGTGCAGGCGCCGATGGCGGAGCCGGTCGTGATCGAGCCGGCCGTGATCGAGACCGAGGCGCCGGCACTTGCTCCGGCCGTAGCCGAGGAGCGGATCGCGGCTGCTGTTCGAAAGCCGGTGCCTGAGCCCGTTGTCAGCGCGGCTGAACCCGTTGTCCGCGAAACCGCTCTCGCGCCATCCGCCGAAGTGTCTCCGCCGGTCAACGAGATCGAGCGTCTCGCCGCCGATATCTGTGCGCCCGGTCCTGGCGCCCGCAAGGTCACCGTTCTCGGCACGGCGCCCGGCGAGAGCATCGCACGGACCGCACTTGTGCTGGCCCGCCTGATGGCCCGGGATCTCAAGGTGGTGGTGGTCGATCTCGCCGCGTCGTCACCCGTTATCGCTGACGCATCCAGCGACCCCCATGCGCCGGGTCTGGCCGAACTGATGCAGGGCGAGGCTTCGTTTACGCAGATCATCACAAAGGACCGCCTGTCGCGCGTTCAGCTGGTGAGCGCGGGCCGGCCCGGCTTCGACCGCGCGCTGTTGCAATCCCCCCGGCTGTTGCTCGCGATCGACGCGCTGATGCGGGTTTACGATCGTGTGGTGCTGGAGGCCGGAACCGCCGACGACCTGCCTGCCGAACTGCTCACGGTGCTGGGCCGTGCGGTCGTGGTGCCGGACGCTGCGATGGACGCGGAGGCGCGCACGCAGATGAGCGCGGATCTGAAGGCGGTGGGCTTCTCCGACGTGACGATGCTGAGCAAGGCCTGCGAGCCTTCGGAAGAGATCGCCGGGGACACCCGGGTGGTGGCGGCCTGACGCCAAAAGCGGCGCTTAGGCCCGGCGGATGTTCGCTTCGCTTCATTCGAGTGGGCATGCGCAGATGCACGCGCCAGTATGTATTCCTGTCCCGGTTTCGGGACGGCGAAGGCCGGGGCAAAACCCCGTAGAATTGCGGGGGCGACATTCACCGAAATACAACCTCGCATTAGGGAAACTTGCCTATCGTCAGCGGCTTAGGAATTTTTGCAATCCCATTGCATTTGCCGAGCGACGACAACTGCGACGGCCCTGGTTGGCAAAAGATGTTGGTCCATTTCGTCACCGACTCGCCCAACAAGATACCAGCCATCCGCGCGATGCTGGAGCCGGAGCATGCTGTGCGGCCGCACGTGCTGGGCGCCGGCGGCGCGCAGTCGCTTTCGAACGGCGTGCTGGTGGTCGACGCCGACCTGCGCCAGGCAGTCCCCGTCGAGCATCTGAAGACGGTCATGCGGAATCTCCAGCGCATCTCCGAAAAGCTGTTCGTCGTGCAGAGCCATCTGCGCGACATGATTGCGCAGGCGTTTGCGCTCGGCGCGACCGCGGTGGTGTCCCGCCCCAGGGAGGTCGTTGCGAAACTGGAGCAGGTTGAACTCGCCGAGAGGGCGATTAGAGCTGAATCTTCCGATTCCATGTCCGAGGTTGCGAACGGTGCGGAGTACTTCACGTCGTTGTTCTCATCGATCGAGGCGGGCAGACGGATAACCCTCCTGGATGCGGAGCAGGCCACCGAAGAGGTCATCAACGGCGTCAAGCGAAGCGGTCTCAATGCTTGGCTTGATGACGTCAGGCGCTACCATGAAGGCACGTTCCAGCATTGCCTGCTGGTGACGGGCGTGGCGGTGGCCTTCGGCCTGCAGGTCAGGTTTCCCGATGCCGATGTGAAGCGGCTTGGACTTGCCGCAACGCTTCATGATGTCGGAAAGGCGCGAATTCCGCTCGCCATTCTCGACAAGCCCGGCCGTCTCGACCCAGCCGAGCAGGAGGTCATGAACCGCCATCCGGTGATCGGATACGAGTTGCTGCAGTCGATTCCGGAGTTCAGTCCCGAGATTCTCGATGGCGTCAGACATCACCACGAATATCTCGATGGATCCGGCTATCCGGACGGGCTGAAGGGATCGGAGATTTCCGACCTCGTGCGGCTGCTGACGATCTCCGACATCTTCGCCGCGCTCGTCGAGTCGAGGCCCTACAGGCCTTCGATGCCGAAACAGGATGCCTACAAGATCCTGTGCGACATGGACGGCAAGCTGGAAGGCGCGCTGGTGCGGGCATTCCGCAAAGTGGCGCTCGGATGAAGAACAAGATGATGAATGAGACCGCGATGACTTTGCCGCACATGCCGGCCGGCTCACGGCGTATTTGGAGCTAGATCGAAATGGCCGCGGCTGCATTGCCCAACTCAACCACGAGCCCGGATGCCGGCATGAAAGCCGCGCCGACGGAGCGGGGCGAAGGTGCCCTCAAGCAGTTGACGGACCTATTCCTGTCCAATGCTGCCCGCTTTGGCGAGGCCGAGATAAGGGCGCTGGACGAGGCTCTTGTCCGCCTGCTCGAAAAGACCGGAGAAGGATCGCTCGCACAACTCAGCGACGCTCTGTCCACGGTCGAACAGGCGCCGCCGCAAACCGTTCGCAAGCTTGCCTTTCATCCCGACGCAAAGGTGGCTTGCCCAATTCTGAAAAACTCCAGCCGTCTGGAGGCGAAGGACCTCGTCGAGATTGCGGCGACGCTCGGCCAGCAACATCTGCTCGCCATCTCGCAGCGGAAGTTGCTGAACGAAGCATTGACCGATGTCCTCCTCAGGCGCGGCAATGCCAGCGTCTCCGACGCGCTGGCTCGCAATCCCGGCGCGGTGTTTTCAGAATGCGGCTATGCAACGCTGGTCGGACGGGCCGAACGAGACGAGGGCCTGCTGGAAAGGCTCGGTCTTCGGCTCGACATGCCGGCGGTCCTGCTGCGGCAAATTCTGGAGATGGCGACCGACGTGGTTCTGGCCCGCGTCCTGACCGCGCCCCGGCCTGTCGCGAAGGCGGAAACAGCACCTGCGAAGGTGCGTGTCAGCACGGTCGACTACAAGCAGGCCTTCAACAGCGTGGTCGCGCTCAATCGGGCGGGAAAGCTCAACAAGCAGGCGGTGAACCGGTTTGCGGTGGGCAGGGAATATGACAACGTGGTTGCAGCACTTGCATTCATGTGCGACGTCAAGGTCGAGGTCATCGAACCCTTCATTGAAAGCGATCGGCTTTATGCACTGATCGTGGCGTGCAAGGCAGCCCGGCTGGATTGGTCGGTCACGACGATGATCGCTCACAATCGGCCCAACTGTCCGCCCATCAGCAGCCAGGAACTCGCTCAGTGTCGTGAGATATTCGACGGTTTGCTGCTTTCCGTCGCGCAGTTTACCGTGCGGTTCAAATCAGACCACATCTAGCCTTGCTTTGCGCGGTCGCTCTCGATGACCGCCCATGGATTGGGCTTCGGCGCTTCAACGAGCTTGAGCGTATTGGTGTCGTGGTGGTTGAACGGGGCGCCCCTGACGAACAATTCGGTTTCGATCAGGTAGGTCCAGCTTCCGTCATCGTTGAAGGTGATGTCGCAGCGGTAGCTGTCGGTGCGGAAGTTTTCGTCCAGGAACGCGGTTGAGCAGATTCCATAGCGCGTGTCGCCGCGCCTTGCGCTGACCGAGATCCTGTTGTCGCTGGGCTTTGCGGTGCCGGACGCCAGCGCGATCTGCCCGCGCGGTATGGTCAGGCTTTGCATGATCAGGCCGGTGGCGGGCTCCCACAGCCAGTAGCCGACCTGGTCGTGGAACGTGATGTCTTCCTCCGGCGTGTTGATGTGGATGTGATAGCGCAGGCCGTAGAAGAGCTGCGGGCCGTTGGCCTGCGGATCGATCACGTCCATCCGGATGTGCTCGATGAACTCGCGGCGTTCCGGTCCGTCCGCTTTTGGATTGACGTCCACGCCCTTGTCCGCCCGCCAGACCCCGGCGAGGCGGCGCAGCGGCCCGAGATTGGCGAGGCCATCAGGGGAGACGTCGCTGGGCTCGGTAAAGATATCGGGGGGATGAGTCAGCATGGTTGAACCTCGTTCGATGCGGGCGATAGTATCGGCTCCGGGAGGCGCGTGTAATGACAAAAATAACAGTAGGGCTGGTGGGGTGCGGGTTTGTGGCGGAGCTGCACATGCACGCTTACCGGCGCGTGTATGGTGTCGACGTCGAGGTCAAGACGGTTGCAGCGCGCGGCGATCATGTCGTCGATTTCGCCCGCCACCATCACATTCCCAACACCTGCCGCAGTTTTGCCGAACTGATCGCCGATCGCGAGCTCGACGTCATCGATATCTGTACGCCGCCCAACCTGCATGCATCGATGATCGTCGAGGCCATGCAGGCGGGCAAGCATGTGATCTGCGAAAAGCCGTTTGCCGGCTATTTCGGCCGCGAGGGCGACAAACTGCCGATCGGAAAGGGCGTAGCCAAGGCGCTGATGTATGAGCGCGTGCTGGAAGAGATGGAGCAAACCCGCGCCGCGATCGAGAAGACCGGAAAACTATTCATGTATGCCGAAGACTGGATCTACGCGCCGGCGGTGAGCAAGACCGCCGAGTTCTTGCGGGCGACCAGGGACAAGGTCCTGTTCATGAAGGGAGAGGAGAGCCACTCCGGCTCGCACGCCGCGCATGCCGCGCAATGGGCGATGACCGGCGGCGGCTCGCTGATCCGGATGGGCTGCCATCCGCTGTCGGCGGTGCTGTACCTGAAGCAGGTCGAGGCGAGGGCGCGCGGCGAGAAGATCGGCGCGGCCAGCGTCACCTGCGACGTCGGCAATGTCGCCGCGTGCCTGCCGGCGAACGAGCGCGGCATCGTCAAGTCCAACCCCGTCGATGTCGAGGATTGGGGCACGCTCACGGTCACCTTCTCCGACGGCACCAAGGCGACGGTTTTTTCCGGCGACATGATCGCGGGCGGGGTACGCAACCTGATCGAGACCTACACCAGCGGCGGCGCGCTGTTCGCCAACATCACGCCGAACGCGCACATGATGAGCTACCAGACCTCGGAGGAAAAACTCGCCGGCGTCTACATCACCGAAAAGGTCGATCGCAAGACCGGCTGGCAGTTTGTCTGCCTCGAGGAGGAATGGACGCGCGGCTACTTGCAGGAGATCCAGGACTTCATGGAATGCGTCGCGCGCGGGCGCCAGCCGCTGTCGGACCTTGCGCTCGCCTATGAGACCATCAAGGTCAATTACGCGGGCTACTGGGCGGCGGAAGAGGGACGTCGGGTGGTGCTGTGAGAGGCGCACCGATGGTGCACTGCCTCGCCCCGCTCTTGCGGGGAGAGGGTGGGGTAAGGGGCTCTCACCGCGAGTACGGAACGTCGACGAACCTGTACCCCCTCACCCGGATTGCATCTGGCGATGCAATCCGACCTCTCCCCGCAAGAGCGGGGCGAGGCAGTGC
>JAKFVP010000062.1 GCA_021732175.1 Bradyrhizobium sp.
GAACACCAGCGTCGGCGGCGCCATGACCGCGCTGAAGACCCAGGGCATTCCGCTGATCACCTTCCAGACGCCGCCGGCGCTGGTGTTCTATCGGGTGCATCAACCGGATATTTTCGGCGACGACATTTCCGGACGCCGCAACACCGTGGTGGAGGCGGTTCGTACCGGAAAATCCATCGTGGGCGTCGAACCCGGCCGCGAGGCGCTCAGCATCTTCGGCATGACGCCGATCGTGCGCGACGGCAAGACGCTGGCCAATGCCGCCGTCGGCGCCGCCTTCGGCAAGGAATTCGTCGACCGCGCCAAGAAGCGTTTCGGCATCGATCTGGCGGTACACTCCTGGGACGGCAAGGCCTTCAAGAAACTCTCCTCGACCTTCGGCGACGTTGCTGTCGCCACCGATGCGGACCTGAAGGGCGTCATCGACGGTCCCCCGCTGCGCCGCGACGCCACGCTGAACGGCCGCCCGTCCGCGCTCTATGTCGGCCTGATCAAGAACTATGCCGGCCAGCCGGTCGGCATCCTCGAAGTCATCAAGGACACCACGGAATATGAAGCGGCCGCCGCCGGCGCCCAGCGCGACCTGATCCTCGGCACGGTGGCGATCCTCGCCGGCGCGGTGCTGCTCGCCTTCCTGCTCGGGCGCGGCCTGTCGCGACCGCTCACCGCGATCACCGCCGTCATGAATCGGCTGGCCCGCGGCGAAACCGATATTTCGATTCCCGGCAGCGACCGCCGCGACGAACTCGGCAGCATGGCCGCGGCGGTCGACGTATTCCGCCGCAACATGATCGAGGCGAGTTCGCTGCGCGAGGCGCAGGAGACCGACAAGCAGCGTTCTGAGGCCGAGAAGCAGGCGTTGCAGCGCCAGATGGCCGACCGCTTCGAGGCCGACGTCAAGGGCGTGGTCGGCGCCGTCGCCGGCGCCACGCAGGACATGCAGCGCGTGGCCGGCGAGATCACCGCCAGCGTCAACGGCACGTCGGAGCGCGCGGCTGCCGCCGCAGCCGCTTCCGAGGAAGCCTCCACCAGCGTCAGCACCGTGGCCGCCGCGACCGAAGAGCTTGCCTCTTCGGTTTCCGAGATCGGCCGCCAGGTCACCCATTCCACCCATGTTGCCGACAACGCGGTGACAAAGGCGCGCCAGACCACCGAGATGGTCGAAAGCCTCGCGGCAGCCGCCGAGAAGATCGGCGACGTGCTACAGCTGATCAGCGCGATCGCAAGCCAGACCAATCTGCTGGCGCTGAACGCGACCATCGAGGCGGCGCGCGCCGGCGAAGCCGGCCGCGGCTTTGCCGTGGTCGCCGCCGAGGTGAAGGGGCTCGCCAGCCAGACTGCAAAAGCAACCGAGGAGATTGCGGGCCAGGTCAACGAGATCCAGGCGGCGACCGGCAATTGCGTCACCGCCATCGGCTCCATCAGCGACACCATCCGCGAAATCTCCGGCATCGCCACGACCATCGCGGCCGCCGTCGAAGAACAGGGATCGGCGACGCGCGAGATCGCCCGCAGCGTGCAGCAGGTCTCCACCGGGACCAGCGAAGTCTCGCGCAACGTTGCGGGTGCGAGCCACGCCGCCGACCAGTCGCGCCAGCTTGCCGGCAATGTGCTGACCGCATCGGGCGAGCTGTCGGAGCAGGCGAAGACGCTGATGAAGAGCGTCGACACCTTCCTCGCCGGATTGCGCAACGCGGCGTAGATATCGCCGTCGCCCCGGCGCAGGCCGGGGCCCATAACCACCAATATCAATTGTTGAATCGACTTGGGGCTCCAGCTCGGCACAATCACGTGCATTCGTGGCTATGGGTCCCGGCCTGCGCCAGGCCTACGTCGGGACGACAGCGGAGAACGAAGCCGCCGCCGGGTCTCCGTATTCATGCGAATTGCCGCCACGCTTCTGACATGGGACGTTGCCACAACGATTCCGGCCCGGCGGATGGCGAGGTCCACCGAAACCCTTCCGCCGCTTCGGGAACTGCCCTAGTCTGACCGGCGTTTCTCACCTTTCGAATTCATCACCCCATGAATGGGATTCTCGAATGAGGCGGAGGGAATGCATCGCAGCGATCGGCCTCGTGGCGTTGCTCACGATGGCCGGCTGCTCTTCCGAACCGACGCCGAATTCCATTGCCCAATGCGTGGCGTCGAACTTCCCTTCCCACAACGCAAAAAACAAAGAACAGTGCATCGCCGCCTGCATCAAATGCGAGAAGGGCGTGACGACGACATGCGCGACATCGTGCTATCTGAAGGGCGCACGCTGACCTGAGGGAAATCCATGAAATCGGCGAAGAAGCGCGCGGCGGCCGAAGCGACCGCGCAGCCGGGAGCGGCCGTCGATGCGGCGTTCGATTCCTGTCCGGAGCCGATCAGGGCCAAGCTGCTGGCGCTGCGCCGGCTGATCCTTGACACCGCGAAGAGCACGAAGGGCGTCGGCCGGATCGAGGAAGCGCTGAAATGGGGACAGCCGAGCTATCTGACGGTCGAGACCGGCAGCGGCAGCACCATCCGGATCGACCGGGTGAAGGCGGCCGACAACCAGGTCGCGGTGTTCTTCCACTGCCAGACCAATCTGGTGGACACCTTTCGCGAGCTGTATCCAAAGCTCAGCTATAGCGGCAACCGCGCCATCCTGCTCGATGCCGGCAAGAAGCTGCCGGAAGCCGAGCTGCGCCACTGCGTGGCGCTGGCGCTGACGTATCATCTGCGAAAGCGGAAGTAGGTCTTTCCGTCATTGCGAGGAGCAAAGCGACGAAGCAATCCAGCTTTCTCTTCGTGTCAAAAGGAAGCTGGATTGCTTCGCTTCGCTCGCAATGACGGTGGAGAGACTTTACGCCGCTTCATGCGCCTTGCCACCGGCCGCGATCAGGCCGCGCTGGGCCTGCAGCAGCGCGACGATCTCGCCCTGCGGGCGGGCGCGGCTGAACAGAAATCCCTGGCCTTCGTGGCAGCCCTCGGCGCGCAGGCAGCTCAGCTCGGCCTCGGTCTCGACGCCTTCGGCGGTGATGGTGACGCCGAGGCCCTTGCCGAGGCTGACGATGGAACGGATGATCGCCTGCGCATCCCTGTTGGCGTCGACCTCCTGCACGAAGGAGCGGTCGATCTTGATCTTGTCGAACGGGAAGCTGCGCAAATAGCTCAAGCTCGAATAGCCGGTGCCGAAATCGTCCATCGAGATGCGCACGCCGAGCGCGCGCAGCGCATGCAGGGTGGCGAGCACCTGGCTGCTCTTCTCAAGCAGCAGCGTCTCGGTGATCTCGAGCTCCAGCCGCCGCGGCGCCAGTCCGGACTGCTTCAGCGCATCCATCACCAGCGCCAGCAGGTTGCCGGTGCGGAACTGCAGCGGCGACAGATTGACCGCCACGCGCACGTCGTCGGGCCACTGGGCCGCATCCTTGCAGGCGCGGCGCAGCATCAAGCCGCCGATCGCATTGATCAGGCCGGTCTCTTCGGCGACCGGAATGAATTCGGCCGGCGAAATCATGCCGCGCTCCGGGTCGGGCCAGCGCACCAGCGCCTCGAAGCCGGTGATGCGGCCGGTGGCGAGATCGACCAGCGGCTGATAATGCGGCTGCAGCACGCCCTTGCTGATGGCGTCGCGCAGATCGGTCTCGAGCTTGCGGCGGCCCTGGGCGCGCGCATCCATCTCCGCCTCGAAGAAGGAGAAGGTGCCGCGGAAATCGTTCTTGGCGCGCGACAGCGCCAGATCCGCGTTCTTCAGCAGCTTGTCGGAATCGTCGCCGTCACCGGGCGAGAGCGCGATACCGATGGAGGCGCCGACCACGACGGAATGATCGTCGAGCAGGAAGGGATCGGCGATGGCTTCCAGCAGCCGGCGCGCCAGCAGCGTTGCGTCCTCGGGCCGCGTCACCCCGCCCTGCAGGATGGCGAACTCGTCGGAGTTGAGGCGGGCGATGGCGTCTTCCTCGCGCAAGGTCGAACGCAGGCGTTTTGCGACCGCGCGCAGCAGCATGTCGCCGACGGCGTGTCCAAGCGTGTCGTTGACGGCCTTGAAATTGTCGAGCCCGAGCACCAGCACCGCGAGCTTCTCGGAGCTGCGCCGCGTGTGCTGCAGCATGTCGTCCATCTGCTGGCGCAGCAGATTGCGGTTGGGCAGACCGGTGAGTCCGTCATGCTGCGCCATGAAGGCAAGCCGCGCTTCTGCGCGTTTGCGTTCGGTGATGTCCATCAGCGCCAGCAGCACCGCGGGTTGACCGCCATGGACGAGCTGGCGCGAATAGATGGCAAGATCGATCAGCCCGCCATCGGCGCGGACATGCTTCCAGGTACGCGCCGCCTGTTCGTCGCCGGAGAGGTCGCCGGTCCAGGGCAGCTGGCTGTCGAAGGCCTGCAGCGCGCGGATGGTGAGCTTTTCGAAATCGGCGCGGCTGTAGCCGTAATGCTCGATCGCGGCGTCGTTGGCGCCAAGGATGCGCTCGCCATCGAGCGAACAGACGATCATCGGCACCGGATTGGAATCGAACAGCAGGCGGAACGAAGCCTCGCGCTGCTTGAGTTCGGTAATGTCGACGCGCAGGCCAATGACGCCGCCGTCGGAGGTGAGGCGTTCCTCGATCAGCACCACGCGGCCGTCGGCCAGCGTCTGCTCGTGGCGCGCGCCGGGCTGATGCATTTTCGCCAGACGACCGGCGATCCACTCCTCTTCGCGGCCTTTTGCTTCCGGATAGTCGCCCCGCTCGACGCCGATGCGGATGGTGTCCGCGAGCCGCGCGCCGGGCTGAAAGAGATCGGCGCTGCGATTGTAGATCTCGGCGTATTTCTTGTTCCAGAGGATGTAGCGGCCTTCGGCGTCAAGGAAGACGATGCCCTGCGGCAGGTGGTCGATCGCCTCGCGCAGCCGCTCATGAGATTTGCGCGCTTCCGCTATCGCAGCCTCGGCTTCCGCGCGCTTGCGCACGAGTTCGCCGATCTCGCTGTCGATGCGGCGCCGCACGCCGGCGAGCTTCGGCGTCGGCTTGACCGGACGGCCGGGCAGGCGCGCGATCGCGGCATGCTTCGTCTTTTTCTTCTTGGGCCGAACCGTCGGCATTACCACCGCCCCACACACATCCGCACTCTGCGCTGGCTCCGGTTCTCCGATAAGTATCTGAAAAATTGGTATCTCTTGCCCTGTTACGGATGGGACAGCCGACCCGTGACATGCTCGTTTTGAGGGCGAACGGCGTGGAACCTGCGCCGGAATGCAACCCGAAATTGCTCAAGCCCGTAGTTGATGGGGTCAAAACTCGCCTTTTGCGCGACGGTCCTGCGACGAAGGTCTGCCCTGCCCATGCAATGCACGCCGCCGCATGAAAATACGTCAACGCATGACAGGGTTATCGGCAGGTTAAGCGCCGCCTACCGCTAGTAGATTTCGATGCGGGTATTGCCGCGCCCGTTGCGCTCGACCAGGGCGTAGAGTGCCGCCGCGTTGGACGGATGCAGCCGCACGCAGCCATGCGAGGCCGGCCCGCCGAGCCGGCGGATGTCGGTCGTGCCGTGAATGGCGAAGCCGTGATAGAAGAAGATCGAGTGCGGCATCGGCGAGTTGTAGTATTTCTTCGAGAACCAGCTCCGCGCCATCATCTGCGGCGCGAACACACCGCTCGGCGTGCCATAGCCGCTGCGGCCGGTGGAGACCGGCCACGTGTAACGCGGCTGTCCGTTGACGCTCACCGACATCCGTTGCGCCGATTTGTCGATGTGCACGACGACGTCGGCCAGTGCCGGCGCGATGGAAAGAACGGATAAGACAAACGCCGCCGCAATGGCCGGCCGCCAGCCAGACAAATGACGCATGAAAATGCCCTGCCCTGTTACGCCTTGTGGGCATGGTGTTTCCGCCTGGCGGAGCCCTGCCCTTACTTGTTTTGCGGCAATTTTCGGGCGGCCCCTGCGCGTTGTAAAGAGGCACGCGGTCGCGGCGGGGGGTTAAGCTTAACCCTGTGCCCTCTCGTCAAATTGAGCGGGGATGGTGCTGCGGCGCACTGGCCAGCGGTCACGCATTCCATGCTAGTTTTGCCGCATGCAGTCCCGCCGATTCCTGATCCCCCTTGTGATCTCGACCATTGTCAGCGCCTCTGCCGCGCTGGCGCAGGACAAGGGCACGGTCAATCCAAAGCCGCTGCCGCCGCTGGCCAATCCCAACGATCCAAAGCTCGGCGCCAAGGAATTGTTCGCCCGCAAATATCTGCCTGCGGCCGCGGAAAAGCCGCGCGTGATCGGCTTCTACGCCCATGGCTGCATTGCCGGCGCCGAGGGGTTGCCGATCAACGGCGAGGCCTGGCAGGTCATGCGGCTGTCGCGTAACCGCTATTTTGCGCATCCCGACATGGTTGCGCTGGTGAAGCGCGTTGCCATGAAGGCGAAGAAGGAGGCGGGCTGGCCCGGCATTCTCGTCGGCGACATGTCGCAGCCGCGCGGCGGGCCGATGCTGACGGGACACGCAAGCCATCAGGTCGGGCTCGATGCCGACATCTGGCTGACGCCGGCGCCAGGGCGGCAATTGTCGCTCAACGAGCGCGAGGAAATGTCCGCGACGATGATGGTGCGCGAGGATCGGCTCGACATCGATCCGCGCGTGTTCACGCCGGGCCATCTCGTCGTGATCCGCGCCGCGGCGCAGGAGCCGACGGTACAGCGCATCTTCGTCAACGCCGCGATCAAGAAGGCGCTGTGCCGCGAGGCCAAGGGCGATCGCGCCTGGCTCTCCAAGGTGCGGCCGATGTACGGCCACGACTATCACTTCCACATTCGTATCAGATGCCCGCCGGGCTCCGGCGAATGCGAGCCCCAGCCCGAACCCGACACGAGCGAAGGCTGCTCGACCGGCGATCTCGCCTTCTGGTTCAAGGATTCGACGCTGCATCCGAAGCCGCCGAAGGAGCCGCCGAAGCCGAAGCCGCCGATGACCATGGCGCAATTGCCGCCGGCCTGCCGGGCGGTGCTGAACATGCCTGACGCGAAGCAGTAATCGCTGATTTTCGGGGACTTTTGCCACCGCGCGGAGATGGGCTATAGTTCCCCCGCATCGCGACATCCCGGCCGGCTGTGCGTCGGTAAGGGATTGCCGGAACGGCGCTTCCGCCCGTCGCACCCCTGAAATCTGCCAACGCCTGTCACGGGCGCGAAGAGCGCGCGCGGGAAGGCATGGAGCGCCATGATGAATCGTATTGCCGGAATTGCTGTTGCCTTTCTCGGCTTCGCCGCCGCGGCGATGCCTGCGAGCGCGCAGGAAAAGACCATCACCGTGTTTGCCGCGGCCTCGATGAAGAATGCCCTCGACGACATCGACGCGGCCTACATGGCCAGGACCGGCGTCAAGGTGACGGTCAGCTATGCCGCAAGCTCAGCGCTGGCAAAGCAGATCGAACAGGGCGCGCCGGCGGATGTGTTCATTTCGGCCGATACCGACTGGATGGACCATGCGGCGTCGAAGAAGAACATCAATGAAGCGACCCGCGTCAACCTGCTCGGCAATACCATCGTGCTGATCGCGCCGAAGGATTCCAAGGTCGAGAACGTCAACATCGGCGCGGGCCTCGATCTGGCAAAACTGGCCGGCGACGGCAGGATCGCGACCGGCGATGTAAAATCCGTGCCGGTCGGCAAATACGCCAAGGCTGCGCTGGAGAAGCTCGGCGCATGGCAGGCGGCGGAAGCCAGGTTCGCGATGGCCGACAGCGTGCGCGCGGCGCTCACCCTGGTGGCGCGCAACGAAGCCGCGCTCGGCATCGTCTATTCGACCGACGCCAAGGTCGAGCCCGGCGTGAAGATCGTCGGCACCTTCCCGGCGGATTCGCATCCCGCGATCATCTATCCCGTCGCCGCAACGACGACAGCGAAGGCGGAGACGACTGACTATCTCGCCTTCCTGCGCTCAACCGCCGCGAAGACCATCCTGGAGAAATACGGCTTCAAGTTCCTGCTCAGCCCGACCACCTGATGAGCGAGATCACGCCAGCCGAATGGACGGCGATCCTGTTGTCGCTCAGGGTCGCCGTGATCGCAACGCTGGTTGCGACCCCGTTCGGCATTGCGCTGGCCTGGTTGCTGGCGCGCCATGATTTCTGGGGCAAGTCGGTGCTGGATGCCTTTGTGCATCTGCCGCTGGTGCTGCCGCCCGTCGTCACCGGCTATCTGCTGCTGCTCCTGCTCGGCCGGCGCGGGCTGATCGGCGCATGGCTCGCCGATCATCTCGGCATCGTGTTCGCGTTCCGCTGGACCGGCGCGGCGCTGGCCTGCGGCGTGATGTCGTTTCCGCTGCTGGTGCGCCCGATCCGCCTGTCGATCGAGGCGATCGACCGAAGCCTGGAGCAGGCCGCGAGCACGCTTGGCGCCGCGCCGTGGAAGGTGTCTGCGACGGTGACGCTGCCGCTGGCGCTGCCCGGCATCCTTGCCGGCATGGTGCTCGGGTTCGCAAAAGCGATCGGCGAGTTCGGCGCGACGATTACGTTTGTGTCGAACATCGCCGGCGAGACGCAGGTGATCTCGTCGGCGATCTATTCGCTGATCCAGACGCCGGATGGCGATGCCGCAGCGATGCGTCTCGTCATCATCTCCATCGTGATCGCAACAGCGGCGCTGATTGCGTCGGAATGGTTCGCGCGGCGCGCGACCCAGCGCCTGCACGGAAACTGACATGCTGCGCGTCGATGTCAGCAAAAAGCTCGGCGAGTTCGCCCTCGAAGCCGCCTTCACCAGCGAAGGCCGCGTCACCGGCCTGTTCGGCGCGTCCGGCGCCGGCAAGACGTCGCTGGTCGGCATGATCGCGGGCCTGTTGCGGCCGGACCGCGGCGTGATCGCGCTCGACGATGAAGTGCTCGACGACACCGAGAAGGGCGTGCATGTGCCGCCGCACCGCCGCCGCATCGGCTACGTGTTCCAGGATGCGCGGCTGTTTCCGCACATGAATGTCGCGCAAAACCTCGACTACGGCCGGCGGATGAATGGCCTCGACGCCGATGCCGCACAGCACAAGCGCGTCACCGACCTGCTCGACATCGGCCATCTGCTCGACCGCCGCCCCGGAAAATTGTCCGGCGGCGAGCGCCAGCGCGTGGCGCTCGGCCGGGCGCTATTGTCAAAGCCGAGGCTTCTGCTGCTCGACGAGCCGCTCGGCTCGCTCGATGAGGGGCGCAAGGTGGAGATCCTGCCGTACCTGGTGCGGCTGCGGGACGAGGCCAATGTACCGATGGTCTATGTCAGCCACGATGCCGCCGAAATGCGCCAGCTGGCCACGCAGATTGTCATGCTGCGGGGCGGCCGCGTCACCGCGCTTGGTGGCGCGAAGGTGCTGGCCGGCTAATTCGCCCTGCACCGGCTGGACTCTACGCGCGATCGGATCGATCCTCACCCGTGCAAGTTAACCCGGACTGCCATCGCAACGGAGATTTGCCATGAACGCCCCCGCCGGACCACAGGATCACATCTACAAGATCCTCGAACTCGTCGGCTCTTCCGACAAAAGCATCGAGGACGCCATCGAGAATGCCATCACCCGCGCATCGAAAACGATCCGCGAGATGAAATGGTTCGAGGTGGTGCAGACGCGCGGCCATATCGAAAATGGCAAGGTCGGCCACTACCAGGTCGCCCTGCGGGTCGGCTTCACGCTAGAGGAGTAAGTTTCGTCATTCCGGGGCATCGCGAAGCGATGAGCCCGGAATGACGACGGAGCTCACACCCCCGCGACCTGCGACCAGATGTCGGAGAGCTTGCGCCTCACCCTTTGCCGGCGCGTCAAGGGCGGGGCCTCGTCTTCATCCTCGGGCAGGCGCAGACCGACGACATTGACGCGGCCGCCACTGATGCTGCGGGCGACGAGGACGATGGGATCGAGCACGAGCTCGGCGCCTTCCTTGGGCGCATAGTCGAGATGGACGTCGAAATAGTCCGACAGCGTCAGCTTGCCCTGCGCCTCGTCGACCTTGACGCCGTAGATCTCGGCGAGTTCGGCCAGCGTGTGCTCGCCCGATACCATGAAGTCGCCGAGCAGATGCGGATCGGGCGCGCTTGATGGCGCCATGTCGACAAAGAAGCGGTCGAGCGCCTCGGCCCGTTCCGGCGGCGCCAACAGATAGATGTAATCGCCGGGCGCGACCGGATCGGCCTCCGCGGGCGTGAGGATGCGTTCGTCGCGGATAACCAATGTCGGCTTCGACCAGGACGGGATCAGGCCGCGGCGAAAGTAGAGACTTTTCGCGCGCACGGGATAGCCGACCAGCTGCTGCTCGAGCTGGCCCGGCAAGTCCAGTTCCACACGCCGCGGACCGCGGTCGACGCGCGGCAGCGCCACATGCAGCCGCCGCGCCGCCGGCGCCAGTGTCCAGCCCTGCAACAGCAGCGAGATGATGACGACGACAAAGGCGACGTCGAAATAGAGATAGGCCTTGTTGAGCCCGACCAGCATCGGGATCGAGGCGAGGAAGATCGCGACCGCACCGCGCAGACCGGTCCAGGCGATGAAGACCTTCTCACGCCAGTTGAAGCGGAACGGCGCCAGGCACAGGAACACCGCAACCGGCCGCGCCAGGATCATCAACGCGAACGCCACGATGACCGCAGGCCCGACGCTGACCAGCAGACGGTTCGGCGACACCAAAAGGCCAAGCAGCACGAACATCACGATCTGCGCCAGCCAGGTCGCGGCATCGAGGAAGGCGACGACGGAGTTGTGCGCGCGGGTCGGGCGGTTGCCGATGATGATGCCGGCCAGATACACGGCGAGGAAGCCGGAGGCATGCGCGATCTGCGCGAAGCCAAAGATCACCAGCGCCGCCGTGGTGACGAATGGCGCGTGCAGGCCCTGCGGCAGCGCCACTTTGTTGAGCGCGATTACCACCAGCCGTCCGCCGACCACGCCGATGGCGGTGCCGAGCACGGCTTCCTGGGCAAACTCCATCGCGACTTCGGCGACCGAGCTCTCGCCGATCGAGATGAATTTGACGAGCATCACGGTGAGAAAGATCGCGAAGGGATCGTTGGTGCCGGATTCCGCCTCCAGCGTCGCGCCGACGCGCGGCCGCAGGCGCAAGCCTTGCGTGTGTACCAGCAGGAACACGGCCGCGGCATCGGTCGAGGCGACCACGGCGCCGATCAGCAGCGCCTCGCTCCAGTAGATGTCGAGCACGTATTTGGCGACCGGCGCGGTCAGCAGCGCCGTGAGCAGCACGCCCACGGTCGCCAACACCATCGAGGGCGCCAGCACCGCGCGGATGCTCTGGAACCGCGTGCGCAGGCCGCCATCGAACAGGATCAGGGCGAGCGCCACCGAGCCGACCAGATAGGTGGTGCGGACGTCGTCGAACTGAAGCTGGCCGGGGCCGGAATCGCCCGCCAGCATGCCGATGAAGAGGAAGACGAGGAGCAAGGGGGCGCCGAAGCGGAGCGCAAGGAGGCTCGACAGGATGCCGGCCATCACGAGGACCGCGCCCAGAAGGATTGCGATACTGACCGAGTCGAGAGAAGCCATCAGTCCTGTCAAATCATTGCAAATACTTGCAATTGCATCCTTATCGTCGCCACACTTGCGCGCCAACCCCCTTCTGCCCGATAGCGGCAATCTGACCGTGTTTTCCGGCCCAAATCGACATCTCCATTGTGGAGTATCGATGGTCCGGCTGCCCTCCTTGTGAGATTCTCCCCGCCAGTCGAATCAAAGCCGATGTCCCAGACCAGCCAAGCCAGCGAACTCCTGTCGATGGACGTGAACCAGATCGTGGAATCGATCCAGACCTTCCTGCGCTCGCTGGGCGCGGAGGTCTCCTCGCCATGGTTCTATCTGCAATTCGGCCTGATCCTGGCCACCGCCGGTATCGCCTGGGCGGCGGACGGCGCGATCCGCTCCCAGGTCGACATGTCGTCGCTGGCGATGCGCTGGCCGCTGCCGCTGCGCCACTTCGTCCGCGTGATGGTGTTCAGCGCCTCCACGGCGATCTTCGCGATATTGATGATCGTCGAGCGGGTGGCGATGTACCACATGACATGGCCGAGCCGCAGCTACCTGATCGTGGTCGCCGCCAAGCTCGCGCTGGCCTGGCTGGCGATCCGCCTGATCACCTCGGTCATCCGCAACGCCTTCATCGTCAGGGTGGTGTCGCTGGCGGCATGGACGGTAGCGGCGCTTTCCATTATCGGCCAGCTCGACAGCGCGATCGACCTGCTGGACTCCTACGCCATCGTGCTCGGCGACTTGCGCCTGACGCCGCTGCTGCTGATCAAGGCCGGCGCACTGGTGATCGTTGCCGTCTGGTTGACCAACATCGCCAGCAATTTCGCCGAGAGCCGGATCAACCGCTCGTCCGACCTGACGCCTTCGATCCAGGTCCTGCTGGTCAAGATGATCCGCATGGGACTGATGGTGGTGGCGGTCGTCATTGCGCTGTCGGCGGTCGGCATCAACCTGTCGGCGCTGGCGGTGTTCACCGGCGCGGTGGGCGTCGGCCTCGGCCTCGGCCTGCAGAAGATCGTCGCCAATTTCATCTCGGGCCTGATCCTGCTGGTCGACAAGTCGGTGAAGCCCGGCGACCTCGTCACCATCGGCGACAACACCGGCCGCATCAGCGCGATGAAGACGCGCTACATCTCAGTCGCCGCCGGCGACGGCCGCGAATTCCTGATCCCGAACGAGGACCTGGTGACGCAGAAGGTCGTCAACTGGACCTATACCGACAAGAATACGCTGGTGAAGATCGCTTTCGGCACCAATTACGACGCCGACCCGAAGCTGGTCTGCAAGCTCGCCGCCGACATCGCCGCCGCCCATCCGCGCGCCACCAAGGGCAAGACGCCGAACTGCCTGCTCACCGAGTTTGCCGAAGCCGGCATGAAATTCTCTCTCACCTTCTGGATCGCCGACCCCGACGGCATGGACGGCGTCAAGAGCGACGTCATGCTGGCGCTGTGGGAGGCCTTCAAGCGCGAGGGCATCCGCGTGCCCTATCCGGTGCGCGAAATCCGCGTCCGCGGCGGGGCCCTTCCGGTGGAGACCGTCGTGGAGGTTCCGAGCTGATTTTGGGCGATTCCCCGCAGCAACCACGGCTTGCGCCGGGCCCGCCAATCATTAAATTAGATAGCTAATTCGCAAATCACCCGCCAAAGCACGCCCCACATGAATTACGTCGAAGCCACCGATACCTCCCTGCGCAAGACCGGCCAGATCAAGCTGCATGGGCCCGCGGCCTTCGCCGGCATGCGCAAGGCAGGCGCGCTGGTCTCGAAATGCCTGGATGAGCTGACCGACATCGTGAAGGCAGGACTGCCCACCTCGGTCATCGACGAGTTCGTGCGCGACTTCGCCTTCAGCCACGGCGCTTACCCTGCGACGCTGATGTATCGCGGCTATCGCTACTCGACCTGCACCTCGATCAACCACGTGGTCTGCCACGGCATGCCCGGCGACCGGGGCTTGAAGGAAGGCGACATCGTCAACATCGACGTCACCTTCATCGTCGACGGCTGGTACGGCGATTCCAGCCGCATGTACATGATCCAGCCGATCGCGCGGAAGGCCGAGCGGCTGATCGAGGTGACCTATGAAGCGATGATGCGCGGCATCGCCGCGGTGAAACCCGGCAACACCACCGGCGATATCGGCCACGCCATCCAGAGCTTCGTCGAGCCGCAGGGCATGAGCGTGGTGCGCGATTTCTGCGGCCACGGCCTCGGCCGCCTGTTCCACGACGAGCCGAACATCATCCATATCGGCCGCCCCGGCGAGGGCGTGCCGCTGAAGCCCGGCATGTTCTTCACCATCGAGCCGATGATCAATCTCGGCAAGCCGCATGTGAAGATACTGTCCGACGGCTGGACCGCCGTGACCCGCGACCGCTCGCTGTCGGCGCAGTTCGAGCACTCGGTCGGCGTCACTTCCGACGGCGTCGAGATCTTCACGCTGTCGGAGCGGGCGGGCGAGAAGCCCTGGGTGGCGGTGTAAGTTCAACGCCGCCTGCGCCCTGTTGCGAATTATTCTCAATCGAACACTGCTCCCTGCGTCAACGTGACTGTCAGCCAACGCTGATTGCCGCGGAATAGCTCGCATGCGCCGGGGTAGAACCCGCGTGGGCGCTCTC
The DNA here is from genome assembly GCA_021732175.1 of Bradyrhizobium sp. GTDB lineage: Bacteria > Pseudomonadota > Alphaproteobacteria > Rhizobiales > Xanthobacteraceae > Bradyrhizobium. Next base: position 14,076 of record JAKFVP010000062.1, read on the forward strand.
CGCACGACGAGAGCCCGGGCAGGATCAACCTCAGGATCAATCTACAGGGAGAGAAACGATGTTCGAGATTTCGCGACGCGATCTGGTTCTCGGCAGCACGGCGGCAGGCTTGGTGTTCGGATTGAAAGGCCCGGTCTCGTTCATCGGCGCGGCACAGGCGCAGCGCGCCGCCGACAGCCTGAAATACAAGGTCGGCGACATCGAAGTGTTCAGCCTGCACGAAGGCAGCATCGAACGCCAGGTCACCGAAGCCATGGTCAAGAACGCCTCGCTCGACGACGTCAAAAAAGCGCTGACCGCCGCCGGCATCGGCCCCGACAAGATCGAGAACCCCTTTACGGTCACCGCAATCCGCACCGGCGGCAAGGTCATCCTGTTCGACACCGGCTTCGGCGCCAACGGTCCTGGGACCGTCGGAAAGCTGGCCGACAACATGAAGGCGGCCGGTCTTGATCCCGCAGCGGTCTCCACCGTCGTGATCTCGCATTTCCATCCCGATCACATTTCGGGCCTGTGGGTGAAGGAGACCAGCGAGCAGGTCTTCCCCAACGCCGAGATCATGATGCCCGAGGTCGAGTTCAAGTTCGCGACCGATCCGGCGCTGGTGGAGAAGGTACCGGAAGCCAACCGTCCGTTCATCAAGCGGATCCAGGCCACCTTCCCGACCTGGAAGAACATCAAACAGTATGTTGACGGCGCCGACCTCGCGCCCGGCGTCAAGGCGATCGCCACACCGGGCCACACCGTCGGCCACATGTCCTTCCTGGTCGCCTCGGGCGGACAGCAGCTCTACATCCAGAGCGACGTCTCCGGCATCTACCAGCTGTTCGTCAAGAACCCCGGCATGTTCTCCGGGTTCGATGCGGACGGGCCGAAAGCGGAAGCGACGCGCCGCGCCTTCTACGATCGCGTCATCGCGGAGAAGGGCATGATCGCAGGCTATCATTTCGGCTTCCCGAATGTCGGCACGCTGTCCAAGGACGGCAACGGTTATGCCTTTGCGGCCGTGAAGGCCTGAGAGCTTCACGGCGGATCAGAAGCGACCATGGGGCGCCGCGGCAACGCGGCGTCCTTTTTCCTTCTAAAGTCGACTGTCGGCCGATCGTACAGCGCGGCATGCTTTCGGCCCGACGCCCTTCCCGCCTGATTTGGACGATCCACCAGACACTTCAGAGTTGCAAAAGCTGCGCGGCACGGCATGCTCAGGGGCCGATGTCCCGCACGCCTGCCAAGCCCGAGGAAAAGCCTGCCGACGAGCCGCATTATCTCGGCCATCGCGAACGGCTGCGCGAGCGGTTCTTCGCCGCCGGCGCCGATGCGC